>DAOTYQ010000137.1:0-14781 GCA_034434735.1 Chloroflexota bacterium
CCGTCGCAGGCATTCGTCCCGTGCCTAAACGACCGAGCGGCGCGGATGGGCCGGCGGCGATCGGGCGCGGACGCCGTCGCTCCGGCGCCATCGCTGGATGCGCGCCCGCCGCCACCACCGCCACCACCACCGCCGCCCCGACCGGCGCCACCCCACCTCCCGCCCTATACTGCCCGGGCGATGAACGTCACCGTCACCCCAGCCCCGAAGAGCTCGGTCACCCTCGAGATCGAGGTCCCCTCCGAGCAGCTCGCCCGAGCCGTCGAGGCGGCCGTCCGCCGCCTCGGCCAGCGGACCCGCGTCCCCGGCTTTCGGCCCGGCAGGGCGCCCCGGGCGATGCTCGAGCGCGTCCTCGGCCCCGGCGCCATCCTCGACGAGGCGGTAGATCAGCTCGTCGAGGAGGCCTACCGGGCTGCCGTCGTCGAGGCGAAGATCATCCCCCTCGGCCAGGCGAACGTCGAGGTCGTCCAGGCCGAGGAGGGCAAGCCCCTCGTCTTCCGCGCCACCGTCCCAGTGCGGCCCGAGGTCAAGCTCGGCGACTACAAGAACGTCCCCTTCCGCCCCGAGATCGAGCCCGTCGACGAACGCCGGGTCGAGCGCGTCCTCGAAGATCTCCGCGAGCAGCACGCCGTCCTCTCGCCTGTCGAGGACCGGGCGGCGCAGCCGGGCGACCTCGCCGTCATCGAGTTCGAAGGGCGTCGGAACGGCGAGCCGGTGGAGGGCGGCGCGGCCCGGCGCTTCCCGGTCATCATCGGCCAGGAGCGGCTCCTGCCGGGCTTCGAGGACCACCTCGCCGGGCTCCGGGTCGGCGAGACGACGACCTTCGAGCTCAACATTCCCCAAGACCACCCGAACCCCGAGCTGGCGGGCGCCAGCGTCACCTTCACCGTGACCCTCCACGAGCTCCGGGAGAAGGTCCTGCCGCCCCTCGACGACGCCTTCGCCCAGGCCGTCGGCCCGTACGGCGACCTCGACGCCCTTCGGGCCGACATCCGGGCCCGCCTCGAGCGCTACGCCGTCGACCGAGCCCGGCATACCTTCGGCGACCGGATCGTCGAGTACGCGACGGCGAACGCCACCGTCGACGTCCCCGAGGTCCTCGTCGAGGAGGAGCTCGAGCTCATGCAGGATGAGCTCCGGTCGGCCCTCGCCCGGGAGGGGATCGACTACCAAACCTACCTTCGGATCCGGGCGGCGCAGCGCGAACAGGAGCCCGAGGCCGAAGGCCCGAACCGGGACCCGAAGACCGGCCTCGTCCTCCCCCCCGGCGTGCGCCGGCCGGGGAGCGGCGCCGAGGCGAGCGTCGAGGCCGAAGAGGCACGCCTCGTCGAAGAGCTCCGGCCGCGGGCCGAGAAGCGGGCGAAGGTCCTCCTCGTCCTCTCCAAGATCGCCGAGGTCGAGGGGGTCGAGGTCCCCGAATCGGCGGTCGAGGCCGAGCTGGCTCGGGCCCGGGAGCGCTACGCCAGCAACCCTCGGCTCCTCCGCTACCTCGAGAGCGCGCGGGGTCGGGCCTTCGTCCGGAGCAACCTCCGGCGGTCCCTCGTCGTCGAGCACCTCATCGACGCCTGGCTCGCCGCTCACCCCGACCACCCGCCCCTGCCGCACCTCGAGGACGAGCGGGACGAGCGGACTCGACCCGCCTCCGACGGCGCCGATCGGCAGGAGACGCGAGAATTGAATCCGGCCGCCGAGGCGCACGCCGAGACGGGCCCCGAGCTCGTCGCCCAGCCCGGCGGGGACCCCGCCGACTGACGGGCGCCCGGCGGCGCCACGAAAGCGACATCGACCCGTTGGAGGAAAGGAAATGCTCGTCCCGATGGTGATCGAAAGCTCCAGCCGGGGAGAGCGGGCCTACGACATCTACTCCCGGCTCCTCAAGGAGCGGATCATCTTCCTCGGCGACGCGATCGAGGATCACGTCGCCAACCTCGTCATCGCCCAGCTCCTCTTCCTCGATTCCGAGGACCCCGAGAAGGACATCTACCTCTACATCAACTCCCCGGGCGGGGTCGTCACGAGCGGCCTCGCCATCTACGACACGATGCAGTACGTCCGGGCACCGGTGGCGACCATCTGCATCGGGATGGCGGCATCCATGGCCGCCGTCCTCCTCGCCGCCGGGGCGAAGGGGAAGCGCTACGCCCTGCCGAACAGTCGGATCATGATCCACCAGGGGACGGGGGGTTTCCGCGGCTCGGCCCCCGACGCCATCATCCAGATGCGGGAGTGGGAGTTCCTCGTCCGCCGGAACCACGAGCTCCTCGCCCGCCACACCGGCCAGCCCCTCGAGAAGATCATCCGGGATACCGAACGGGACTATTTCATGTCTCCCGAGGAGGCCCGGGACTATGGCATCATCGACGCCGTCTACTCGGTCGGCTGGGATTCGCTGACGGCGATCCACCACGACGCCGAGAAGGCGGCCGCCGCAGCGGCGTCGGGCGAGGCGGCCGCTGGCGGCGGGTCGGCCGAGCCCGAGCCGGTACCCAAGAAGGCGAAGGACGAATAGGAAGGGGAAGGGGGCGGCCGTGTCGACCTCGAGCACGAAGAACCCGAAGGTCCCGTACCGCTGTAGCTTCTGCGGCAAGAGCCAGGAGCAGGTTCGCAAGCTCATCGCCGGCCAGGGCGTCTACATCTGCGACGAGTGCGTCAACCTCTGCCAAGAGATCATCGAGGAGGAGACCCTCGAGTCGCCGCGGCCGAAGCCGCAGACGCCGAAGCTCCCGAACCCCCGCCAGATCAAGTACGCCCTCGACCAGTACGTCATCAGCCAGGAGAAGGCGAAGAAGGTCCTCTCCGTCGCCGTCTACAACCATTACAAGCGGGTCAACGCCGGCCACCAGATCGACGACGTCGAGCTCCAGAAGTCGAACGTCCTCCTCGTCGGGCCGACGGGCTCCGGGAAGACCCTCCTCGCGCAGACCCTGGCCAAGGTCCTCGACGTCCCCTTCTGCATCGCCGACGCGACGAGCCTGACCGAGGCCGGCTACGTCGGCGAGGACGTCGAGAACATCCTCCTCCGGCTCATCCAGGCCGCCGACTTCGACGTCGCCCGGGCCCAGCGGGGGATCGTCTACATCGACGAGATCGACAAGATCGCCCGGAAGGCCGACAACCCGTCGATCACCCGCGATGTCTCTGGCGAGGGGGTCCAGCAAGCGCTCCTCAAGATCCTCGAGGGGACGATCGCCAACGTCCCGCCCCAGGGCGGTCGCAAGCACCCCCACCAGGATTTCATCCAGATCGACACGACGAACATCCTCTTCATCTGCGGCGGCGCCTTCGACGGCCTCGAGAAGATCGTCGAGGAGCGGGTGGGCCGGCGGGCGATCGGCTTCGGGGCCGAGACCCCGGTCTCGAAGGAGGACCGGAGCCGGATCCTCGAGAAGCTCATGCCGGAGGATCTCCTCAAGTACGGTCTCATCCCCGAGTTCGTCGGCCGGTTGCCGGTCGTCGTCACCCTCGCCCCGCTCACCGCCGAGGACCTCGTCCGGGTCCTCACCGAGCCGAAGAACGCGATCACCCGCCAGTTCCAGAAGTTCCTCGGTCTCGACAAGGTCGAGCTCGTCTTCACCGAGGGGGCCCTGACCGCCGCCGCCGAAGTCGCCCTCCAGCGCAAGACGGGGGCCCGGGCCCTGCGCTCCATCGTCGAGGAGGCGCTCCTCGACGTCATGTTCGACATCCCGGAGCGGACGGAGGTCCGCAAGTGCATCATCACCGAGGAGACGATCCGGGAGGGCCGGGCGCCGCTCCTCCTCACGAAGAACGAGATCGAGCGGGGCGTCGACGAGACGAACTACGCCGAGTGGCTCGCCGAGCGCGGCGAGAGCGCCTAGCGGGCGACCCCGCCGGCGAGCGGCTCATTCCGGTCGGAGGCTGATGGCTCGGACATTGGAGGACGTGCTATCCTCGCCCGAACCACGGCCTTGACCGAGAGGAGTACCGGCCGAAGGGGCCGCCAGCGAGCGCGGGACGGTGGAAGCCGCGCGGTACCACGGCCGGGAAGGTCGCTCGCGAGCCGCGGCGCCTGGCGCCCGATAGCGCGCCGAGAGGAGACCCGGGATCGCGGTCGCCGGGATGACCGGTCGGCCCCCGGATCTCGAACCAGCTGGTGGTACCACGACCCCGTTCGTCCGCTGGGCGAGCGGGGTTTCTCGTCGGCCGGGGCAGCGACGCCGGTTCTGCGCCGCGGCCGACCAGCGCGAGGATACGACCGACGACCATGGGCGAAACGAGGACGGAGACGACGGCGAGTCCACGGCCGCAGGCGGCCGCCGCGGCCGCGGGGCCGGGGCGGGCCAGCCTGCCGAAGGCCTACCGACCGGCCGACTTCGAGACGGCGATCTACGAGCGCTGGCTGGCGGCGGACGTCTTCGCCCCCGACGGGGCGGGCTCGCGGGCGGATCCGACGAAGGAGCCCTTCGTCATCATCCAGCCGCCGCCGAACGTGACCGGTAGCCTCCACCTCGGCCACGCCCAGCGGAGCACCGTCGAGGACCTCATGGTCCGGCACGCCCGGATGCAGGGCCGACCGACCCTCTGGCTTCCCGGCCTCGATCACGCCTCTATCGCCGCCCAGGTCGTCCTGGATCGGATCCTCGCCGCCGAGGGCGAAAGCCGGGCGTCCCTGGGCCGGGAACGCTACCTCGAGCGGATGCGCCGGTTCGTCGAGGAGACGAAGCCGGTCATGCTCACCCAGCAGCGGCGGGTCGGTGCCTCCCTCGACTGGAGCCGGCTCCGGTTCACCATGGACGAGGTCTCGGCCCGCGCCGTTCGGACGAGCTTCCGGATCCTCTACGAGCGCGGCCTCGCCTACCGAGCCGAGGCCCTCGTCAACTGGTGCCCCGGCTGCCGGACGAGCGTGTCCGACCTGGAGGTCATCGCCAACCCCGAACCAGGGACCCTCTGGACCGTCCGCTACCACCTCCTCGACGCCGCGGGTCGGCCGCTTCCCGACGAGACCATCGCCGTCGCGACGACCCGGCCCGAGACGATCCTCGGCGACACCGCCGTCGCCGTCCACCCCGACGACGAGCGCTACCGCCATCTCGTCGGCCGCCGCGTCCAGATCCCCTTCGTCGAGCGGCCGGTCCCCATCGTCGCCGACGCCGCCGTCGACCGGGCCTTCGGGACCGGGGCGGTCAAGGTCACCCCGGCCCACGACGCGACGGACTACGAGATCGGTCGTCGGCACGGCCTTCCCCTCGTCGCCGTCCTCGACGAGGAGGGCCGCGTGAACGCGAACGGCGGACCGTACGCTGGCCTCGACCGCTTTGAGGCGCGGACGGCGATCCTGCGCGATCTCGAGGCCGCCGGCGACCTCCTCGGGGCCGCCCCGCACGAGCTCATCCTCGGCCGCTGCCAGCGGAGCAACGACGTCATCGAGCCGATGCTCCGGACCCAGTGGTTCATCCGGACCGGCCCCCTCGCCGAGCAGGCCCTGGCGGCGACGCGCTCGCGGCGGACCATCATCCTCCCGGCCCGCTTCGAGGCCGTCTGGGAGCACTGGCTGACGAACATCCGCGACTGGAACATCAGTCGCCAGCTCTGGTGGGGCCACCGGATCCCGGCCTGGTACTGCCCTGACGGGCACACGACGGTGACCGACGACCCGGCCGGCCCGACGGCCTGCGCCGTCTGCGCTCGGCCGGCGGGCGAGCTCGAGCAGGATCCCGACATCTTCGACACCTGGTACAGCTCGGGGCTCTGGCCCTTCTCGACCCTCGGCTGGCCGGAGGAGACGGCCGATCTGCGCCGCTTCTACCCGAGCACGGTCATGGAGACGGCCTACGACATCATCTTCTTCTGGGTCGCCCGGATGATGATGCTCGGCCTCGAACTCATGGGCGAGGTCCCCTTCCGGTACGTCTACCTCTCTGGCCTCGTCCGCGACCCGTACGGCCAGAAGATGTCGAAGACGAAGGGGAACGTCGTCGACCCCCTCGAGACCATCGACGAGTTCGGGGCCGACGCCCTCCGCTTCGCCCTCGTCCACGGGACGGCCCCGGGCGCCGATAGCCGCCTCGGCCGGGCGAAGCTCGAGAACGCCCGGAACTTCGCCAACAAGCTCTGGAACGCGGCCCGCTTCGTCCTCGGCGCCCGGCCGGCTTCGGTGCCGGCCGACGCCCCCCGAACGCCGCCGGACCCGGCCGTCCTCGGGCCGGCCGAGCGCTGGCTCCGGTCGCGGCTCGCCGCCACCGTCGCCGCCGCCGACCGGGCCATCGCCGACTTCGCCTTCGGCGAGCTGACCCGTCTCCTCTACGAGGCGATCTGGGGCGAGTACTGCGACTGGGCGATCGAGCTGGCGAAGGTTCGCCTCACCGACCCGGCGGCGACGTCGGCCGAGCGCGAGGCGACCTGGTGGACCCTCGTCGAGGGGCTCGACACGTACCTCCGGCTCCTCCACCCGGTCATGCCCTTCGTGACCGAGGCGATCTGGGCGGCGATGCCGCACGCCGCCGACGACCCCGAGCTCCTCATCGTCGCCGACTGGCCGACGGCCGGCGAGCGCGACCTGGCCGCCGAGGCGGAGGTCGAGCCGGTCCTGGAGCTCATCCGGGGGATCCGGAACGCCCGGATCGAGGCCGGGATCGCGCCGGCGGTCCGCCTGCCCCTGGTCGTCGCCGTCCCGGCGCCGCAGCGGGCGACCGTCGCGGCGCTGGCCGGGGCGATCGAACGGCTCGCCCGGGTCGGGCCGCTCCGGATCGTCGACGACGCTGCCGCCCTCGCCGACGCCCGGGCGGCCGGCGGCCTGACGGTCCTCGCCGGTCCGTTGGAGGCCGTCGTCGGTGGAGCCGCCGCCGACGAGCGGACCATCGCCCTGGAGCGGGAGCGGCTCCGCCGCGAGCTCGCCGAGGCGGAGACTCGGCTCGCCGCGGCCCGGGCCCGGCTCGCCAACCCGGCCTTCCTCGAGCGGGCCCCGACGGCCATCGTGGCCGGAGCGCGGGCCCGAGAGGCGGAGCTCGCCGCCGAAGTGGCCCGGATCACGGGCCGGCTGGCGGAGCTGGAGCAGGGCAGCTAGGCCGAGCACGAGCGGCCCCCGCTAGCCCCCTGGGCACCCGCGTCAACCTGGGCGTGGGCATGGCCGCCGTCCCCCGAGGAAGGCCTGGCCGCCGGGACCCGGTTCGGCTCGATCAGCCCTTGACGGCGCCGCCGGTGATGCCCCGCACGAAGTAGCGCTGGAGGGCGAGGAAGACGGCGAGCGGGAGGGCCATGGTGATGAAGGCCGCCGCCGTCAAGAAGTGCGTCTCGCCGCCGAGGGAGTTGACGAGGTTGGCGACGACGACCGTGAGCGGCAGGTTTTCCGGTCGCGTTGCCCCGAGGTAGATGAGGGCGACGAGAAGGTCGTTCCAGACGAAGAGGAACTGGAAGATGGCGAGCGAGGCGAGGACCGGGACGCTCATCGGCAGGGCGAGCCGGAAGAAGGCCGTCGTCGGGTTCGCCCCGTCGATGGCCGCCGACTCGAAGACCTCGCGCGGCAGGCCGCCCATGTAGTTCCGGAGCAGATAGACGGCGAAGGGCAGGCCGTAGCCGGTGTGGGCGAGCCAGATGGCGAGGAACGACCCGGCGATCCCGGTCGAGGCGAAGAGCCGCAGGATCGGGATGAAGGTCGACTGGAGGGGGATGACGAGGAGCCCGACGATGACGACGAAGATGAGGTTGCGGAAGGGAAAGCTCATCCAGGCGAAGGCATAGGCGGCGAAGGCGGCGACCATGATCGTGATCACCGTCGAGGGGATCGTGATGAAGAGGCTGTTCACGAAGGCGTGGTCCAGGCCCTGCCGACCGAGGACGTGCTCGTAGTTGGCGAGGGTGAAGTCCCAGGGCGGCGCGAGAGCCGTCCACCAGCCGGAGCGAGCGACGTCGGCCGCCGGGCGGAAGGAGTTGACGAAGAGGCCGAGGGTCGGGATGAGCCACAGGCCCATGAGGCCGAGGATGACGGCGTGGAGGAGCCAGCGCCCCGGACCCGGGAGCCGACCACGGGCCCGGCCGACGGCGGCGAGGACGGCCGGCCGCCGACCCTCGAGCGGCGGGCTGACGGCGGTCATCGGATCGCCTCCTGCTCCCGGAAGCGGCGGATGTTCACGGCCATGAAGGGGACGATGGCGAGGAGGAGGACGATGGCGACCGTCGCCGCCCGGCCGAGGTGGCTGGCGACGAACATCTCGTGGTACATCCGGCGGGCGATGGTGTCGGTCCCGAAGAGGCCGTTCGTCGTGGCGTAGACGATGTCGAAGGACTTCAGGGCCGTGATGACGACCGTCGTCCCGACGACGAAGATGGTCGGCATCAAGAGGGGCAGGATGATCTGCCGGAAGACCTGCCACTCGTTCGCCCCGTCGACCCGCGCCGCCTCGAGGAGCTCGGGGCTGATCCCCTTCAGGCCAGCCGAGAGGATGACCATGGCGAAGCCGGTCCACATCCAGACGCCGATGAAGATGAGGGCGCCGTTGTTGATCGGCTCGGTCTGGAGCCAGTTCACCGGGCCGAGGCCGGCGAGACCGATGACGGCGTTGAGCGTCCCCGTCTGCGGCTCGCCCGGCGTCCGGTACTGGTACATGAAGGCCCAGATGATGGCCGCCGCGACGAAGCTGATGGCGAGGGGGACGAAGATGACCGACTTGGCGACGGGCTCGTAGCGGACCCGGTCGACGAGGACGGCGATGAGGAGGCCGAGCCCGACGACGCCGGCCGTCATGAAGACGACCCAGAGGAGGCTGTTCCGGAGGGCGAGGAGCGTCTCGGAGTTGGTGAAGAAGTAGAGGTAGTTGTCGAGCCCGACGAACGCCTGGCCGAAGCGATCCTGGAAGGAGAGGACGGCCGTGTTGAGGGTCGGGTAGACGAGGAAGACGACGAGGAAGAGGACCGCTGGGGCGACCCAGACCCACGGCCGGATCTGGCCCTGACGCCGTTCCGGGAGCCGACCGATCGCCCACTCCGCGGCGAGGACGTAGCCGACGAGGGCCGCCGGCACCCCGAAGACGACGCTGAAGGCGGTGAGGAGCCGTTCGTCCATGGACCCTTCCTCCGGATGAGCCGGCCGACCGCGGGGAGGTCAGCGGACTGCCTCCCCGCGGTGGCGAAGGTACCGGTGCTACTGCCCGTAGGCGCTCGCCTGGACCGAGTCGAGGTCGGCGAGGATCTTGTCGAGGTCGTTCGGGTTGGCGACGAAGTCGACCATCGCCTTCCAGAAGGCGGCGTTCATCTCGGTCGGCATGAGGTCGCTGGCGTCGAAGCGGAAGATCTTGGCGTTGGCGAGGATCTCGGCCGACCGCTTTGAGATGTCATCGGGGTAATCGGTGACGTTCTTGTTGCCGGACAGGGCGCCGCCGCGGCTGACCCAGATCTGCTGGGCCTCGGCGGTGACGAGGTACTTCATGAGGTCGCGGGCGGCCGGCGTGTCGTTGAACATCCCGAAGAGGTCGCCCGCGCCGGTGAAGGCACCGGCGTAGGAGGGATTGATGTCGGGCATCGGGAAGAAGTCGAAGTCGCCCTCCTTCGCCCCACCCTGGTTCTTGAAGAAGTCGGTGATGAAGCTCGCCTGATGGTGGAACTTGCAGCCCGGCGGGTCGGTGAAGAGCGGGTTCCCGGCGTCGCCGAAGTTGGTCGAGTTGATCGTGTTCGCGCCCCCGTAGGTCTTCTTCACGACCTCGCCAAAGGCCTCGAAGGCGGCCCGGATCTCCGGCGAGGTCCACTTCTGCTGGCCGGCAACCCAGGCGTCGTACACCTGCGGTCCGGACTGGCGGATGACGAAGTCCTCGATCCAGTCGGTGCCCGGCCAGCCCGAGGCGGCGCCGGACTCGAGGCCGACGCACCAGAGGGCCTGGGCCGGGGCCGAGTCGGTGGCCATGACGGCGTCCCAGGTCGTCGGGGCGGGGCCGCTGAAGTACTTCGGGTTGTACCAGATGAGCCCCTTGAGGGCGCTCTTGATGAAGACCCCGTAGACCTTTCCGTCGACGGTGCCGAGGTCGACGAAGGCCGACGAGGTCTCGGCCTTGTACTTGTTCATGTCGATGACGTCGTCGAGGGGCTTGAGGGCGCCCTTCTTCGCCCACTCGACGAGCTGACCCGGTCCCGGCAGGCCCGCAAGGTCGGGCAGGATGCCGGAGGCGACGCCGGTCGAGAGGACGGCGTTGAGGTCGCGGGTCCCCGTGTACTTCACCTTGTTGCCGGTCCGGTCCTCCCACGGCTTGACCATGGCCAGGAACGACTCCTGCTCGGAGCCGCCCCACGTCCCGATGACGGTGACCTCCTTCTTCTCGGCTTGGCCCGGTGCACAGGCGGCCGCCACGAGGACGGTCGCCGCGGCGACGGCCAAGAGGCGGACGAATCCAGGTTTCGGCACGTGCGTCTCTCCTTTCTCTCCCGTGGCCCGCAGGACCCGACGGCCCCGGGGCGGTGTCCTCCTCGCCGCCTGCCGGCACAGGCGGTTCAGCGCTCCCCCCGTCGGGCTCGCCGGGGCGGGGGACCGGTGGACCCGCGGACGACGAGGTCGATGGGAAGGAGCGTTCGTTCGGCGACCGGCCGCCCGGCGATCCGCTCGATGAGGGCTCGACCGACGCTGAGGCCGAGGTCGTAGGCCGGCACCCGGATCGTCGTGAGCGGCGGGTCGAAGTGGGCCGCCAGGGGGATGTCGTCGAAACCGACGACGGACAGGTCGGCCGGGATCCGCCGGCCCCGGGCGCGGGCGGCGGCCATGGCGCCGAGGGCAACGACGTCGCTGGCAACGAAGACGGCGGTCAGGTCGGGATCGGCGTCGAGGAGCTGCGCCATCGCCGTCGCTCCACTGTCCGGATCGAAGGCTCCCTCGGCGACGTGCTCGGCGGTCGGGGCCAGGCCGGCGCTCCGGAGGGCGGCACGATAGCCGGCGAGGCGTTCGGCGGCCGAGGTGTAACCGAGGGGGGCGTTCGTGATGCAGCCGATCCGGACGTGGCCGAGCTCGAGGAGGTGCTCGACGGCCCGGCGGGCGCCGGCCTCGTTGTTGACGTCGACGCTCGGGCACGCGACGCCCGGCGCGGCGCCCTGGATGACGACCGGCCGCCCGGCCCGGGCCAGCTCGGCGAGCCCGGGGTCGTCCGAGCGCGGGCCGGAGATGACGAGGCCGTCGACGTGGCTGGCGGCGATGAGGTCGAGGTACGTCCGGCTCCCCGGCTCGTGGGGCTCGAGGAGGACGCGATAGCCGGCGCCCTGGGCGGCCGCGCCCAGGCCGCGGAGGGTTTCGGCGAGGAGGCCGTCGGCGGCGATCTGCTCCGGACGCTGGATGAGGACGAGGCCGATGGCCTGGCTCTCGCCGACGGCGAGCTGGCGGGCCGGGCCGTGGGGTCGGTAGCCGAGCTCGGCGGCCGCGGCGAGGACCCGGCGGCGGGTCTCCGGGCGGAGGCGGACGTCGCGGCGCTCGTTCAGGACGAAGGAGACCGTCGTCCGGGAGACCCCGGCTCGGCGGGCGACGTCGGCGCTCGTTGGTCGCGATCTCGGCACGACCGAGGCTCCTCCTTCCTCGGCTCCCATCGCCGTCGGTCGGCCCTTGACAGGGACCGCCCGATCGGCACACTAACGCGCGTTAGTGACGGGCGTTAGCGTTCCACATCCAGCGTCTCCAGTCAAGAGTCGAATCGGAGGTCGAGGCCGTGTTCGAGGTCGTCCACGTCCCGCCGCTCCAGCTGGCCGATTACGCGTCGGTGGCGCCGCGGGACGATCTGGTCCGCATCGGCGAGCTCGCCGAGCGGCTGCGCGGGGCCCGGGTCCTCCACCTCAACTCGACGAAGTTCGGCGGCGGCGTCGCCGAGATCCTGCCGACCCTGACGGCCCTCCTCGCCGACGTGGGGCTCGCCGCCGAGTGGCGGGTCATCGGCGCCGACGAGGTTTTCTTCGCCGCGACGAAAGCCCTCCACAACGCGCTCCAGGGGGACGCCCGGGCCTGGACGGCCGAGCACCGACGAGCCTACGAAGCGACGAGCCGGCGCCTCGCCGCCGAGTTCGATGGGGAGTACGACCTCGTGGTCGTCCACGACCCGCAGCCCCTCGGGATCCGGGCCCTCCGTCCCGAGCTCGGAGGGCACTGGATCTGGCGCTGCCACATCGACCTCTCGGCGGCCGACCCCGCCGCCTGGGCGGCGATCCTGCCCTGGATCGAGCCCTACGACGCCGTCGTCGTCTCCCTGCCCGAGTACGTTCGCCCCGGCCTCGCGGCACCGATGGTGGCGGTGAGCCCGCCGTCCATCGACCCCCTGTCGCCGAAGAACCGGCCCCTCGCGCCCGAGATTGCCGACGACGTCGTTCATCGCTTCGGCGTCGATCCGGGTCGGCCGCTCCTCCTCCAGGTCAGCCGCTTCGATCCCTGGAAGGACCCCGTCGGCGTCATCGACGCCTATCGGCTCGTCAAGGCGAGCGTTCCGGACGTCCAGCTCGTCCTCATCGGATCGATGGCCACCGACGACCCCGAGGGCTGGCACGTCTACAAGCGCGTCCTCCGCCACGCCGGTCAGGACGAGGACCTCCACGTCCTGACGAACATCGACGGCGTCGGACCCGTGGAGGTGAACGCCTTCCAGCGGGCGAGCGAGGTCGTCCTCCAGAAGTCGATCCGCGAGGGCTTCGGGCTGACCGTGAGCGAAGCGCTCTGGAAGGGTGTCCCGGTCGTCGGCGGCCGAGTCGGCGGGATCCCGCTTCAGATCGGGCCGAACCTCTGTGGGCGGCTCGTCGACGACGTTCTGGGTGCGGCGGCCGCCTGCCTCGAGCTCCTCGGCGACCCGACGCTCCGGGTCCGGCTCGGCCGGATCGGGCACGAGCGGGTTCGGCGGAACTTCCTCTCGACCCGGAACCTCCGGGACGACCTCGCCCTCTTCGTCGCCGTCCTCGACCGGCGGCCCGATCTCGTGCCGCGGGGTGAGATCGACGCCAGCCTGCCCAGCGACGTCGCCGTGGCCTGAGGGGTTGGCCGGGCCCGCTCCGCCGAGCGGCGCTGCTAGGATTAGCGGGTCAGCATTCGCCGGGAGAGGATTCGTGCCCCTCGAGTTCCTGAAGCGTCGGTCGTCGAGCGCACCGCAGCCGGTTGCCCAACCGGCACCGGCGGCCGTTGGGCTGCCCGAAGAGATCGTCGCCCAGGAGTACCAGCTCCGCCTCTACTACGCCGGGAAGAGCAGCGAAGGGGTCCGCTTCAAGGCCGGCGTCAACGCCGTCGCCGAGCTACCGTCGATGCTGGCCGGACTGGCGAAGAGCGAGATCGAGGTCGTCGAGCCGCTGCCCATCGAGTTCAGCGAGGCGACGCCGCTCATCTCCCATCCCTCCGAGGCGATGCAGTGGCTGAACGCCCATCACCACCACTCGCCGGTCACTCGGCACGCCCTCGTCGTCCTCGAGATGCTCGACGCCATCGACCTTGCCTTCGACACCTTCTGCTGCGCGCTCCTCGACGGCGAGGTCGACACGGCCGGCTACCCGGAGTACAACGCCATCGTCGGCGGGGTCGCTTCCCACTGGGACGAGGCGACCGGCGACATGATCGTCCGAGCCGTCGTCGGCTGGGGCGGCAAGGGCGTCCGCGGCGATACGGACCGGATCGGGAGCCGGATCCTGGGCGGCCTCCTGACGAACATCCTCGCCAACCAGTACGCCCTCGGCCTCACCGCCGTCGAGCGGCCGGTCCCGGCCGCCGGACGGGGCGGCCGCGTCTGCGCCCACTGTGGCTTCGCGTCGGCCCACGAGCGGGCCTTCTACTGCCCGAAGTGCGGGATGCGCCTCCTCCGCGGCTGAGCTTCGAGGGTCGACCAGGGAGATCGACGGAACCGTGCCGATCTACGAGTACCTCTGCACCGCCTGCGGTCACCAACTCGAGGTCATCCACGGGGTGAACGACCCCGGTCCCGGCGTCTGCCCGAACTGCGGCGCCGAGGGTCAGCTCAAGAAGGCCTTCGCCCCGCCGGCGATCGTCTTCCGGGGCACGGGCTGGGCGAAGAAGGACCGGGCGAGCGCATCGAGCAAGGGCTCGTCGACGAGCGAGTCCGACGGGGGCTCGAAGGAGTCGAGCTCGGGAGCCAAGCCGGCCGCGACCTCCGCCGGCGGCGACGCCGACTGACCGGCCGGGCCGTGCCGCGACCGCCCTCGGACTGGATCACCCTCGCCGAGGCGGCGGCCCTCCTGGCCGCGGCCAACGTTCGCTTCAAGCCGGCGACCATCGGCAACTGGGCCCGGAGCGGTCGCCTCCAATCGATCAAGCTCGGCGGTCGCCGCTTCGTCCGGCGGGCCGAGGTCCGGGCCCTCCTGACCCCGCCCCGGCGAGTCCGGGCCGAGACGAACGGGCCGACCCTCTTCGGAGACCTGGGCGAGCGGTGATCGACGGCCGGCCGCCGCCCGACGGACGCCTCGGTCGGACGACTCGGATCGTCGGGCGGGCGATCCCGGATCCCATCGCGGCCCTCCGCCGCCGACGACTCGGGGCCATCCTCCTGGCCGTCGTCGCCGACTACGATCGGGCCGGCGGCGGGCTGTTGGCCGCCGGTCTCGCCTACGAGGCCCTCTTCGCCCTCCTGCCGGGCTTCCTCCTCGCCGTCGGGGCAGCCGGTTTCGTCGTCGATGCCGCGGCCGCGGACGCCGTGGCGGCGGCCGTCGGGGTCGTCGCGCCGCCCCTGGCACCGCTCGCCGGCGCCGCCCTCGAGGAGATCCGACGGGGGGCGGTCGCGTTCTCGCTCGTCGGGGTCGTCGGACTCGCCTGGGGTGCCGCCCGGCTCTACCGGGCGCTCGATACCGCCGTGGGCCGGATCTTTCGGACCGCCCCGCGTCGCA
>DAOTYQ010000138.1:0-11801 GCA_034434735.1 Chloroflexota bacterium
GCCGAACGGCCGGCGACACCGACCCGACGACGAAGGTTCGCGCCCCGTCGGCGTGCCAGCCGTCGACGATGGCTCCGGCGTCGACCGACACGACCTGGCCGTCGCGGATCGTCCGCCGGCCCGGGATGCCGTGGACGACCTCGTCGTCGATGGAGATGCAGAGGGTCGCCGGATAGCCGCGGTAGCCCTTGAAGGAGGGCACGGCCCCGGAGCGGCGGATGTGGGCCTCGGCCAGCTCGTCCAGGGTGGCCGTCGAGACCCCGGGTCGGAGGTGCTCCTCGACGAGGGCGAGGACCTCGGCGACGACCCGCCCTGCTCGGCGCATCGTCGCGATCTGCTCCCGGGAGCGGCGTCGAACCACCGGATCGGTCACCGGTCGGGCCGGTCGGCGGTCGCTCCGACGAGGGAGTCGACGGCGGCCCGGAGCGCCGTCGCCACGGCCTCGATGGACTGCGTCCCGTCGATCCGCCGCAGGACCCCGGTCCGCGTGTAGTGGTCGACGACGTCGGAGAGCGGCCCGAGCTGCTGGGCGAGCCGGGCCCGAACGGTCTCCGGGCGGTCGTCGGCCCGCTGGACGAGCGGCGAGCCGTCCAGGTCGCAGCGCCCCTCGACCCGGGGCGGTCGAGCGGAGCGGCTGTAGATGTGGCCCGCCGCCTCGCAGATCCAACGGTCCGCCAGCCGGTCCACGAGGACCTCCTCCGGGACCTCGATGAGAACGGCCGCCGTCACCTGCTCGCCCCGCTCCCCGAGGGCCCGATCGAGGGCCTCGGCCTGGGCGCGGGTCCGGGGAAAGCCGTCGAGGACGACGCCCGCGGCGGCGTCGGGCTCGGCGAGGCGAGCCAGGAGCATCTCGAGGGTGACGTCGTCGGGGACGAGCTGGCCGCGATCCATGTAGCCCTTCGCCAGCCGACCGAGCTCGGTCCCGGTGGCGACGTGGGCCCGAAAGAGGTCGCCGGTGGCGACGTGGGCGAGCCCCAGATCGGCAGCGAGGCGCGCCGCCTGGGTCCCCTTCCCTGCCCCCGGCGGCCCGAGGAGGACGACGATCCTCATCGGCCTCCCGTCATCGGATGAAGCCCTCGTAGCTCCGCATGAGGAGCTGGGCCTCGAGCTGCTTCATCGTCTCGACGACCACGGAGACGACGATGAGAAGGCCCGTCCCCCCGAGCTGGATCGCCCCGAGGCCGGGGAGGAGAGCCGACATGATGTACGGCAGGACGGCCACACAGCCCAAGAAGAAGGCACCGGCGAGGGTGATCCGGAAGACGACCCGCCCGAGGTATTCCTCGGTCGGCCGACCGGGCCGGATGCCCGGGATGAAGCCGCCGTTCTTGCGGAGCTGCTCGGCCGTGTCGTCGGGTCGGAAGGTGAAGGCGGTATAGAAGTAGGTGAAGCCGACGGTCAGGAGGAAGAAGAGGGTCGCGTAGACGACCTGGTTCTGGAAGAAGCCGACGATGGCGAGGGCGATGTCGGCGACGACCTGGACCTGGGACGTCGTGAAGTACTGGGCGATCTGAAGCGGGAAGAGGAGGATGCTGACGGCGAAGATGATCGGAATGACCCCGGCCTGGTTGACCCGGAGCGGAAG
Organism: Chloroflexota bacterium; assembly: GCA_034434735.1. Classification (GTDB taxonomy): domain Bacteria; phylum Chloroflexota; class Limnocylindria; order Limnocylindrales; family CSP1-4; genus BPIH01. Next base: position 1,586 of record DAOTYQ010000138.1, read on the forward strand.
GAAGGTCTGGCCACCCTGGTAGAGGCGCCGACCCCGGACTCGGCTGGCGTACTGGACCGGGATCCGTCGCTGACCCTCCTGGATGAAGATGATGACGGCGACGACGGCGACGCCGATGACCGCGAAGACGATGGCCGAGGCGAGGTCGGGACTCTGGAGGAAGGAGCCGACGGCCGACGGCGCCCGGCTCACGATCCCGGCGAAGATGATGAAGCTCACGCCGTTGCCGATCCCCTTCTCGGTGATGAGCTCGCCGATCCACATCAGGAGGACCGATCCAGCGGTGAGGGCGACGATCTGGGTGAGGGTCTCGAAGGACCCGAGGTCGAAGCCGGTCCGCAGGACCTGGGAGGCGTGGAGGAGGGCGAGGAACCCGTAGGCCTGGAGGGCGGCCAGGGGGACCGACAGGTAGCGGGTGTACTGGTTGATCTTGTTCCGGCCGTACTCGCCCTCGCGGGACAGCTGCTGGAGGCTCGGGATGACGTTCGACATCAGGGTCATGATGATCGAGGCGTTGATGTACGGATTCACCCCGAGGCCGACGATGGAGAGGTTGGAGAGCCCTCCGCCGGAGAAGAGGTCGAGGAGGCCGAAGATCGGGTTGTCGGTGAAGAAGTCGGCGAGCCGCCCCTTGTCGACCCCTGGCAGCGGGACGTGGGCGAGGAACCGGAAGACGATGAGCATCCCGGCGACGAAGAGGATCCGCCGCCGGATGTCCGGCGCCCGAAAGGCGTTGAGGAGCGACTCGAACACGGGCTAGGACTCGGCCGGTGGTTCGGCGTTCTCGCTCGGCGCGGCGGCGGGACCGGCCTTCACCGGCGGCTCGGGGCTCGCTGCCGAGTCCCGCGGCGCCGCCGACCCCGCCTCGGGGGGGACGATGAGCTGGGCGGTCCCGCCGGCGGCCTCGATCTTCTCCCGGGCGGTCCGGCTGAAGGCCTCGGCCACGACGAAGAGGGGGACGGTCACCTCGCCGGCCCCGAGGACCTTGAGCGGGCGCCGGAGGGTGGAGACGAGACCCGCTGCCCGGAGGATCTCCTGGGTCACCGTGACCGGCCCGCCGGCCGGGGCCGGCAGGCGGCCGCGCTCGACGAGCTCGGCGATCCGACCGACGTTGACGACCTCGTACTCGACCCGAAGCGGGTTGCGGAAGCCCCGCAGCTTCGGGATCCGCTGGTGGAGTGGAGTCTGACCGCCCTCGAACCAGGGTGGGATCGAGCCGCCGGTCCGCGCCTTCTGGCCCTTCGTGCCGCGCCCGGCCGCCTTCCCCTTGCCGGCGGCGATCCCCCGCCCGACCCGGGTCCGTGGCTGACGCGACCCGGGGGCGGGATGGAGGTCGTGGAGCTTCATCGCTTCTCCTCGGCGGGTTCGGGCAGCTCCTCGACGGTGACGAGGAAGCGGACCTGACGGACCATGCCCCGGGTGGCCGGGTTGTCGGGAACGATGACGCTGTCGCCGATCCCGCGCAGCCCGAGGGCGCGGATCGTGGCCCGGTTCCGGGCGATGTGACCAATCGTGCTTCGGACCTGGGTCACCCGCAGCTTACCGGGCATCGGCCACCTCCGTTGCCGGCTGACCCGGGACGATGCTCCGGAGCGGAACCCCGCGCCGGGCCGAGAGCTCCTCGGCCGAATGGAGGTTCCGGAGCGCCTCGAGGGTCGCCCGGACGACGTTCACCGGGTTCGTGGAGCCGTAGACCTTGCTCAGGATGTCGCGGATCCCCGCCGCTTCCACGACCGCCCGGACCGAGCTCCCGGCGATGACCCCGGTGCCCTTCGAGGCCGGCTTGAGGAGGACCTGGGAGGCGGCGTACGCCTGGCGGATCTCGTGGGGGATCGTCGTCCCGACCATCGGGACCCGGATGAGGTGCTTCTTCGCGTCCTCGACGCCCTTGCGGATCGCTTCCGGGACCTCGCTCGCCTTGCCGAGCCCGGCCCCGACGTGGCCAGCCCCGTCGCCGACGACGACGACGGCGCTGAAGCTGAAGCGGCGGCCGCCCTTGACGACCTTCGCCACCCGGTTGATCTGGACGACGCGCTCTTCGAGCGCGAGCTTGTTGGGATCGATCTTCGGCATGGCTGCTCCGCTGTCAGAAGTCGAGGCCGGCTTCGCGGGCCGCCTCGGCGAGGGCGGCGACGCGGCCGTGGTACTTGTAGCCCGCCCGATCGAAGACGACCCGCTCGATGCCGACCCTCTTCGCCCGCTCGGCCACGAGGCGCCCGACGAGGCGGGCCTCTTCGGTCTTCGCCAGCTGGCTGGCCCGCAGCTCAGGTTCGAGGCTCGAGGCCGCGGCCAGGGTTCGGCCCACGGTGTCGTCGATGACCTGGGCGTAGATGTGCTTGAGACTCCGGAAGACGGCGAGGCGCGGTCGCTCGGGCGTGCCGGAGATCCGGAGGCGGATCCGGGCGTGGCGCTTCTGGCGAGCGGCGCTACGGCTCGCGACGGTCGACATCGTCAGCGTGTCCTCACTTCTTGCCGCCGATCTTGCCGGCCTTGCCGGCCTTCCGACGGATGACCTCGCCGGCGTAGCGCACGCCCTTGCCCTTGTACGGCTCGGGCTTCCGGGTCGCCCGGACCCGGGCGGCGACCTGACCGACGAGCTCCTTGTCGATCCCGACCACGGCCAGCCGGGTCGGGTTCTCGACCTCGAAGCTGATCCCCTCCGGCGGGTCGATCTCGACGGGGTGGCTGTAGCCGAGGCTGAGCTGGAGCTTCCGCCCGACGAGGGCGGCCCGATAGCCGACCCCGGTGATCTCGAGGGCCTTCCGGTAGCCGTTCGTCACCCCCTCGACCATGTTGGCGACGAGGGTCCTGGTCAGGCCATGGAGCTGGCGATGGAGCTTCTGATCGCTGGGGCGTTCGACAACGAGAGTGCCGTCGGCCTGGCGGACGATCATGTCTGGGTGCAGATCCCGGGCCAGCTCGCCCCTCGGACCGCGGACGGTGATCCGACGGCCGTCGATGGCGACCTCGACCCCCGGCGGGATCGGGATGGGGAGGCGTCCAATCCGCGACATGGCAGCCCTACCAGACGTAGGCGAGGATCTCGCCGCCCAGCTGGGCCCGGCGGGCCTGGGCACCGGTCATGATCCCGCGGCTCGTGCTGACGATCACGATCCCGAGCCCGCCGAGGACCCGGGGGATGTCCGTCTTTCGGGCATAGACCCGGAGACCCGGCTTGCTGATCCGCCTCAGGCCCGAGACGACCGGCACCTTGCCGTCGACGTACTTGAGGGTCAGGACGAGGTCGGTCCGAGCCCCGGATCGTTCCTCCCGCCAGTCGGCGATGAAGCCCTCGTCCTTGAGGATCCGGGCGATCTCCCGCTTCACGCGCGACGACGGGACGACGACTTCGGCGTGGCGGGCCCGGCTGGCGTTCCGGATCCGGGTGAGCATGTCGGCGATCGGGTCAGTCAGCTGCATCGTTGCTCACCAGCTCGACTTCGTGACACCGGGCAGCTGGCCCTGGAGGGCCCGCTCCCGGAAGCAGATCCGGCAGAGCGCGAACCGACGCATGTACCCCCGGGGCCGGCCGCAGAGCGTGCAGCGGTTGTGGGCCCGGACCCGGAACTTCGGCGGTCGCTTTGCCTTCGCGATCATCGACTTCTTGGCCATCGTTCTCCTCCCCGCGCCTACGAGGCGAAGGGCATGCCGAGGAGCTCGAGCAGGCGCTTCGACTCCTCGTCGGTCTTCGCCGTCGTCACGATGCTGATCTCCAGCCCGCGGAGACGGTCGATCTTGTCGTAGTCGATCTCCGGGAAGGCGAGCTGCTCGCGGAGACCGAGAGAGTAGTTGCCGCGACCGTCGAAGGCCCGGCTCGGCAGCCCGCGGAAGTCCCGGATCCGGGGCAGGGCGAGCGACATGAGCCGGTCGAGGAAGTCCCACATCCGCTCGCCGCGCAGGGTGACCTTGACCCCGATGGGGTTGCCGGTCCGAAGGCGGAACTGGGCGATCGACCGCCGCGCCCGGGTCACGACCGGTCGCTGGCCGGTGATGAGGGCGATGTCGTTGACGGCGGCGTCGATGGCCTTCGGGTTCTTCAGGGCCTCCCCGAGGCCGACGTTGACGACGACCTTCTCGAGGCGCGGCACCTGCATCGGGTTCCGGTAGCCGAACTGCTTCTGGAGGGCGGGCACGACCTCCGAGCGGTAGCGCTCCTTCAGGCGGCTGGTCACGGCGCCTTCACCTCCAACGGCTCGCCGCAGTGACGGCAGACCCGCACCCGCCGGCCGGTCTCGAGGGTCTGGTGGGCGATCCGCGTCGGGCGGTCGCACTTCGGGCAGACGACCATGACCTTCGAGATCGGCAACGGCTGGGGCACGTCGAGGATCCCGCCGGGCTCGATCCGGGGCATCGATCCCGGCGCCCCGCCGCCCTGCGCGCGTCGCGGCTTCGTGTGTCGCTTGGCGATGTTGATCCCCTCGATGACGACGTAGACGCCGCCCCGCATCGACGTGCGCCGATAGAGACTCCGGACGCCCGTCGGGGCCGGGTCGCGGCGGATGACGCGCTCGACGACGCCGCGCTTGCCGGCGTCGCGCCCCGACAGGACGACGACGGTGTCGCCCTTCCGGATCTCGGGGACCTTGGTGCGGCCGGTGACCGGCGTCGGAGCCGCCATCACAGCACCTCCGGGGCGAGAGACACGATCTTCATGTAGTTCCGATCCCGGAGCTCGCGGGCCACGGGCCCGAAGATCCGCGTCCCCCGCGGATTGCCCTGGTTGTTGATGAGGACGGCGGCGTTCTCGTCGAAGCGGATGTAGCTCCCGTCGGGGCGGCCGTACTCCTTCGCCGTCCGGACGACGACGGCCCGGACGACGTCCCCCTTCTTGACCGGGGCGTTCGGGGCCGCCGACTTGACGCTGGCGATGATGACGTCGCCGACCTCGGCCGTCCGCTTCTGGGAGCGGCCCATGATCCGGATGCACTCGATGACCCGGGCGCCGGTGTTGTCGGCGACCCGGAGTCGGGTCTGGACCTGGATCATTCGGCCGCCTCCTCGGTCCGGGCAAGCTCCAACCCGCCCTCACCGGCGGCTCGGAGCTTGCCGGGATGGGCCGCGGCATGGATCGCCTCGCTGACCTCAGCCTCCTCGGCCACGATCTCGGTCGTCGTCGGCTGGGCTTCACCGGCCCGGGCGAGGATCGAGACGAGCCGCCAGCGCTTCGTCCGCGACAGCGGCCGCGACTCCTCGATGAGGACGGTGTCGCCGATCCGGGCCTCGTTCGCCTCGTCGTGGGCGGCGAACTTCTTGGTCAGGCGGACGACCCGCTTGTAGAGGGGATGGCGGGCGAGCCGTTCGACCGAGACGATGATCGTCTTGTCCATCTTGTCGGAAACGACCCGACCGATCTTCGTCTTGCGGTGCCTGAGGCGTGGCTGGGCTACGGTGGTCATCGGGTTCTCCGTCAGGCCGTCCGCGCGCGCTGCGCCTGGCGCTCGCGCTTGACGGTGAGGATCCGGGCGATGGTGCGCCGGGTTCGGCGGATGAGGCTCGTGTCCTTCAGCTGGCGGGTGGCGAGGGCGAAGCGGGCGTTCCAGAGTTCCTGCTTCGCCTCGGCCAGCGCCTGCTCGAGCTCGGCGTCCGAGAGCGAGCGAATCTTATCGATGTCCATCGCTCGCCTCCCGGTGCCCCTCCCGGACGACGAAGCGGGTCGCCACGGGGAGTTTGTGGCTCGCCAGGCGCATCGCCTCCTGGGCCTGGGCGAGCTCGACGCCGGCCATCTCGAAGAGAATTCGACCCGGCTTGACGACGGCGACCCAGTGATCCGGGGCGCCCTTGCCGGAGCCCATTCGAGTCTCGGCCGGCTTCTTCGTCGCCGGCTTGTCGGGGAAGATGCGGATCCAGATCTTGCCGCCGCGGCGGACCGAGCGGGTCATCGCCCGGCGAGCGGCCTCGATCTGCCGGCTCGTGATCCAGGCCGGCTCGAGGGTCGCCAGGCCGTACTCACCGAAGGCGACGGTCGTGCCACCCTTGGCGAGGCCGGACATCCGGCCCCGCATGACCTTCCGGTGCTTGACGCGTCGGGGCATCAACATCGCTCAGGCTCCCTGGGCGGCGCTCGCCGCCGCCTCGCGGGCGACGGTCGTCCGGGTCGGCGGCACGTCACCCCGATAGATCCACACCTTCACCCCGATCCGGCCGTACGTCGTGTGGGCGTGGACCTGGCCGTAGCTGATGTCCGCCCGGAGCGTGCCGAGCGGGATCCGGCCCTCCTTGTCCCACTCCTTGCGGCCCATCTCGGAGCCGCCGAGTCGACCTGCGACCTGGATCTTGACGCCCTTCGCCCCCGCCTTCATGGAGCGCTGGATCGCCTGCTTGATCGCCTTTTTGTAGGCGATCCGCCGCGAGAGCTGCTGAGCGATGTTGCTGGCCACGAGGTAGGCGTCGAGCTCGGGCTGGCGGATCTCGCGGATCTCGAGCTTGACCTTCCGCGGCGCGGTCAGTTCGCCGATCTGCTGGCGGAGGAGCTCGACGTTCGCTCCACCCTTGCCGATGACGATCCCCGGCTTGGCCGTGTGGACCGTCACCGTGACGTGGTTGATGCCGCGCTCGATCTCGATCCCGCTGACGGAGGCGTTGGCGAGGCGGCGCTCGACGAGCTGACGGATGGCAAGATCCTCCTTGACGAGGTTCGTGTACTCCTTGTCGGCGTACCACTTCGCCATCCAGCCGCGGGTGATGCCGATCCGGAAGCCATAGGGGTGAACCTTCCGACCCATGCCTATCCCTCCCGGTCGCCGACGACGACGGTGATGTGCGTCATCGGCTTGTGGATCGGGAAGGCCCGACCCTGGGCTCGTGGCCGCCAGCGCTTGATGGTCGGCCCTTCGTTGGCGACGGCATCGAGGACGACGAGATCCTCGGCCGAGAGGTTGAGGTTGTTCTCGGCGTTGGCGGTCGCACTCTTGAGGACCTTCGCCACGTCGCGGGCGGCGGCCTGCGGCATGAAGCGAAGGAGGGCGGCCGCCTCTTCCACCGTCTTGCCGCGGATGACCTGGGTCACGAGGCGGGCCTTCCGGGTCGAGCCGCGGACGTACTTGGCTGTAGCGGATACGCGCACGACGACGGCTCCTACTTGAGCGAGGCCGATCGGTCGGTGTGCTTGCCGTGTCCCCGGAAGGTCCGGGTCGGGGCGAACTCACCGAGCCGATGGCCGACCATGTTCTCGGTCACGTAGACCGGGATGTGCTTGCGGCCGTTGTAGACGGCGATGGTGTGGCCGATGAAGTCGGGAAAGATGACCGAGGCCCGAGACCAGGTCTTGACGACCCGCTTCTCGTTCCGGCGGTTCATCTCCTGGATCCGGGCAAGGAGCCGGGCCTCGACGAACGGCCCCTTCTTGACCGAACGCGACATCTCCGCGTCTCCTCGCTATGCCTTGCGATGCCGGGACCGGACGATGAGCCGCCCGGTCAGCTTGTTGCGCCGCGTCCGGTAGCCCATCGCCGGCTTGCCCCAAGGCGTCTTCGGCGGCATGCCGGCCGGCGACTTGCCTTCGCCGCCACCGTGGGGATGGTCGCGCGGCGTCATGGCGACGCCGCGGACCTCCGGCCGCTGGCCGAGGTGACGGGCCCGACCGGCCTTGCCGAGACTCTGGTTCTCGTGGTCGAGATTGCTGACCTGGCCGATGGTCGCCATGCAGCGGAGGCTGATCCGGCGCATCTCGCCGGATGGCAGCCGGACCGTCGCGTAGTCGCCCTCCTTGGCCAGGAGCTGAGCGGCGGCACCGGCGGCCCGGACGATCTGGCCGCCCCGGCCGGGGACGAGCTCGATGTTGTGGATCGTCGTCCCCAGGGGGATGTTCGCCAGCGGCAGGGCGTTGCCGAGCCGGGCTTCGGCGTCGGGCCCGGAGACGACGACGTCGCCGACCCGGAGGCCATGCGGCAGGAGCATGTACCGCTTCTCGCCGTCCCGATAGTGGAGGAGGCCGATCCGGGCCGAGCGGTTCGGGTCGTACTCGATGGTCGCCACCCGGGCGGGGATCCCGAACTTGTCGCGCTTGAAGTCGATCCGGCGATAGTGGGCCTTCTCCCCGCCGCCGCGGTGGCGGACGGTGACTCGGCCGGCGTTGTTCCGCCCGGAGCCGCGCTTCTGCGGTTCCAGGAGCGGCTTGTACGGCTCGTCGGTCGTGATCTCCTCGAAGGTCGGCCGGGTCATGAACCGGCGACCCGGGGAGGTCGGCTTGTAGCTCCGGAGTGGCATCGTCTAGACCCCCTCGAAGAACTCGATCTTCTGGCCGGGAGCCAGCGTCACGATGGCCTTCCGCCAGGCGCTCGTCCGGCCGACGATCCGGCCCCGACGGGTACCCCGGCGCTTCTCCTTCGGCTTCGTCGTCAGGACGTTCACCCCGACGACCGTCACGCCTTCCTTGCGGTAGAGCTCCTCGACCGCCGCCTTGATCTGGATCTTGTTCGCCTCCGGGTGGACCTCGAAGGTGTACTTGCCCCGACCGGCCTGGTCGATCGACTTCTCGCTGATGATCGGCCGGATGATGACGTCCGCCGCCGTGAGGGCGCTCATGCGTACACCTCCTCCATCCGGCCGAGGGCGGCCTGCTCGATGAGGACGAGGTCCGCCTTCAAGAGATCGACGACGTTGAGCGAGTCGGCGAGCAGGACCTCGACCTTGGGCAGGTTGCGGGCCGAGAGTTCGAGGACCGGGTCGCGGGCCGGGGCGACGACGAGGACGCGCCGCTCCTTGCCGTCACCGGCACCGAGGGCCTGGAGGCTGCCGACCAGGTCCCGGGTCCGGATCGTCTCCGGGCCGAGGTCGTCGACGACCCGGACGGCTGCTTCGTTCAGCTTGGCGGTCAGCGCCCCCCGCAGGGCGAGGCGCTTCATCTTCCGCGGCAACCGCTGCTCGTAGGAGCGGGGATGCGGCCCGAAGACCGTCCCGCCGCCGGCCCAGTGGGGGGCCCGGCGGGACCCCTGACGGGCGCGCCCGGTCCCCTTCTGGCGCCACGGCTTGCGGCCGCCGCCCCGGACCTCGCCCCGGGTCTTCGTGTCGTGGGTGCCGAGCCGCCGGCCGGCGAGCTGGGCGGTCACGACCTGATGGATGACCGCCTCGTTCACCGGGGCGGCAAAGAGCGCCTCGGGCAGCTCGACGCTCCCGATCTCCTTGCCGGTCCGGTCGTAGAGGGTCGTCGTCGGCATCGTCAGGCCTTTCGGACGAGGAGGAGGCCGCCCCGGGGTCCGGGGACGGCGCCCTTGACGAGGAGGAGGTTCCGCTCCGGATCGGTCCGGACGACCCGGAGCTTCTTGACCGTCACCCGTTCGGCGCCCATGTGGCCGGCCATCCGGAGGCCCTTGTAGACCCGGCCCGGTGTCGTGCCCGGGCCGATGGAGCCCGGCTTGCGGTAGTTGTCCGAGCCGTGGGTCTTCGGGCCTCGCTTGAAGTGGTGCCGCTTCACGGTCCCGGCGAAGCCGCGCCCCTTGGACACGCCGGTCACGTCGACGAGCTCGCCGGCGGCGAAGACGTCGGCGACCCCGAGGGTCTGCCCGACGGCGAGGCCCTCGACGGAGTCGACCCGGAACTCCCGGAGGGTGGCCACCGCCGGGAGCCCCTTGAGCTGGCCGGCGACGGGCTTGGTCAGCCGGCGGGCCCGGCCGGCGCCGAGCTGGACGGCCGTGTAGCCGTCCCGCTCCGGCGTTCGGAGCCGAGTCACGGTGTTCGGTTCGATCTCGACCACCGAGACCGGCACGACCGTACCGTCGCTCTCGAAGAGCGAGGTCATGCCGATCTTGCGGCCGATGAGTCCCAGACGGTCAGGCATCGGGCATCACATCTTGATCTCGATGTCGACGCCCGCGGCGAGCGAGAGGCGCATGAGCGCATCGATCGTCTTGGACGACGGATCGAGGATGTCGATGAGCCGCTTGTGGGTCCGGATCTCGAACTGTTCGCGGCTGTCCTTGTCGATGAAGGGCGAGCGAAGGACGGTGAACTTCTCGATGCGGGTCGGCAGCGGGACGGGACCGACGACGTCGGCGCCGGTCCGCTGGGCCGTCTCGACGATCTGGGCCGCCGACTGGTCGAGCAGCCGGTGGTCGTATGCCTTGAGGCGGATCCTGATCCGCTGCTTCGCCATCGCGTCCTACTCGATGATCTGGGTGATCGCCCCGGCCCCGACGGTCCGGCCGCCCTCGCGGATGGCGAAGCGCTGGCCGGTCTCGAGGGCGATCGGGGTGATGAGCTCGACGGTCATCTCGATGTT
>DAOTYQ010000139.1:0-1573 GCA_034434735.1 Chloroflexota bacterium
CGAGGGCGGTCGCCCGTCCCGGAAGGGGGAGGGCGGCCGTCGCCTCGAGGCTCTCGATGTCGATGGGCTCGACGGTCTCGGCGCCGCCCGTCGCGTAGAGAACCGCGCCGCCGGGGTCGAAGGCGAGGGCCCGCGGCGCTGCCCGGAGCGGGACGCGCGCCAGGACCTCGCCGGTCGCGACGAGGACCTCGGCGACGCCGGTGGGGGTCGCCACGTAGAGGTCGCCGACGCCGTTCGCCCACGATCGCTCCGGGGCGAGCGCCGACCCGGCCCAGAGGGCGAGGGCGAGCCAGCCGGCGATCGAGAGCGAGCAGAGGCGACGGAGCGATCGGGCGGAGGAGCGGCGCATCGACGATCTCCTTCGTGGCGAGCCGATGGATGGGACCGGTGCGGAGATTGGTGCGGGATCGCCGCGCCGGCGGACCGGCCGACCCCGGCCGAACCGAGCGACGCGACGACCCCGCCCGCACTACCGCTTGAGGTTGACGAGCTCCTGGAGCATCTCGTCCGAGGTCGTGATGACCCGCCCGTTGGCCTGGAAGCCGCGCTGGGCGGTGATCATCCCGGTGAACTGCGTCGCCAGGTCGACGTTCGACATCTCGAGGGCGCCGGTCGTCACCGTTCCATGACCACCCGTTCCGGGGACGCCGACGAGCGGGTCGCCGGAGGCCGAGGAGGCCTGGAAGAGGTTCTGGCCGGCCCGCAACAGGCCGCCCGGGTTCGTGAAGGTCGCTAGGGCGATCTGGCCGAGGACCTGCGTCTGGCCGTTCGAGTAGACGCCGGTGATCTCGCCACCGGAGCCGATGGAGAAGGTGACCAGGGTCCCGGAGCTGAAGCCGTCGGCGACGCCGGCGACCTGGCTCGCCCCGGCGTACTGATTCATCCGGGCGAAGTCGAGGTTCACGACGAGGGGGGTCGTGGCGCCGTTGGTGAGGGTGATCGACAGCGTGGAGGTATCGACGCTGTCGAACTGGCCGGCCGAGGTGAAGGTGATCGTGCCGCTGCTCGTCGTCGACGCGTCGGGGTCGGACGGGTCGGCCGTCGCCGTCCAGCTCCATTCGTTGTCGGCGGTCTTGGTGAAGGTGAGCTTGATGGCGTGCCGGGCCCCGAGCGAGTCGAAGACGCTGAGGGTCGTCGAGACGCTCTCGCCGACCGCTGCTCGGGCGTCCAGGTTGCCCTGGACGACCGCCTCGGACGAGGCGAGGGCGGTCGTCCGTCGCCCCAGCGGGATCGTGATCGGCCCGACCGGGGCCGTCGTGTCGACGATGCCCGCGGCGTCGGCCTGCCAGCCCATGACCCGCAGGCCGGAGGCGGGGTTGACGAGGGAGCCGTCGAGGCCGATGTCGAAAGCGCCGTCGCGGGTGAAGTACATGATCGAGCCGTTCGACATGACGAAGAAGCCGTCGCCCTGGATGGCGAGGTCCGTCAGGCGGCCCGTCGATTGGAGGTTGCCCTGGGTGTGGTGGACGTCGATGCCGGCCACGGTGACGCCGAGGCCGACCTGGGCCGGGTTGATCGAGCCGAGGCCGCCGTTCGGGGCGGCGCCGCCGCGGAAGGTCTGGGAGAGGATGTC
>DAOTYQ010000140.1:0-1829 GCA_034434735.1 Chloroflexota bacterium
GCCGGCGGGACGTTCGGGCGCGGGGTGGCGGGCGCGACGCGCGTTCGGGGGCGCCGGCGGGCGTTCAGCCATCGGTTCCAGGGCGGCGCGACGTGGGAAGCCAGCCCACCATCGCCCGGGCAGACCAGCGGCGGGGCGCGGCACGTCAGCCCCCGGCCCACGCGCACCCGCGGCCGGCGGCCGCTATCGTTCCGGCCATGGTGCGCCCCCCTGCCGTCGAGCTCGAGGTCGCCGGTCGGACCGTCTGGGTCAGGAACCCCGACAAGGTCTACTTCCCGGCCGCCGGCCACACGAAGCTCGATCTCGTCCGCTACTACCTCGCCGTCGCCGAGGGCACCCTCCGGGGGATCCGCAACCGACCGATGGCCCTGAAGCGCTACCCCGACGGCGCCGACGGCGAGTTCTACTACCAGAAGCGGGCCCCGGCCAACCGACCGCCCTTCGTCCGGACCGTGACCCTCAGCTTCCCGTCGGGTCGGACCGCCGACGAGGTCGTCGTCGACGAAGCGGCCGGCCTCGCCTGGGTCGTCAACCTCGGCTGCATCGACCTCCACCCGCACCCGGTTCGGGCCGACGACCTCGACCACCCCGACGAGCTCCGGGTCGACCTCGACCCCGTGCCGGGGGTGCCTTGGTCGACCGTTCGTCACGTCGCCCTCGTCGCCCGAGAGGCACTCGAGGCCGTCGGCCTCGTCGGCTGGCCGAAGACCTCCGGCTCGCGCGGCATCCACATCAACGTCCGGATCGAGCGGCGCTGGACCTACCCCGAGGTTCGGCGAGCCGCCCTCGCCCTGGCCCGCGACATCGAGCGGCGGGCACCGTCCCTGGCGACCTCGAAGTGGTGGAAGGAGGAACGGCACGGCGTCTTCGTCGACTACAACCAGAACGCCAAGGACCGGACGGTCGCCTCCGCCTACTCCGTCCGCCCGACGCCCGACGCCCGGGTCTCGATGCCGCTCCGCTGGGAGGAGGTCCCGACCGTCGAGCCGGAAGCGTTCACCCTCGCCACGGTGCCACGGCTCGTCGCCGAGCAGGGCGACGCCGCGGCCGGGATCGACGAGGTGGCCGGTTCCCTCGAGGCGCTCCTCGAGCTGGCGGCCCGGCACGAGGCGGAGGGGCTCGGCGACGCCCCCTGGCCGCCCCACTACCGCAAGCAGCCTGGGGAGCCGCCCCGGGTCCAGCCGTCCCGGCGGCGGAGGCGGACGGCCGTCCCCCTCGTCGAGATCGGCCGGGCTGCCCGCCGCGACGACGTCCTCGCCGGCTTCGAGCGCTGGAAGGCCCGCCATCCGGCGGTCGCACCCTACCTCGAGCCGGCCGACGTCCTCGTCGACGCCATGCGTGGCCGATCGACGGTCTGGTACCGGGTCCGGGTCAACCTCCACCACGTGCCGCCGGAGCTCCGGCCCTCACAGGAGCCGCTCGACCCCACCTACGACCCCTGGGTCGAACCGCGGGGCCGGACCGAGGCGGGCGAGCCGGCCGGCTAGCCAGCCGAGCTGCAGGCACCCGGATCATCGGCGGCGATCCTCGGCAGCCCGTCGGCGCCGATCGTTTCGGCAGCCCGTCAGCGGCCGAAGATCCGCTCCAGCTCGTAGGGCGGCGTGACCTCGAGCTGGTCGTACCGACAGTCCTCCGGCCGCTTGTCCGGGCGCCAGCGGCGGAAGGTCGTCGCGTGCCGGAACCGATTGCCCTGGAGGTGGTCGTAGGCGACCTCGCAGACCCGTTCCGGTCGGAGCGCCTCCCAGGAGAGGTCCTTGCCCCGGCTCCAGCGCGACACTGCCCCCGGGAGCCGCTGACCGGAGGCGTCGGCGTCACCGAAGCCCGCCCAT
>DAOTYQ010000141.1:0-2383 GCA_034434735.1 Chloroflexota bacterium
GACCTCAACCCTCCACGACCGCCGAATCCGCCGCTCCCTCCTCCGGCACGACGACGATCGCCTGCCCGAGCGACCAGAGCGTCGTCGCCGTCAAGAAGACCATGAGCGCGGCGAGCGGGACCTGCCGGCGCCGGAGCTCCCGCGCCGACGTCCGCGGCCCGGCGGCCCGGACGGCGGCCAGATGGCCCGCCCAGGCGCCGACCATGTGGCCCCCGACGACCGCGACGAGCTGGACCGTCCAGACGAGGCTCGGCGGGAGCCAGCTGATGGACGGCTCGTAGAAGGCCGTGCCGAAGAGGTCCCAGCCGAGCTGGAGCGGATCCGAGACGGCGATGACGATCCGCTGACCGTCGAGGAGGAGGTACGTCAGGTAGTGGGCGACGAGATAACCGACGGCGATCGGCAGGAGCCCGGGGCCGATGGCCGCCCAGCCGATCCGGGCACCCACCCCGAGGACGAGGAGGACGATGAGGCCCAGGAAGCCGAGGAGGAGGAGCGTCGCCACCCCCATCGAGGGGAGGCCGAAGAAGCCGAACCAGAGCTCCGTCTGCGAGAGCCCGTCGTAGAGGATCGCGCCCGTCGCCACCGCAACGAGGACGACGAGGGGGAGCGTCCACGGCCCGCGGGCGAGCCCCGCCCCGAGGGGTTGGCGGCGGAGCCGGCCCCGCTCGGGCGGTCCGTCGAGGACCCACGGCGCGAGCCGGCCGAGGAGCCCGAACCAGACGCTGAAGACCTCGCCCCGGGCCAGCCAGACGTCGCGGCCCCACTGGGCCATCGCCAGGAGGGTGAGGCCCGTGTAGAGGACGAGGACGACGGCGAGCGGGCGACCCGAGCCGGCGACGGTGAAGACGAGCTCGAGCCAGACGAAGACGACGAAGCCGACGACGGCCGGCCACTCGGCGAGCCGCCTCGGGTACGGCGCCGCCCCGCCCCGCAGGCCGAGCCGGCGCAAGAGCGCAGCACCGAGGTCGTAGAGGGTCGCGAAGGGGTTGAGCCAGGCCCAGACCGGTCCCCCGAGGGCCGAGATCGCCGCCAGGCCGACCCAGCCGTAGACCCAGAGGAAGAGCGAGCCGACGTCGGCCGCCCCGCCCCCACCAGCGATCCCCTGGGCGACCACCCAGAGCCAGCCGCCGAGCCCGACGGCCCGGAGCCCGACCCGGACGACGGACGGCAGAACGACCGCTTCGCCGAGGGCGGGCGGCGCGCCCCGGACGTCCCGGACGAGGACGAAGACAAAGGAGAGGCCGACGGCGATGGCCGCCCCGACGACGTAGACGGCGAGGGGGAGCGGCGACTCGTAGCGACCGGAGAGGCTGTGGCCGAGGGCGACGGCCGGGACGGCCAGCCCGAGACCGCCGAGCACACCGAGGGCGGCGACGACGGCGAGGGCCCGACGGAGGCGTCGGCCCCGCGCCTCGAGAACGCGCCTCATCGGGACCCCTCCGAGTCCGGCCGCCTCGTCCGTGCCCGCCTCAAGCCCGGACGCCTACTGCGGTGCGTCGGTGAGCCGAATGGCGACCCGCTCGCCGTCCTCCATCTGATAGACGACGACGATCGGGACGAGGGTCCGAAGGTGCTCCCGGAGGTGGGCCGCCGGAAAGGCCTCGCCGCCAAGCGTGAGCCGCCCGATCCGGAAGGTGAGGAGCTCCCCATCGTCGGTCCGAAGCGTGACGCCCCGAACGTCGGTCGCCGTCGGGGCGTCGCCGGCGACGACGACCCCGCGAGCCGTCTGGGTTCCGGTTTCGCAGCCGCCGACGGCGACGAGGAGCCCGAGGACGACCGCGACGGGAACGAAGCGGAGGCCGCCCGACCGAGGCGGGCGGCGCTGACGCCGAGCCGACTCATCCACCGCGTCGCCTGAGGAGCCAGCCGGCGGCGACCGCGGCGACGGCGAGGGCCACGACGATGGGGACGGCGACGGCGGCGAGCCCGTCCCCCGTCGATCCCGCCGGCGCCGGCGAGGGAGCGGGCGAGGGGCTCGGGCTCGGCGTCGGGCTCGGCGCGGGCGACGGCGACGCCGGGGCCGTCGGCGTCGGGACGGGGGTCGGCGTGGCCGTCGGGGTCGGCGACGGGCTCGGCGGCGCGACGACCTGGAAGCTGAACGTCCCCCGTTCGACGTGCCCGTCGTCGGCGACCGCCGTCCAGCGGACCGTGTACGTCCCCGGCGCCAGCGGCGGCAGGGCGACCCGCATCGTCACCTGCTTCGGATCGGCCGGATCGAGCCCGCCCTTGGCGATCGTCGCGCCGGCCGCATCGCGAACCTCGAGGGAGCTCCGGTCGCCGACGATCGCCTCGCTGAACGTGGCGACCACCTCCGTCGGCGGCGGGACGCTCGCCCCGTCGGCCGGCGACGACTCGACGAGCTCGGCGTGGCCGAGGGCCG
>DAOTYQ010000142.1:0-2550 GCA_034434735.1 Chloroflexota bacterium
ACGGTCCCGAGGACGAGGAGGACGGCGAGCATCGAGCCACCGGCCCAGAGGACGAGGCGCCAGCCGACCCGCCGAAGCGTTCGGACGTCGGCCGCCTCCGCCTCCCGCTCGATCCGCGCGTCGCCGTTCGACGCCGTCTCCACCTCGGGCGGAGGCGGGTCGGTCCGTCGGCTCACCTGTCGCCTCCCCGGTCCGTCGGCGGCCGATCGACGAGCCGGTAGCCGAAGCCGCGAACGGTCTCGAGCTGGCGAGCCGCGAGTCCCAGCTTCGTCCGGAGGTAGTGAACGTAGGCGTCGACGGCGTTCGGCGTGATCGCGGTCCCGTACGGCCAGGCGGCGTCGAGGAGCTGGTCCCGGCTGAGGGTCTGGCCAGGGTGCCGGAGGAAGCACTCGAGGAGCGAGAACTCGCGCGGGCTCAGATCCACCGGCCGACCGGCGACCGTTACCCGACGGCGCGTCTCGTCGAGCTCGATGTCGCCGACGACGAGCTGGGGCGCCGGATGGCGCGAGGCCCGCTCGCGGCGGCGGGCAAGGGCCCGCAGCCGGGCCGCCAGCTCCTCGTAGGCGAAGGGCTTGACGAGGTAGTCGTCGGCGCCGGCATCGAGTCCGGCGACCCGGTCGCCCACCGTGTCGCGGGCGGTCAGCATGAGGATCGCCACGTCGTTGCCGGTCCGGCGGATCCGCCGGGCGACCTCGAGACCCGAGATGTCGGGCAAGACGACGTCGAGAACGATGGCGTCGAGGACGACCCCCGCCTCGACGATCTCGAGGGCCGTCGCCCCGTCGGTGGCGACCTCGACGAGGTGGTGGTCGTCCTCGAGCAGGCGGCGAAGGACCCGGCCGAGCCGGGGATCATCCTCGACGAGGAGGAGGTGCATCGGCCGCCTGTCGGCCCGTCGGGCGCTGCGCGCTGTCGTGGTGGGTCATCGCCTCCTCATTGTCGGTGCTTTCATGAGATGACGATGAGGGCGCCCCAGCGGCCGGCAGAACTGCGGTCAGGCGACCTGGCCGGCGAGCGGACGCTCGCGTCCCGTCGCCGAGGCCGACGGGGACCGCGGCCGAGCGACCTCGACGGGGTGTTCGCCGCGTCGGCGGGCCGCCTCCTCGGCGATGAGGCGGCGATAGATCGCCTCGTAGGCGTCGGTCATCCGGGCCACCGAGAAGCGCTCGAGGGCCCGGGCCCGGATCCGCTTCCGATCGAGCTCGCCGACCAGCCGGACGGCGAGGACCGCCTCGTCGACGTCGTCGACGAGGAAGCCGTCGACGCCGTGCTCGATGATCTCCGGCAGCGCCCCGGCCCGCCGCGCGATGACCGGCGTTCCAGCGGCCAGGGACTCGATGGCGACGAGCCCGAAGGGCTCCGGCCAGGCCCCGAGCATGAGCGTCGCCAGCGCCCGCCGGTAGAGCTCGTTCCGGGCCGCCTCGCCGAGCTCGCCCTCGTAGGCGACGAGCCCGGCCTCGACGGCCGGCCGGACGAGCCGCTCGAAGAGCTCGATCTCGGCCGGGTCGTACGCCTTGGCCGCCATCCGGACCCGCCGACCCGTTCGCCGAGCGAGCTCGATGACCTCGGCGACGCCCTTTTCGGGGGCGACCCGGCCGACGAAGAGCAGCTCGGCGCCCGGACGCTCGTCGAAGGGCATCCCCTCGAGCGGCAGGCCGTGGTGGACCGTGGCGATCCAGTTGGCGCGCGGCGCCCAGCGGCGCTGACTGTCGCTGATCGAGACGAGCGGGATTTCGGGGAAGGCTTCGAGGAGCTCGGGGATCCCGGCGACGTCGAGCCGACCGTGGAGGGTCGTCAGGACCGGGCGCGGCGCATGCCGAGCCAGGAGGAAGCCGTGGCCCTCGAGGTGGGAGTGGAGGATGTCGAACTCCTCGGCCCGGGTCCAGGCGATGGCCGCGGTCCGGATGAAGTGAGCGGCGACGTCGCCGCGGTAGCCGGTCGACCAGACCGAGGCCGGCAGGACCGGCACGAGACGACCGGCCGGCCGCGAGTCGCCGGCGGCGAAGACCGTCACCTCGTGGCCGCGGCGCTCGAGCTCGGCCGCCAGAGCGGCGACGACCCGCTCCGTCCCACCGTACCGAGGCGGCGGGACCGGGACGAGGGGCGGGGCGATGAGGGCGATCTTCAGGGGCCGCCGGTCACCGTCGCCTTCCCGGACCACCGGGACTGGCGCGAGCGGCCCGCGTCCCTCTCGCCCGTCGAGCCGACCGTCGGTCGGCGAGGGGCCGCCGTCCCGACGCCCGCTGCCCACCCCGAGCTCGGGCTCCGTCGGCTGCCGGCCGAGGAGGGCGTCCGGCGCCCCCCGCGGCTCCCGATCCCGACCCATCAGGCCGCCTCCCGGGCCGGCTCGGCGTGGGCCGCGCCGCCGACCCGGATCGGGATCCGACGAGCCGGCGCCGGCGCGAGCTTTGGCAAGCGAACGGTCAGCCGCCCCGCCTCGAGCTGCGCCGACGCCGAGCCGGCATCGACGGGATCGGGCAGGGTGAGGCGACGGACGAAAACGCCGGCTCGACGTTCCCGAACCAGGTAGCCACCTTCGACCCGTTCGGC
>DAOTYQ010000143.1:0-11170 GCA_034434735.1 Chloroflexota bacterium
CTGGTCGGTTCACCCTGCGCTTGGCGGTGGGGAACCTCCGAACCGAGGCCCGTCACGTCGAGGCGGCCTGGCAGCGCTTACGAGCGGCCGCCGCCGAGGTCGGCGGGTCGACCTAGGCCGGCCCGCCGCCCGGCGGCCGCCGCGCCGCCCGGTGCGTGCCCCGGAGTCACATCGGCTGCGAGCGCCCGCCCCGGAGGCCCGCCTCGAGCCCACGTCTCGCCCGGTGCGTGCCCCGGAGTCACATCTTCTGCAGGTGCGTGCCCCGGAGTCACATTCTGGCGCGGCTGGGTTGCGGTTCGTCGGCCGGTGTTCCGCCGGGGCACGTTTCCGACAGGGGAACGGCGACCGCCGGGCAGACCCGCCGAGAAGGTTCCACCGGCGCACGAATCCGGCGCGCCGGATGGCTTCGCGGCCGTGGACACGGCCAGCATGTGACTGCCCGTCGCACGCGCGGGACGGCCCGCCGCCCAAAGGGGTCTGCCACGCCCGAGGGCGGCTCGCGGGTCGGGGCTGGCCCTCGGGGGTGATACCGCACGGCATCGGCTGGAACGACCTCGGGCCTCGGACCCGCCGGCCGGCCGGTCGCCGCAGCGGCAGTCCGGACTGCGGACCCCGGCTGGCCCTCAGAAGGGCTTGGCCACCATGAGGACGACGATGACGAGGACGGCGGCCGTCGTCGCCAGGCCGAGCCTGGTTGTACGGGCGGCGGCGGCGGCATAGGCGGCCGAGGTCGGGTCCCGCTCCGCTTCGGCGAGCTGGCGGCGGGTCGCCGGAGCGAAGAGGACGATCCCGACGATGGCGACGAGGACGTAGAGGACGATCGAGGCGGCGATCCAGCCTGTCTCGAAAGAGTAGGCGCCGGCCAGGACCATGAGGACGCCCGTGACGAGGACGACGACGTACATCGGGTTGGCGATCCGGCGGTCGAGCCAGCGGATGCCCTCGATGGCGAAGCGGAGGCGGTCGCGATCGCGCCCGGCTAGCCGGAGCCAGAAGCCGTAGCTGACGTTGGCACCGACGGCGACGATGGCGGCCAGGACGTGGACGAGCTTGAGGACGAGGATCTCGGACACAGTCGGCTCCTCTCGTGGCAGCAGGGCGAGTCGGCGAGTCCGGGCAGCCGTTGCGCGACCCGGAACCGTTCGCGCTCGGGCAGGTCGATCCGGATGCCCGGGTCTAGACTCTCGGCAGCCCGCCGGAGACGCGGGCGACCACAGAGGGTAGCGCGTCGCGGCCGCCGGCCGCGCCTCCGGTCGAGGAGGGTCGAACGATGACGATCCAAGCTCAGGTTGCCGAGTTCCCGATGTTCGTCGACGGTCGGCCGAGGGAGGCCAGCTCCGGAGACTGGCTCGAGGTCCGGAGCCCGGCCACGGGCGAGCTCGTCGGTCGGGTCCCGGCCGGAACGGCCGACGACGTCGACGCGGCCGTCGCCGTCGCCCGCCGCGCCTTCGACGCCGGTGTCTGGAGCCGGACCCCGCCGGCCGAGCGGGCGGCCGTCCTCTGGCGGCTCGCCGACCGAATCGAGGCCGAGGCCGACGAGCTCGCCCGCCTCGAGACGCTCCAGACCGGGACCGCCTACAAGCTCCGCCGCGATTCGGACCTCCCCTTCGCCGTCGACAACCTCCGCTTCTTCGCCGGCGCGGCTCGGATCCTGGAGGGGAAGGGGGCGACCGAGTACACCGGCAGCCACACGAGCTTCGTCCGCCGCGAACCGATCGGGGTCGTCGGTCAGGTGGCGCCCTGGAACTACCCGCTCTGGATGGCGGTCTGGAAGATCGGTCCGGCGCTGGCCGCCGGCAACTCGGTCGTCCTCAAGCCGGCCTCGGCGACGCCCCTGACGACCCTTCGCCTGGCCGAACTCGCCCGCGACGCCGGCCTTCCGGACGGGGTCCTCAACGTCGTCACCGGCCGCGGTGATCCAGTCGGGACGGCCATCGCCCGCCATCCCGACGTCGACATGGTCTCGCTCACCGGCGACACCGAGACCGGCAAGGCGGTCATGGCCGCTGCGGCGGCGAACCTCAAGCGGGTCCACCTCGAGCTCGGCGGCAAGGCGCCACTCCTCGTCTTCGCCGACGCCGATCTCGAGGCAGCCGCCCGCGGGGCGACGGCCGGGGCGCTCATCAACGGCGGCCAGGACTGCACCGCGGCGACCCGTTGCTACGTCGAGCGCCCGCTCCTCCGACCCTTCGTCGACCGCCTCCGGCAGCTCTTCGAGGCGGTCCGGATCGGCGACCCCTTCGCCCCCACGACGGATTTGGGGACGCTCATCAGCCAGAGCCACGTCGAGCGCGTCCACGGCTTCGTCGAGCGGGCCCGCGCGGCCGGGGCGACCATCGTCACCGGCGGCGAACCGGTCAGCCTGCCGGGCTTTCTGCCGAATGCCTTCTACCGGCCGACCGTCGTCACCGACGTCGACCCGGCGGCGGAGATCGTCTGTCGGGAGGTCTTCGGCCCGGTCCTCGTCGTCCTCCCTTTCGATGCGGCCGACGAGGCGATCCGCCTCGCCAACGCGACCCGCTACGGGCTCGCGGCATCGGTCTGGACGACGAACGTCTTCACGGCCTTCAACGTCGCCCGAGCGCTCAACTTCGGCCACGTCCTCGTCAACGACCACCTGATGATCGCCTCGGAGATGCCGCACGGCGGCTTCCGGGAGTCGGGCTTCGGCAAGGACATGAGCCTCTACGCGCTCGAGGAGTACACGCAGATCAAGCACGTCATGGTCGAGCTCACCGGCGCGGCCGAGAAGGGCTGGCACTACACGATCTTCGGCGAGAAGCCGGCCGGGGGCTAGGGCGGGGTCGGGCGGGCGGCCGACTTGCGGGTCGGTCGGTCGGGCGTCGATAATCGGCCCGTCGTCCGCCGTCCCCTCCAGGAGGTCATCCGCCTGCCGTGCCGCCGATCACCGACCTGACCCGCATCGAGACCGCCCATCTCGCCCGCCTCGAGGCCCAGGGGATCTTCACGACCGGCCTCCTCCTCGAGGTCTCGGAGACGCCGACCCGACGCCAGTACCTCGCCGACCAGGTCGACGCGACGCCGAACGACGTCCTCGAGTGGCGCGACGAGGCGCTCCTTTTCAACCTGGCCGGCTTCGGCTCCGCCGAGCACGAGCTCCTCCTCCAGGCCGGGATCGAAGGGGTGAGCGACATCGCCGAGCTCGACCTGGAGACGTTCCGGGAGCGGGTCCGCCAGGCGGCCCGGGAGCTCAAGGTCGAGCCACCCGACGAGCTCACCCTCGACGGGTGGTGGGATCAGGCGCGCACGCTGGCGGCGGATTAGGGGACGCCGGCGCCGTCGTCGGGCCGAGCCGCCGGGCTCGGGCGAGCCGACCCCGCGTGTCAGTCGGCGCCGGCCGACGGGCCCGGCTACCATGGGCGCCGTGGTCGAGCACCCGCAGCCGGTCGCCAGCCTCCTCGTCGCGAGCGCCATCGTCGTCGTCCTCCTTGGTTTGACGGTCGCCCCCTTCCTGAGCCCGGCCTGGTACGTGGCCGCCCAGGAGCGGGCGGGGGTCGCCGAGCGCATCGGCTGGCCGCCGAGCGTGGTCCGAGGGGTGACCGAGCGCCTCGTCGGGGAGGTCGTCCTCGGGCCAGCCCGCTTCGACGTCGCCGTCGATGGGGTGCCGGTCCTCGCCGAGCGGGAGCGCGCCCACCTCCGAGACGTGCGGGCCGTCCTCCTCCGCCTCGGCGTCGTCGTCGTCGTCGCGTCGGCGGTCGTCGGCGTCGCCAAGATCCGCCTCGCCCCGGTCGCTTTCTGGACCATCGCCGAGCGGACGGGGGTCGGCGTGACCGTGGCGGTCCTCGCCGTCGCCGCGGTCGCCGCCGTGGCCTTCGACCCGCTCTTCGAGCTCTTCCATCGGCTCTTCTTCGCCCCGGGGACGTACACCTTCGATCCGAGCCGGGAGCGCCTCGTCCAGCTCTTCCCGATGGCCCTCTGGTTCGAGACGGCGATGGCGGCCGGCCTCGTCTTGGCGGCGCTCGGCCTCGGCCTGGCCCTCGTCGCCCGACAGCGAGGGCGGGTCGCGGAGGGGCGTCGGTGAGCGCGGCGTCCGCTCGCCCGGCGGCCGGGTCGGCCGCCGGTTCGGAGCTCCAGTCCGTCGAGGCGGCTCGGGCCGCCGTCCTCGCCGCCGTGCCCGGTCCGCTCCCCGCCGAGACGGTCGCCGTCGAGGCGGCCCTCGGGGCCGTCCTCGCCGAGCCGGTCCGGGCCGCCGTCGACCTGCCCCCGTGGGACAACAGCGCCATGGACGGCTACGCCCTTCGGGCGGCCGACGTCGCCGCCGCCGGACCGGACCGGCCCGTCGTCCTCCAGGTCGTCGGTGACGCCCCGGCTGGACGGCCGGCGACCGCCGCCGTCGGGCCCGGGACGGCCGTCCGAATCGCCACCGGGGCGCCGGTCCCGACCGGCGCCGACGCCGTCGTCCCGGTCGAGGAGACGGCGCCGCTCCCCGACGCCGAGGCGGGTCCGTCGACCGACGGGCCGCCGCGGCGAGTCGCGATCCGGGTCGCCGCGCCGGTCGGCTACTCGATCCGTCGCCGGGCGAGCGACGTCGCGGCCGGGAACGTCATCCTGGAGGCGGGCCGCCGGATCACCCCCGCCGCCGTCGCCCTCGTGGCGGGGGCCGGCGTCCCCACCGTCCGCGTCCATCGCCGACCCGTCGTCGCCGTCCTCGCCACCGGGGACGAGGTCCGGCGAGCGGGCCAGCCCCTCGGCCCGGTCGGCATCCCCGACGCCAACGGCCCGGGCCTGCGGGCCCTCGCCCGCTCCTGCGGCGCCGAGGTCGTCGACCTCGGCGTCGCCCCGGACCGACTCGACGCCGTCGTCGCCGCCCTTCGGGCCGCCC
Source organism: Chloroflexota bacterium (assembly GCA_034434735.1). Lineage (GTDB taxonomy): Bacteria > Chloroflexota > Limnocylindria > Limnocylindrales > CSP1-4 > BPIH01. Next base: position 4,844 of record DAOTYQ010000143.1, read on the forward strand.
TCGAGCAGGCCGACGTCATCGTCGTCTCGGGCGGTGTCTCGGTCGGCCCCTACGACGTCGTCCGGGCGGCCTTCGAGACCCTCGGCAGCGTCGGCCTCTGGCGGGTCGCCATCCAGCCCGGCAAGCCCTTCGCCTTCGGAACGGCCCGTCGCCGGGACGGCGGGGTCGTCCTCCTCTTCGGCCTGCCCGGCAACCCGGTCTCGAGCTTCGTCACCTTCGACCTCTTCGTTCGACCGGCCCTCCGGGTCCTGGCCGGCCGAGGGCCCGGCGGCGAGCGGGTGGAACCGGCCGTCCTTCGCGACGCCGCCTCGAAGAGCCGGGGGCGGCGGGCCTATCTGCGCGTCGTCGTCGAGCGGGAAGCGGACGGTCGACCGGTCCGCGATGGGGCCGGTCGGCTGGGACTCCGGCTGGCCGGCGGGCAGGGGAGCCACGTCCTCTCGACCCTCGCCGCGGCCGACGGCTACGCCATCGTCCCGGAAGGCGTCAGCGAGGTCCCGGCGGGAACCGGCGTCGACTTCTGGTGGCTCGACGACGGACCCCGCGACCGTTGAGCCAGAGCCGCAGGCGAACGGACGGATGAGGAGCCGAACCCGCCGATGAGGGAGACCCGCGCCGAGCGCCGCCGCCTCAGCCACGTCGACCGAGCGGGACGGCCGCGGATGGTCGACGTCAGCGCCAAGCCGGCGACCGCGCGCCGGGCCGTCGCCGAGGCGATCGTCGGGCTCGCCCCCGAGACGCTCAGCCTCGTCATCGACGGGAGCGGTCCGAAGGGCGACGTCCTCACCGTCGCCGAGCTGGCCGGCGTCCTCGCCGCCAAGCGGACGGCCGAGCTCATCCCGCTCTGCCACCCCCTCCCCCTCACCGACGTCGTCGTCCAGGCCACGCCCAACCGCGCCGACTCGACGATCCGGATCCGGGCCGAGGCGGCGACGACGGCACCGACGGGGGTCGAGATGGAGGCGCTGACGGCGGCGGCCGTCGCCGCCCTCACCGTCTACGACATGGTGAAGGGCGTCGAGCGGGGGGTCGAGATCCGGACGATCCGCCTCCTCGAGAAGGAGGGCGGCCGGAGCGGCCACTGGATCCGCCCGGCTGGGGAGGTCGACGCCCGGCCCGCCGAACGGCCGCGGGCGGTCCGCGGCGCCGGCCGCACCCGGACCCGGGGACCGACGGCGAGCAAGCGATAGGAGGCGCCCGGACGATGGGTGAGCGAAGCGGTTCCGCACCCCGGGTCCTCGTCGTGACGACGAGCGACCAGGCCGCCGCCGGCCTGCGGGAGGACGAGTCAGGTCGGCTCGTCGCCGAACGTATCGCCGCGCTCGGTTGGCGGGTGGAGCGGCGGGTCGTCGCCGACGACGAAGAGCGGATCGCCGACCTCCTCCGGGCTGCGACCGACCGCTACGAGCTCGTCGTCACGACCGGCGGGACGGGCCTCACGCCGCGGGACGTGACGCCCCAGGCGACTCTCGCCGTCGTCGACTACCTCGTGCCCGGGTTGGCCGAGCTCATGCGCCTCGAAGGGCTCCGCCGGACCCCCTTCGCCGCCCTCTCCCGGGGCGTGGCCGGGGTTCGAGGTCGATGCCTCATCGTCAACCTGCCGGGGAGCCCGAAGGGGGCGGGAGAATCGTTGGCCGCGATCCTGCCGGTCCTGCCCCATGCGCTGGAGACCCTCGCCGGTCCCTTCGACCACGGCCGCCAGCGTCCGGCCGGCCTCGCAGGCGTGGCCGGCGGGCCGGGTACCGGCGCGCCCGACCATGGGCCCGCCAGCGCGGGCGACGCGAACCCCGGCGACCTCGGGCGGGCCACCGCCGACAAGGAGGCGAAGCGATGACCGAGACCATCGCCCGCGTTCCCTTCTGGCCCCTCGCCGTCCCCGTCTTCTGGGGCGCGGCCGTCGTCTTCGGGCTCCTCGTGGCCCGTCACCTCCGCGTCCTTGCCGCCGTCGGGCCGGCCTCGCCGGTTCGCCCCGGCGAGATCCCGCGCCGGCTCTGGGCGGTGATCGACGACGCCCTCCTCCAGCGCCGGATGTACCGGGACCGGACGGCCGGCCTCATGCACCATGCGATCTTCTGGGCCTTCCTCCTCCTCACCCTCGGCTCGGCCAACGGCGTCACGGGCGGACTCGTCGAGCTCGTCGTCGCCTGGCCCCTCGACGGCGCGCTCTGGGCGGTCCTGACCGGGGCGGCGAACCTCGCGGGCCTGGCTGCCCTGGGCGCCGTCGGGGTCGGGCTCTGGCGCCGACTCGTGAGCCGGCCGCGGCGGCTGACCCTGAGCCGGAGCGGCGTGCTCATCCTCGTCTGGATCGGGGCGATCGTCACCGCCGAGCTCGCCAGCCAGGTCTTCGAGGCGGCCCGCTTCGGGCCCCGCCCGGGCGGCGTCGTCGGGGCGGTCGTCGGCCCGGCCCTCGGCGGGATCTCGGCCGATCTCCTCGAGGCCGGCTTCGGGGCGGCCTGGTGGGCCCACGTCGGCCTCGTCTCGGGCTTCCTCGTCTACCTCCCGCTGAGCAAGCACTTCCACATCGCGAGCGCCGCCCTCAACGTCTTCCTCCGCAAGCTCGACCCGCCGGGTCGCCTGCCGACCCTCGACCTCGAGCGCACGGATGGGACGTACGGGCTGCGAACGCTGGCCGACCTCTCGTGGAAGGACCTCCTCGACGGCTTCACCTGCACCGAGTGCGGCCGCTGCCAGGCCGCCTGCCCGGCCAACGTCACCGGCAAGCCCCTCGATCCGAAGGCCCTCATCATGGGCCTCCGCGATCTCGTCGACGCCGTCGAGGCCCGACTCCCGCTCGTGCCCGACGGGGCCGAGGTGCGGGAGCGGTACGGGGTCCGGGATGCCCTCACGCCGGCCGATCTCGCCCGCCCCATCGTCGGGGCCGCGATCAGCGAAGAGGCGGTCTGGGACTGCCTGACCTGCGGCGCCTGCGTCGAGGCCTGCCCAGTCCGGATCGAGCACGTCGAGAAGATCGTCGGCCTCCGCCGCAACCTCGTCCTCGAGGAGAGTCGCTTCCCGGCCGAGATCGGCCCCGTCTTCCGGGCCCTCGAGGGCCAGGGCAACCCGTGGGGCCTGCCGCCCGGCGACCGGCTCGGCTGGGCGCGCGACCTGGCGGTCCCGGTGCGGACCCTCGCCGAGCGGGCGGCGGCGGGAGATCTCGACCGGGTCGAGGTCATCTACTGGGTCGGCTGTGCCGCCGCCTACGATCCCCGGGCCGCTCGGGTCGCCCGGGCCATCGTGACCTGTCTCCAGGCGGCCGGCGTCGACCTCGCGGTCCTGGGTACCGAGGAGTCCTGCACCGGCGACCCAGCTCGGCGGATGGGGAACGAGTACGTCTACCAGCTCTTGGCGACGGCCAACGTGGCGACCCTCGATCGCTATCGGGCTGCCGAGCGGACCATCGTCACGGCCTGCCCGCACTGCTTCAACACCCTCGCCAACGAGTACCCGGACCTGGGCGGCCGCTATCGGGTCGAGCACCACAGCGTCACCCTCGCCCGCCTCATCGAGGCCGGCCGCCTCCCAGCCCCGGGGGACAGCAGCCCGTCGGGCGCGGCCCGCCGGCTCGCCTTCCACGACCCGTGCTACCTCGCCCGTGGCAACGGCATCGTCGAGGCGCCGCGGCGGGTCCTCCGAAGCGTCGGCGGCGACCTCGTCGAGCTGCCCCGGCACGGCGGGCAGACCTTCTGCTGCGGCGCCGGCGGCGGACGGATGTGGATGGAAGAACGGCGCGGGACGCGGGTGAACGCCGAGCGGACGCAGGAGGTCGTCGCAGCCGGCGTCGACACCCTCGCCGTCGGCTGTCCGTTCTGCCTGACCATGCTCCGGGACGGCCTGGCCGACGCCGGGCGCGGCCCGGGCACGGCAGGCCAGATCGAGGTCCTCGACCTCGCCGAGCTCGTCGCCGAGCGGCTGGCTGCCGGCTCGTCGGCCCCGGCCGCGTCGGCTCAACCGGGCAGCTTGCTGCCGCAGTAGAGGCAGGTCGCGTCGGTCCAGAGGTTCCCTTCGCCGCAGTTCGGACAGAGCTTCATCCCCTCGGTCGCCGGCGCGACGGGCAGGTCACGCCCGGTGTCGGTCGTCCGTCGCTCGCGGCGGAGGATGGCGAAGACGGCGACGAGGCCGACCCCGGCAGCGACGACGAGGGCGAGACCGGCGAGCTCTCCAGGCATGGTCGTCTCCCTGGCGGCGACCGCCGCCCACCCCGGATGCCGGCGGATCGGTCGCGCCCGAACGATAGCCGGCCCCGGCCGTTCGGTCCACCGCCACGACCGCGACGCCGCCGAGGCGACGCCGGCGTGGTGTAGGATGGCCGGAGTGGTGGCGGCGTCGGTTCCTTCCGGCTACGAGCTGACCGAGGAGCAGCGGCTCCTCCGCGATACGGTGCGAGCCCTCGCCGACGAGCGCATCGCGCCGCGGGCGGCCGAGATCGACCGGACGGGGGAGTTCCCCTGGGACGTCAAGGCCCTCCTCGCCGAGCACGACCTGCTCGGTCTCGGGATCCCGGCCGAGTATGGCGGCGTCGGGGTCGATCTCCTCTCGGTCTGCCTCGCCATCGAGCAGGTCAGCCGGGTCTGCGCGACGTCGGGCCTCATCATCGCCGTCCAGGAGCTGGCGGCTGCACCCATCGTCCTGGCCGGCAGCGACGACCAACGTCGGCGCTGGCTGCCCGACCTCGCCGCCGGCCGCCAGCTCGTCGCCTTCGCCCTCACCGAGCCCGAGGCCGGCTCGGATGCGGCCGCCGTCCGGACCCGAGCCGTCCGCGACGGCGACGAGTACGTCATCGAGGGGACGAAGCGCTTCATCACCCACGGCTCCATCGCCGACCTCATCGTCGTCTTCGCCGTTACCGACCCGGAGGCCGAGCGCCATCGCCGCCTCTCGGCCTTCGTCGTCGAGCGCGAGCGGCCGGGGTTTCGGGTCGCCCGGCTCGAGCACAAGATGGGGATCCGGGGCAGCCCCACCGCCGAGCTCGTCTTCGACGGCGTCCGGATCCCGGCGGCGAACCGCCTCGGACCGGAGGGTGACGGCTTCGCCATCGCCATGCGGACCCTCGAGCGCTCCCGTCCTGGGATCGCCGCCCAGGCTGTCGGGATCGCCCAGGGCGCCCTGGAGGTGGCCGCCGCCTACGCCCGGACGCGGCGCCAGTTCGGGCGCCCGATCGGCGAGTTCCAGATGGTCGCCGCCCTCCTGGCCGACATGGACGCCGCCACCGAGGCGGCCCGGCAGCTCCTCTACCGGGCCTGCACGGTCATCGAGCGCGGCCGGCCCGACGCCGCCCGGTGGGCGGCGATCGCTAAACTGGTCGCCGGCGACGCGGCGATGCGGGTCACGACCGACGCCGTCCAGGTCCTCGGTGGCTACGGCTACGTCGACGAGTACCCGGTCGAACGGATGATGCGCGACGCCAAGATCACCCAACTCTACGAAGGAACCCAGCAGATCCAGCGGCTCGTCGTCGCCCGGGCCCTCCTCGGCCGGGAGTAGGGCAGGGCGGCAGCGGCCGCGACCGATGGAGGGAGGTCGCGTTGCGCATCGTCGTCTTGACGAAGCCCGTTCCAGATCCGGCCTCGGGCCAGGACCGCCTCGGCCCCGACCACAGGGTCGACCGGGCGGCGGCGCCGGCGGTGCTGAACGGGAACGACGAGTACGCCCTCGAGGCGGCGCTCCGTCTCGTCGAAGCCCACGGCGGGGAGATCACGCTCCTGGCCATGGCCCCGGCGATGGCGCCCGAGACGCTCCGGAAGGGCCTGGCCATGGGCGCCCATCGGGCCGTCCTCGTCACCGACCCGATCCTCGCCGGCTCGGACATCCGCTCGACCGTCGGCGTCCTCGCCGCCGCCCTCGCGGGCCTCGAGTACGACCTCGTCCTCGCCGGCATCGACACCTCCGACGGCTACGCCGGCGTCGTCCCGGCGGCCCTGGCGACGGCGCTTGGGCTCCCCCTCCTATCCAACGCGGCGGCGATCGAGCCCGAGCTGGACGCGGGCCGGGTCCGGGTCCGGCGGATCATCCAGGGCGGATACGACGTTCTGGAGGCGCCGCTCCCGGCCCTCGTCTCCTGTACCCAGGCCCTCGGCGCGCCGCGCTACCCGTCCCTCAAGGGGATCATGGCCGCCCGCTCGAAGGAGGTCGTCGTCCGCTCCCTGGCCGACCTCGGGCCGACCCGCTGGCCCGTCGGCGGGGCGGCCGCTGCCACGACCGTCGTTGCCGTCGATCCGCCGCCGGCCCGCGGGGCGACGCGGACGATCCGGGCGTCGGCGGTGGAGGCGGCCCGGGAGATCGCCGACTTCCTCGCCGCCCGGCGGCTCCTGCCGTGAGCGGCCGCGTCGTCGT
>DAOTYQ010000144.1:0-6723 GCA_034434735.1 Chloroflexota bacterium
CACTACACGACCTCGACCTTCGTCCCCGACCAGAACGTCACGAGCCCGTACGGGGATGCGCTCGCGCCCCGCGGCTTCTGGGGGACGATGCTGAACCAGGGCGCCGAGGACGTCAACGGCGACGCCTATCTTCCCTACTACGAGACCCGAACCTCGCAGACGAACCCCGAGTACCAGCCGGACAGCCACTACGACTACGCCGTCGAGCTCCCGCCCGGGGCGACGAACGGCGAGGTCTGGATCTTCGATCCGGTCTTCTGTGCCACGCAGAGCAACGGCCGCTACGGGACGGGCGATCGGTGGTTCAGCGGGACCGCCCCGACGAGCGCCTTCTATTACCTCTACGACACCCAAAACACTCCCTACAACCTCGACGACGACACGCTCATCGCCTCGTCCGGCAACCTCTTCCGGCGGATCCAGGCTTCGGACACGACGCTCAACGGACCCTCCGGCCTGCCGAGCTGTGCCCAGGGCGACGTGACGAACCCGGCCGACGGCCGCTACTGGCACAACCGCTGGTGGCAGCTGGCGAGCGGGCTGTCGGGCGGCCCCGACGGCCGGACCTACCGGGTCCGGACCTCGTCCACCGACCCGAACGATCCGACCGACCAGCGAAGCTCGAACGGCCACAACAGCTTCGCCATCTGGGCCCGGGCCACCGGCGGCTCACCGCGCGTCTACGGGATCGGGGCGATGCAGGCCTTCTCGCCCCTCCAGGGTGGCCAAGCATCCATCTTCTACCTGGCCCAGATCGAGGCCGTCCATGCCGGCAAGACGATGGAGATCAAGCTCTGGGACCCGGGCGACACCGGCAGTCTCGCCGCAAACCTCCAGATCCTCATGCCGACGGCGACCGGCTACACGCCGGCAACCTTCAACTACCGCGCCCAGCGAGGGACCACGAACGCGAATGCGACGAACTGCAACGCGACGACCGGCTCCGGGGTGACCTCCGTGACGACGAACACCGGCGGCTCCTCGCGGTTCAACGGCTGCTGGTTGACCATCGAGATCCCGATCCCTGCGACCTACAGCGCCCCGCAGCCACCCGGCGAGTCGGAGCCCGGCTGGTGGAAGATCCAGTACAACATGAGCGGTTCGACCTCGAGCAACTCCTTCGACATCACGACCTGGGAGGTCCAGATCCGCGGCAACCCGGTCCACCTCGTCCTGCCGTGACGGCTGCACCCCGGGCGGCGTGGCGGACCTGACCGGAGCAGATTGCCCTGAGATCTGCGCCGTTCGAGGTTCGGCCGGCCCGCATCGGTCGTGGCCGAGCCGCCGAGTCTGATTACCCGTGAGGCCCTGGCGTCGCACCCCCGACGCCGGGGCCGCTGCTTGCGGTCCGGTGCTCGCCGCGATGCTCCCACTGCCACGCCTCGTCCGCCGCGACCCAGGCGCCAGCCTCCTCGCTGCGCTGCTGTCTGGCACATCTCGGCGGAGTCGGGCCAAAACCCAGGGGGCGCTCCTTGCGACCGCCCTCGCCGGCCCGAACCGGTGCATGTACTCACGCTGAGAGTACGCCGGTCGCTCGAGGCGCCGGAACGTCGCATTTACCCACCCGGGGAGTGAGCGAGAAGTTCGTTCTTCTCGTCTACTCACCCAGGGAGTACCGCGACCGGTTCGGCGGCGGTCCGGCCCTCGGCCACGCTCGACGACCTGCACAAAACGGCGCTCGGTTTCCTCGCTCACTCCCCCCGTGAGTAAACGAGAAGAAGCGGGGCGTTCGCGGCGACCGCGGCAAGCAGCACCCCGGAGCGGCGGGGTAGCAGGCCTAGCCCAGGCTGCCCGTCGAGGCCGATCGCCTCCCGAGCATCGTGACCGGCGGCTGGCGCCTCTGCGCACCGGATCGTGGGACTGTAAGGGCGCCTGTAATGGCCCTTTCGGGGGACGGCGAGTACGGTACCTCCGACCCCCGACGAACGGCCTAGCCGGATCCGGTACCGATGGGGCGGCCGGGCACAAGGGGGCCCGCACCGGGGGCAGCCCTGATCAACCCACCTATAGGGGAGTCGACATCGATGGATTCACCGACCCACCGCCCGATCGATCGGGCTCGACGGCGACGCCGGGGGGCGTTCGCCGCCGCGTTCTTCTTCACCGCGGGCATCCTCCTCTCGACGGCGGTCGCGGGCAGCTTCGCCCTGGCCGCCGACACGGGCTACAACCCGCCGTCCCAGTCGACGGCGCCGAACGAGTGGACGAACCCGGACAACGCCTTTGCCGCCGACGACGTCTACACGACGGCGACCACCGACGATGCCGACCAGGGCTACCGGAACTTCGGCCTCGCCATTCCGCCGGGCTCGATCATCGACGGGATCGAGGTCCAGGTCGATGCCCTCCGCTCCTCGACCGGAGGCGGCGACTGGCAGGTCCAGGTTCGCCTCTCCTGGAACGGGGGCACCAGCTGGACTTCCCGCCAGGGCACGCTTACCCTCACGACGAGCGAGCAGACGTACACCCTCGGCGGCGCGAGCAACACCTGGGGTCACACCTGGGATCCCACCGAACTGACCGACGCCAACTTCCGCCTCGAGATCCGAGCCAACCGGACGAGAGGATCTGGGTCACGGACGATCTCCGTCGACCAGGTCCGGGTCAAGGTCCACTACCGGACCGTCGACGGCCACACTGTGGCCAACCCCGATCTGACCTCCGAGGTCTGCGAAGCGGCCGACTTCGCCTTCGTCATCGACATGTCTGGCTCCATCGGCCAGCAGGGTTCGCGCCCCTCGAACCTGCCCGATCTGCAAGCCGGGATCACGAACTTCGTGAACGCCTTCCAGGGAGCCGGCGGTGACGGTCTCTACGCCGGAACCCGCTTCAACGGCTCGAGCGCCTCGACCATCACGAGCGGCTTCGTCGGCAGCTCGACCTTCTTGGCGGCGGTCAGCGCCCTGAGCAGCCCGAGCGGGCTCACGCCGACGGCCGCCGGCATCACGACCGCCATGGGCAACACGAGCGGCGACCGGGCCGGCGTCCCGAACATCATGTTCGTCATCACCGACGGCTCGCCGAACGTGCCCAACACGCACGGGAACAATCTCACGATCCCCGAGACCTGGCTCCAGGGTGCCAACGCCGCCATCGCCGCCGCCGACAGCGCTCGGAGCTCGGGCTGGATCGTCAAGGCCGTCTACCTGAGCGCACCCGGTGATCCGGGCGACACGAACCTGCCTTTCTCCGATGCCGGGGACGCCCAATGGGCGGAGACGGTCATGACGGAGATTGGAGCGGGCTCGTACTTCCCGGCTGACTTCAGCGCCTTCGCCTCGGACCTCTTCAAGGCGATGGAGTGCCCGGAGCCGACGCCCACGCCGACGCCGGAACCCACCCCGACCCCGACGCCCGAGCCGACGCCCACGCCGACGCCGGAACCCACCCCGACCCCGACGCCTGAGCCAACGCCGACGCCGACGCCCGAGCCGACGCCCACGCCGACGCCGGAACCCACCCCGACCCCGACGCCCACCGGCGAGGTCCTCCCGGCCACCGGCACACCGCCGGTCACGCCGCCGGCGACCGACACGGCGACCCTCGCCCCCTCGGCCGTCTCGGCCACGACCCTGGCAGCGGCCCTCACCGCACTCGCCGCCACCGCGCTCATCCTCATGGCCGTGCCCGCCCGAACCCGGCGCCGCCGCTAGGTATGAGCCGGAGGGCACCTGACCTCGGGGTCCCCGAGACCCCCGGCGGGGTGCGTTCCCCCTGACGCACCCTGCCACCCCGGTTCCGGAGGCCGCTGCGCGATCAGCGCGGCGACCTCCCCTCGTCTCCGCCCCTACGGCACGAAGGGGACGAGCTCGCCATCCACGATCTCGAAGACCCGCCGATCGATCGGCTCGTCGGCCCCGCCCGAGTGCTCGACGACGAACTCCCCGAAGAGGCGGGCGAACTCCGGGTCGTCGGGCACGAGCGAGCCGGCCACGAGGAGATGGCGCTCCGGCAGCCCGACGAGGACCCGGCCGCCGGTCGCCCCGACCTCCCGGGCGATGAGCGCCCGCACCTCCGGAAGGAGGATCCGGCTCGCGTCCCAACCCTCGCCGGTGTCCGACGACAGGAGCCGCCGACTCCCCGACTCCTCGGCCGTCCAACCGGCCCGCGCCGACCAATCGGCCAGGTTCCGATAGGCCGCCGCCCGGAGTTCGGCCGGCCCAACCCCCCAGGACAAGAGATGTCCGGCGTTGACGATGACGTCGAAGCCGCCCGAGGCGATGGCGTAGACGACGGCCAACCCCGCCGGCCCCGGATCGACGAGCTGCTGGGCGTGCGGCTTCAACCCCTCGGCCGCGAGCGCCGCCGGTTCGATGGTCGCCAGCGGTACTCCGACGGTCCCGACGGGTCGGAGGAGCGGGTAGAGGTTCGGCGCCGCGGCCGACCAGTCGTGGGCGGAGAGATCGGCGACCGAGACCCGCGGCTCGGGCGCCGGAACGTGCCCGCTGATCGGGGCCGTCGGATCGATCGGGGCGAGGGGATCAGGTGGTGCATCCCGGATCGCCGGCGGCGGTTCGTCGGCCACCCACGGCAGCTCGCGCTCGGGTCGGTCGGTCGGGTCTCGGTCCATCGTCGCTCCTCCTCGGCCGCCGACCGTCTCGGTCAGCGGCCGTGAAACGTGGGCTGTCGCTTGGCGAGGAAGGCGGCCATGCCTTCCTGGCGGTCGTCGGTGGCGAAGAGCAGGGCGAACGCCTGGCGTTCGAAGGCAAGGCCCGCGGCCAGCGGCAGCTCGAAGGCTTGCCGGATCGCCGCCTTCGCCGCTCGAACGGCGAGCCGGGGCCCGGCGGCGATCTGCTCGGCCAGCTCGATGGCCCGGGCGAGGGTCTCGGCGGCGGGAACCACCGCCGTCACGAGGCCGATCCGCTCGGCCTCGGCAGCGTCGATCTGGCGACCGGTGAGGATGAGCTCGCTTGCCTTCGCCTTCCCGACGGCTCGCGTCAGCCGTTGGGTCCCGCCGGCGCCGGGGATGATCCCGAGCTTGATCTCCGGCTGGCCGAAGCGGGCGTCGTCGCCGGCGACGATGCAGTCGCAGAGCATCGCCAGCTCGCAGCCCCCGCCCAGGGCGTAGCCGCGGACCGCGGCGACGAGGGGGACGCCCACCGCGCCGATCCGGTCCCAGGCCTCGAACCGGCGCCCGAAGGCGACGTCGACCGGCGTCGCGTCGGCCAGCTCCCGGATGTCGGCCCCGGCCGCGAAGGCCCGCTCCCCGCCGGCGAGGACGACGCAGCCGACCGTCGGGTCGCCGTCGAGGCGCTCAAGGGTCGCGGCGAGCGCCTCGAGGAGGTCGAAGTCGAGGGCGTTGCGGGCCTCGGGTCGATCGATGGTGACGAGGGCGACCCCGGCGACCCGGCCGCCGGCGGGATCGTTCGGCCGCGGCGCCGGGACCTCGACGCGGAGGCTGTCGCGGGGCTGGCCGGACTCCTTCGGCCGCTCGTCGTCCTGACTCACCGGCACTCCTCCCTTCGGTCGGTCAAGTATCCCACGTTGCGGCGGGCGGCGGCACGCTCCCGCCTTCGATGGCGCCGATGGCGCGCCAGAACCACTCGCAGGCCGCGTTGAAGAGGCCGGCCCGCTGGGCGTGGACCTCGTGGCCGGCACCGGGCAGGACGAGGAGGCGGGCGTCGGGCAGCTGGCGGGCCAGGGCCCAGGCTTGGTCGACGGGGGCGATCGGGTCCCGGTCGCCGACGGCGACGAGGGCCGGCGCGGCCGCCCGACGGATCTCCGCCGGGCCGGGCGGCGACTCGCGGTCGATCGCCGCGGCCAGGGCCCGGAGGAGCGACCGCCAGGCGCCGGTACCCTGGATCGGATCGTGGCGTCGGGCCAGCTCGGCGGCGAAGCGCGGGTCGTCGCGCTCGATCCGCTCGACGTCGAGGAGTCGCCGGACGACGCTCCGCCGCGGCTCGGCGGCGACGGAGAGGCCGACGAGGACGAGCGAGGCGACGCGATCCGGCGACCGGATGGCGAGGCCGAGGGCGGTCGCAGCACCCATCGAGACGCCGAGCAGGTGGGCGCGCTCGAGGCCGAGGGCGTCGAGGAGGGCGGCGAGGTCGTCGACGAGGACGGCGTAGGAGAAGCCGTCCGCCACGTCCCAGCGGGTGCCGCCGTGACCTCGGGCGTCGGGGAGGTAGCAGCGGAAGGCCCGGGCGAAGCGGGGAACCTGGGCCCGAAATCCGTCGCCGCCCGAGGAGCTCGCCCCGTGGAGGAGGACGAGCGGTGGCCCCTCGCCGGCGACGGCGTAGGCGACGGCGAGGCCGTTCGCCTCGATGGTCCGTCGCTCGATCATCGGCGACCGCCCACCATCGGCCACGGCTCGATCATCGGCCGCCGTCGATGACTGGCACGCCGTCGGCCCGTCGGCCGCCCTCGCATCGGCCGACGCTCGGCCGGCTCACGGTCGCCCCTCCGGCGGCGTCTCGGTCGCCTGCTCGATCCGGACGTAGCGGCGCCGGTAGTAGAGGAGCGGCGGGGCGTGATCGGGGGCCGTCGCGAGGCGATCGACCCGGCCGATGTGGAGGTCGTGGTCGCCGACCGAGATGACCTGGACGGTCGTGCACTCGAGGTAGGCGATGGCGCCCCGGAGGAGCGGCAGCCCCGTCGGACCGGGCACCCACTCCGCCCCGCAGAAGGCCTCCCGGTCGGGCTCGACGGCGGCCCCGGCGAAGCAGTCGGCGAGGCGCTGCTGGTCGGCGGCGAGGATGTTGACCGCGTAGCGACCCGTCGCCC
>DAOTYQ010000145.1:0-5409 GCA_034434735.1 Chloroflexota bacterium
CAAAGCGAAACTGCGGGACGTGGCAGTTGAAAGCTCCGGCATCGAGCCGATGGGCACGGGCCACGGCCTCGATGGCGAGGGCCGCTCGGAGCGACCGCTCGAGCGACTCGCCGACGCTCAGGTCCTCTTCGAAGAGCCAATCGCGTCGCACCTCGTCGGCGAGGGCGGCGACGGCGCCCTCGGCTACCCGGCGGTAGGCGTCGACGACGGCGTCCGGGTCGATGTCGACGACCGTGATCCCCATGGCGCCCCGGAGCGCGTCGGGATCGACGTCGACGTGGAGATACCCTTCGATCGGCCGGCCGACGCGACCGAGGCGAGCACGCCGAAGACGGCCAGCGACGGCGGCGGTCCTGAGCGATCGCGCAATTCGCTCCCGGACGACCGGGTCACCGATCCTCCCGAGGACGATCTCGAATCCGACGCCGCGCCGGACCAGCAGGTTCGTCAACATCGGGGCTCCGACCGTCGCGCCCTGGGTGGTGATCTCGCGGTGGCTGACGACCGAGTCAACGAGCCCCGTCTCGTGGAGCGCCCAGATGACGATGGGGACACCCGGGAGCCGATCGAGGAGGGCGAGGGTGTACCCCGGCGGCGTTGCCATCGTCTGGAGGACGAGGAGCGCCTCGACGTCGGCGCCGACCAGGTCGTCCGCGAGGGTGCTCGCCTCGGCGGCCGAGGCGTAGTCGTAGATGCCGAGGACGTCGAACTGCTCGTCGAGGAGGGACGCGGCCTGGCGGGCGAGGGCCATCCGCTCGGAACGGAAGTCCGGACCGGCCGTGTGCTCCCAGAGGTCCCAGTAGGGGTGGACGACGACCACCCGGAGGCGACCGGCGGGCGGGGTCATCTCGGATCCCTCGTGGGGTCGACGCGGTGGCGGGTCAGTCCTGATGGAAGACCTCCTGGGCCGTGATGAGGTTCCCCTGGTCGTCGACGATGGTCGTGATGATCCCCTCGAAGGAGGCGCCCCAGCGGGCGTTGACCTCCGTCTTGCCGATCCGATCGCAGACCGTCGCCATGTCGGGGTAGTACTCACCGTAGTAGACGACGTGCGCACCCCGCCGAAAGCCGGTGTAGTTCCGGAAGCCGGCGGCGACGATGGCCTCCATGAGGTCGGGCCAGGCCTGGGCGTGTCGCAGGTCGTACTCGTCGGCCCGCTTCGGATCGACGACGAGGGAGAAGAGCCCTCGGGTCATGGGCCCGCTCAGCGGCGGCCCGTCGGCGTGAAAAACCTCGCGGTACCAAAGAAGGTCGCCGTCTGGACCGGCCATCTCGGCGATGATCGTCCGAAACTCGTCGGCCCAACGCTGGTTGACGGGCTTCGGCCCGAGCGCGGCGAAGGCCGTCCGGACATCCGGTTCGCACTCGACGTAGTACCAGACGTCCGTTCCGCGCCGGAACCCGCTCATGTTGCGGATCCCCGACGACCGGATCGCCTCGGCCAGCTCGGGCCAGATCGCCCGGTGTCGCCGGTCGTACTCCGCCTCGGTGCCGGGGAAGATCCGCAGGTAGAAGAGACCGCGCTCCATCTCCAACCTCCTCACTGGCTTCGTGCCCAGGACGATCAGAGGCCTCATGGTAGCAGCGTTTCTGCAATCGGTACCAGCCAGGCCCGCCGATCGGGCGGCGTGACCGCGTTGCAGAACGTCACGGTCTCGCTGGGGCGAGGAGGAGGACAGCCGCCACTCCCACGGCGACGGCCGCACCGCCGCCGACGCTCCGCATCGGCGGTCGACGTCTCCCGAGGAGCGCCTCGGCACCGAGGACGACGAGGGGGCTCGTGGCAACGAGCATCTGGACGACGACCGGATCACCGAGCTGGGCGCCGACGATGACGAAGACGAAGTAGGTCGTCACGGCCAGCGAGCGCACGAGGAGACGCGGCAGCTCGCCCGGTGGAACGTCGCGGGGCGGGATGGCGAGCACGAACAGACCGGCTGCGAGCACTGTCCGGACCACGTACGTCTCGACGACGCCGACGCCCAGATCCCCGAGGCGCCGGGACAACACCGTCAACAGCCCGGTGCCGATGGCAGCGCCGGCGACACGGAAGAGCGTGCCTCGCCGGCTGAGGAGCCCGAAGGCTCCGTCCAAACTCGCCACCACCGCGAGGACGGCCACCGCGGCGACGACCACCTGGACGGGCGTCACCGAGCCGGGGAGCAGAAGGGCTGCCCCGATCGCCGTGGGGACTGGACTGAGAGCCGTCGCCATCGTCGTCGCCGACGCCGACCCATGGGCGAGAAGGTCCCAGACCGAGAGCGCCGCCACGATCATGCAGCCGACCGACAAGAGGTGTAGGCCGACGATCTCTGGGCTCCAACGCCACGGCACGAAGGGGGCAGCGGGAAGGAGGACGAGGGCATTGCAGAGGTAGAGGACGCCGATCAGTTGGCGCGCCGGCGCTCGGCGCGTCAGATCCTTGCTGAGCATCGCCTGGGCCGCGTTGGCTCCGGCGGCGAGGACGCCGCAGACGACGGCGATCACCGGCCTGGCGCGCGGACGCGGCGGGCGGGGCAGGAACCGTCCGTGCTATCGTCACTGCAAACGGTACCGGTATCGTCGACGGTCAGCGCATGCGCGGGAGGCCCACCATGGACGAGACGCGAGTCGCCTTCAACGAACTCCTCGGCCGACGCGTCCGACTCGGCTCCTGGGAAGACCAGAAGATTTCCACGTATCGAAAGATCCGGGAGGCGATCGAGCAGCAGCGGTGGGATGATGCGGCCGTCTTGGCCAGCTACTTCGTCGACGAGGCGAACGTCTGCTTCACGCTCTACCGGCAGTGGATCGCCGACCTCAACGGCTTCCTTCGCGATCGAGGGGTGGCCGAGGACAAGATCGAGGCCCGCAATCGGCAGGTGACCGAGCTCAATCGGCTTCCGGACGGCTCGCCCTGGCAGCCACGCCGCCACTGGGACCGGTTCCTCAGCGAGGTTCAGGCCTTCACGGCGGCAACCTACCGCGAGCAGAGCGACGAGGCCCTGCGACTCCTCGATCAGATGAAGGAGACGTGGCGCCAGTGCCACGACCGTGACGTCGACCACACGTACGCCCTCATGTCCCTGGTCAAGGAGGAGCTGGGCGAACCGGCCATCCGGGACATGTACGACCGGGTGCTGCTCCCCTTGTTCGTCTGGCGGTACGAGAAGTTCGACATCGACAAGCACCCTTGGGACGAGGGACTCGAGGTCCTCATGCTCGTCGCCTGCGAGGCGATGCGGGGCCACCTCGTCGGTCCGGAGCGGACCGGCGACTTCGAGCTCATCGAAACCGAGGACCGCTACATCCTCCGCTTCGATCCGTGCGGATCCGGTCAACGGACGGTCCGCGGCGATTGGGTCGAGCGGACGCCGGCCCGCATGGAGCCACCGTACAACTGGAAGGTCACCGAAGAGAAGCATCCCTGGAACCATTACACGCCCGGCGTCTGCCTCTACTGCGTCCACTGCATCGTCCTCATGGAAGAGATGCCCATCGATCGCTTCGGGTACCCGGTCCGCGTCATCGATCCGCCCGTCTACCCCGACACCAACCCCGATCCGGCCGTCCGCCAGAAGTGCCAGTGGCAGATGTTCAAGGACCCGACCAAGGTGCCCGAGGAGTACTACGAGCGCGTCGGTCGGAAGAAGCCGAGTGCCTTCGGCTCCAAGGCCCACGGAGCCGCCCCCCTACCGAACGTGACCGCCGGGCTGCCAGGGGCCGGCTGATCGGCGACCCTGTCGGGCCACCACCAGCACGAAGGCGCCGCCGCTTCCTCCTCAGCGGCGGCGCCTTCGTTTCGTCCGTCGCCCGCCTGGCCGTCCCTCAGATCCGGAAGATGCGCTCGGCGTTCTTCGAGAACATCGCCTCCTGCTCGTCGCGCGAGAAGTCGCTGATGAGGGTGGCGTAGGCGTTCACCACGTCCGGATAGCTCGAGTAGAGCCGGTCGACGGGCCAGTTCGTCCCAAAGAAGCTCCGCTCGACGCCGAAGGCCTCGATGCAGGTCATGACCCAGGGTCGCCACGAGTCGACGGTCCAGCGCGGATCGCACATCCCGAGGCCCGAGATCTTGATGACCACGTTCGGTGCCTCGGCCAGATTGCGGAGCTCGCGCGACCAGAACTCGAAGTACTCGCGGTCGCGGCGGCGCGGGAAGCCAGCATGGTCGAGGGAGATGACGATGTCGGGGAACTTCTCGGCCAGGGCGCGGACCTTGGCGTAGTTCTCCGGCATCGAGTCCATACACGACACGAGCCCATACTTGCCGAGGAGCGAGAAGCCCCGCTGCCAGGCCGGATCGACCAGATAGTCGCCCTCCCCGAAGTCCCGGACGCCGCGCATGTTCGGATACTCGAGGTGGCGGTTGATGACCTCCTCCGCGTCGGGCTGGGCGAGGTGGACCTCGGCGACGATGCCGTGCGGGTGCCCGAGACGGTCGGCGAAGGCCTGCAGCCACTTCGTCTCCTGGACGGGATCCTTGATCCCGAGGGCGGCCTGGACGTGGATCGACTTGACGACGTTGGCAAAGCGGGTTTCGGCGATGAAGTCGTCGGCCCAGTAGCGCTGGGCCTGGATCGCCTCGATGTCACCGAGGATCGGATGCTTCCAGCCGGGCTGGAGCCAGACGTAGTAGAGGTCGGGATTCTGTACGTCGTAGAAGTGAACGTGCGTGTCGACGAAGGGTAGCTCGGCCATCGGTAGACCTCCCACTCTTTCACCAGTCTGCATCTGATCGACCCTGTGTCGCTCAGACGACTGCGCGCGGAAGATGGGCCCGGAGCCAGTCGACGCTCCGCTCGATGAGCTCGAGCTCGTCGACGCGACCCGGACCGAGGGACGCCAGCTCGACGCACACGGGGCCGTCGAAGCCGGCGGCGACGAGGAGATCGAGGATCGCTTCCAGGGGTGCGACCCCAGCCCCCAGGGCCGTGCAGACCGGGCCACCGACGACCGTCGGATCGCCCGGCAGGTGGTCTTTCAGCTGGACGAGCGCCGTCCAGGGCGCGAGCCGTCGCACCCCGTCGAGCATGTCGTCTCCCACTCGAATGAGGTTCACGTTGTCGAGGGTGACCGCGAGGTTCGGTCGTTCGACGCGCTCGATCACCTCGACCAACTCGGCCGCCCGGAGGTCGCCGTGGTTCTCGATGGCGAGCGTCAGCCCGTGGGCAGCTGCGCGATCGGCCGCCCGGCGAACGGGGTCGATCAGGCGAGCGATGAGCTCCGACGCCGGCTCGGTGCCCCGCGAGGCAGGCGAGCCGAGCGTGATCCGCATGAGCCGATGGCCGTGGCGTGCTGCCGCCGCGATCCAGTCCGCAAGGTCGGCCTCGGCGGCCGGCGATCTCCCGCCGTCCAATCCATGGTGGGCACCCGCCGGCCAGGGATGGCCCCAGCTGAACCCGATCCGCAGGGATGCCGGGGGCTCGACGC
>DAOTYQ010000146.1:0-8444 GCA_034434735.1 Chloroflexota bacterium
TCGAGATCTTCAGCACCCTCCCCGGCGTCCGCGACGTCGTCGCCGACGACCACCTGATCCGGATGCGGGTCGCCGGCAACATCGGCGCCGTGGTCCGGACGGCGGCCCAGTTCGACATCGCCGACTTCGTCAGTCGCGAGCCGTCCCTGGAAGAGATCTTCCTGGCCGAGTACGGCCGCTCGGCCGTGGGGGTGACCGTCCGATGACGAGCCTCGGCCGGGCCCTGCCCAACCCGTCCCGCTGGAGCCGCCTCTACGGCTTCGGGAGCGTCTTTGCCAAGACGGTCCGTGACTCCCGGCGGGCGACCCTCGTGGCGGCTGCCTTCCTCGTCGTCGTCTTCCTCGGCGTCAGCAAGGCCATCGTCACCGAGTTCGACACGCCGGAGTCGCGGGCGGAGATGGACGCCCTCATCCGCCAGGTGCCGCCCATCCTCCAGGGCCTCGCCGGCAAGGTCGTGAACGTCGGGACCCTGGGTGGCTACCTCCAGTACAAGTACGGCTTCTTCTTCCCCCTCGTCATCAGCTTCTGGTCCATCCTCGCCCTCTCGAGCACCCTCGCCGGGGAGGCGAGCCGGGGCAGCCTCGAGTTCGTCCTGGCCGCGGCGACGTCGCGCCGACGGATCGCTCTCGAGAAGGTCGCCGGGCATGTCTTCATGCTCTCGCTGGCCTGCCTCGCCGCGTTCGTCTCGATCGCCGTCGCCGGGGCGGTCTACCCGGTCCTCCCGGGCGACGAGATCAGCCCGTTGGCGGCCTTCGGCTATGCGGTCCAACTCCTCGTCATCGCCCTCTGCGGCGGCGGGCTCTCCTTCGCCCTCGCCCCGTTCGTCGGCCGCGGCGGAGCGGCCGGGATCGCGGGCTTCGTCACCGCCGGCGGCTTCATCGTCAACGGCTACCAGCAGCCCGTCCCGGAGCTCGCCCCGTTCGCGAACCTCACCTGGTGGGGCTGGACGCAGAACCATGTCCCCCTGGCCGGCGTCTACGACTGGCCGGCGGTCGGCTTCGCGGCTGCCGTCGCCCTCGTCCTCCTCGCCGTCGGCGTCGAGGCGTTCCAGCGCTGGGACGTCGGGGTGACGACCGCGATCCCGGGGCCATCGTTGCCGGGCCCCCTTCTCGGCCTCGCCGGGCCCGTCAGCCGGGCCGCCGGGCAGAACCTGGCCCGGGCGGTCGCCTGGGGGCTCGGGGTCGGCTTCTTTGGGCTCGTGTTCGGAGCCGCTGCGGGCGGCTTCCTCGATGCGCTCGCCGCATCGCCGCGCTTCGTCGAGCTCCTCTCGACCGTCTTCCCGGGAATCGACTACGCCTCGGCGGGCGGCTTCCTCCAGCTCCTCTTCATCGAGCTGGGGGTCGTCTTTGCCGGTCTCGCCGCGGCGACGATCGTGAGCGGCTGGGCCGCGGACGAGACGACGGGCCGCCTGGGGATGCTCCTGGCGACGCCGCTCGGCCGCGTCCGGTGGGCGATCGCGAGTGGGATCGGGATGCTCGTCGACGTCGGCGCCTTCACCGTCCTCACGGCCGCCGGGATCGGGATCGGGGTCGCCGTCGCCGGAGCCGAGATCGCGACGCCGGTGGCAGGCTCGCTCGTCCTCGGGGTCTACGC
Source organism: Chloroflexota bacterium (assembly GCA_034434735.1). GTDB lineage: Bacteria > Chloroflexota > Limnocylindria > Limnocylindrales > CSP1-4 > BPIH01. Next base: position 1,594 of record DAOTYQ010000146.1, read on the forward strand.
TGCGGCCCTCGTGGGCATCGGCGTGGCCGTCGGTGGCCTCGTCGGGGCCCGCTCCGCGACGCCGGCGGTCGTCGGCTACGTCCTCGTGGCCTGGTTCGTCCAGCTCTTCGGGGAGGTCCTCCACCTTCCGGGGTTCATCCGGGACCTCGCCCTGGCGACGCACCTCGGCCAGACCATGGTCGGGGTCTGGGACCCGCTGGGCATCGCGGCGGCGGTGCTCGTGACGGTCGGCGGAATCGCCGTCGGGGCCTGGGGGGTGGCGAGGCGGGACCTCATGGTCTGAGTGGGTCGCGGCGACCGGCGCGGCCGGGGTCTGGGCGGGGCGTGCCGAGCGGGCGATGCGCGGTTGGGAGGAGGCGGCGCGCGTCGGCGTGGCCGAACAGAACGCTCCTCCTGGTCGTGCCGATCCGTTCGTGTCGGCGTGGCCGAACAAAACGGGCCATCTGGTCGCCACGCTGCTCCCCGTGTCGCCGTCACCGAACAGAACGGGGTCGGACGGCGTCCCGGTGCTGCGCGCGTCGCCGTGGCCGAACAGATCGGGCCATCTGGTCGCGCCGCTGCTCCCCGTGTCGCCGTGGCCGAACAGAACGCCCCTTCTCGCCATCCCGGTGCTCGCCGCGTCGCTGTCGGCGAACACAACGGGCCTCGCGGAGACAGCGACCCCCGAGATGTTCGCCCAGGGCGACATCCGGAGCAGTCCGAGGGTGCCGGCCTACGAGATGTTCGCTCACGCCGACGCGCCGGGCGTCTGAGAGCCGGGAACCGTCGAGATGTTCGCTCACGGCGACGCGCCCGACACCGGACGGCGGCCGACCCCCGAGATGTTCGCTCAGGGCGACACGCCCGGGAAAGGGTGGGGCCGACGGCTAAGCCACGCCCAGCCGCCTCGGCCACGGCCCGCCCCACCCTCAGCGCGTCAGCGCGTCGTTCTCGTGGACCAGCAGATGGTCGAACTGCGATCGGCCGAGGACAAACCAGATGGCGTGGACCGGCGTGTCGCCTACGTTTGCCAGCCGGTGCGGGATCGACGAGTGGAACGAGATGGCATCGCCCGCCTGGAGGACGTACTCCTCGAACCCGAGCGTCACCGAGAGGACACCACTGATGACATACCCCCACTCGTGGCCCGGATGCCGCTGGTAGGCGTCCGGCGGCGCCGAGGCACCGCCGACCTCGTAGATGACGTAGAGGAACTCCACCCCGGGCTCCGACGTCGTCGTGAGCCGCTCCCAGATCACCCCCGATGCGAGCCGGATCCGCTTGCGCGTCGCGGCCGGCTGGTACGGTGAAGCCGCCGGCGGCAGGATCGCCGACCCGATCGCCGTCTCGCCCGGCCGCTCCCCAGCCGGACCCGCCGGCCGCTCGGCCGTCACCGCGCCCCCTCCGGCCTCGGCGCCGACCGCCTCGCCGCCCTCGGGTGGCCGCCGGTCGTTGAAGAGGAGCTCGTCCAACGACACATCCAGCTCCGACGCGATGGCGTAGAGCGTGCTGACCGACGGGTTCGCTCGGCCGCGCTCGATCTGAGAAATGAGGCTCGACGAGACCCCCAGGCGACGGGCGAGCTCGCGGACGCTGAGCCGCCGCTCCCGCCTCGCTTCCCGGAGGCGACTCCCGATCTCGGGATGGTCGGGCCGGGGACCCCGCGCCCGTGCCGAGACTTCCACAACACCCCTCTCGCGTGCACTTGGCACCGAGCGACCGTCGTCGCCCGGCTCACCACGATCGTACCCGGCCGCGGCCGACGGGGACGGCCAAGGCGAGCGATGCGGCACGGTGAAGCTCGGCCGGCACCAGCGCGGTGACCCCGCGGACAACGGCCCCAAGGCGAGCGGTTCGGCGGGCGGGGTATCTCACCTCCCGGGGCGCGGCGGGAGGAATCTCGCTCCGGACCGCACCGCCGGTCATCGCCAGACCCGCATCGCCGCCGACGCCCCTCCCCGTCACATGATCATCCAGCCGCCGTCGACCCGGAGATCGATCCCGTTCACCGACGGGTTCTCGAGCAGGAACCGGACGGCGTGAACGATGTCGGCCATCCGAACGAGCCGCTTCGTCGGCGTCCGGGCGACGACGTGGTCGAGGTTCTTGCCCGTCCAGTACGGACTGTCGCCGACGATGCCCGGGTGGATGGCGTTGACCCGGATCGGGGCGAGCTCGGTGGCGAGGGTCCGGACCATGCCCGTCACCCCGCCGTTCACCGTCGAGACCGTCGTCGAACCCGGGTAGGGGCGATCCTTTGCCAGCCCGCCGAAGAGGACGATGGCGCTCTCCGCGTCGAGCCGATCGACGAGCGCATGGACGACCTCGGTGTAGCCGACGAGCTTGAGGGTGACGAGCCGGATCGCCCGCTCGATGGAGTAGTTCCGGGCCGTGTTCTCGTCGCGATCGATGGCCACCAGGACCAGGTAGCGGACCGGTCCGACGTCGGCGAGGCGCTCGGCGATGGTCGTCGGCTCCGAGAGCTCGAGGGCGAGCCCGCGCGTTCGGCCCCCGATCTCGGCCGCCACCGCGCTGGCCCGCGCAGCATCGCGGCCAGTCAGCACGACCTCGGCGCCGTCCCGCGCGTAGCTGGCTGCGATCTCCCGGCCGATTCCCGACGTGCCGCCGACCACGACGACGGCTCCCTCCTGTGCCATGGCGTCCTCCTTTCCGTCTACCTGCACCTGGGGCCCGAACCCCGGGCCGCATCATCACCGCTGACCGAACCGCAGGCCGCCGGGCCGACCCGTCGACCCGTCACCCTGCGGCATCGAGCTTCCGCCAATGATCGAGCCAACGGTAGGAGTGGCGGACCGGCGGCTGAGGGGCCTGCGTCTCGATCCAGCGGACCCGACCCGAACCCCGATTGAAGAACCCATGCGCCGCCCCGACGCTGGTGAAGACGACGTCGCCCGCCCGAACCGTGTACATCCGTCCTTCGAGGACCGCCTCGATCTCGCCGTCGAGGAAGACGTACGCCTCCTCGAACGGATGGTCGTGGACGAGGGCGGCGCCGCCCGGCTCGTAGTCGACCGTGAACATCGTCAGCAGGTCCGCCCCGAAGCCCCGGTCGACGAGCATCTTGACCGAGATGCCGCTGTAGACGAGGAGGGCCGTGTCCATCCCGGCCGGGGTCCGCCGCTCCGGTGGCTCGGCGAGGGCGAGCGCCTGGGCCTGGGGCGGCGTCCCGGCGTAGTGACCGATGAACCGACCGAGCGGTGCTCCGGCCGGGCGTTCGGCCGGGCCGTGCCGCGCGTCGTCGGGTCCCGGGAAGAAGTACGTGTCGCGCCGACCCTCGTCGGCCGCGATGCGGACCGGACTGCTCACCGACAGCCAGCGGACCTCCTCCGGGCCCGGGTTCGCCCAGCTGTGTCGGTAGCCGAGCGGGACGAGGGCGTAGTCGGCCGGCCCGAGCCGATAGCGCCGACCATCGAGACCCAGGACGGCGGTCCCGGCGAGGACGTAGACGGCCATCTCGAAGGCATGGACGTGGCCATCCACCCAGCCACCGGGCGCCAGGCGATGGATCTCGAGCTGGGTGTGGGTCGCCCCGAGGGCCCGGTCCACGAGGACCCCCCGCCGGTAGCCTTCGGCTCGCCCCTCAATCGCCGGCGGCACCCCGACGGCGTCCCAGTCGATGGTTCGAACGAGATGCATCGGCGCCTCCTCCGCCTCCCAACCCTTGCGTCGTTGATGTTCAGCGCTATCATACAGGTCAGCGACCGGCGGCGGCACATCGGGCCAGAAACCAGCCCGCCGCACCGAGACTGGCGACGTCGGTCAGCAGCACTACACACTCGCTGACAGCGTGGGTGAGGAGGTAGGCGATGACAGTGACGGTATCCCCAACCACGGAGGGTGCGGCACGGGTGACCCCGTCCACCCTCCTCCGACCCGGTCGCCCGATCCCCGCACCCGGTCCCATGACGGTCGACTTCGAGGATCGGGTGAACCCCGACCGCCTCCGCGCCTACCGCCTCGACCGGGTCCGCAAGGCCCTCGACGCCTCCAACCTCGGGGCGATCCTCGTCTTCGATCACAACAACATCCGCTACGTCACCGCCACCCACATCGGCGAGTGGGCCCGCGACAAGATGACCCGCTACGCCCTCCTGACCCGCGGCGGCGAGCCCCACGTCTGGGACTTCGGGTCGGCGGCCCGCCACCACCGACTCTACTGCCCGTGGCTGAAGGCGGAGAACGTGAAGGGCGGGATGATCGGCCTCCGCGGTGCCGTCGCTCCGGAGGCGGGCCTCTTCGCCAACGCCGCCCGCGAGATCGCCGACATCCTCCGGGCCGAGGGCGTCGCCGACATGCCCCTCGGCGTCGACATCATCGAGCCACCCCTCTTCCATGAGCTGGCCCGCCTCGGGATCACCGTCACCGACGGCCAGCAGACGATGCTCGATGCCCGGGCCGTCAAGTCGCCCGACGAGATCGTCCTGCTCAGCCAGGCCTGCGCCATGGTCGACGGCGTCTACCAGATGATCGCCGAGGAGCTCAAGCCCGGGATCCGGGAGAACGAGCTCGTCGCCAAGGCGACGAAGATGCTCTACGACCTCGGCTCGGACGACGTCGAGGCGATCAACGCCGTCTCCGGCGAGCGCTGCAGCCCCCATCCCCACGTCTTCTCCGACCGCTTGATCCGGCCCGGCGACCAGGCCTACTTCGACATCATCCAGTCTTTCGTCGGCTACCGGACCTGCTACTACCGGACCTTCTGCGTCGGGCGAGCCACCGACGCCCAGCGCGACGCCTACAAGCGAGCCCGGGAGTGGATCGACGCCGCCATCGAGCTCGTCCGGCCGGGCGTGACCACCGACCAGATCGCCCGGGTCTGGCCGAAGGCTGAGGAGTTCGGCTTCGAGAACGAGATGGAGGCCTTCGGGCTCCAGTTCGGCCACGGGGTCGGCCTCGGCCTCCACGAGCGGCCGATCATCAGCCGCCTCAACTCCCTCGACCACCCGGTCGAGCTCCTCGAAGGGATGGTCATCGCCCTCGAGACCTACTGCCCCGCCAAGGACGGCTACTCGGCCGCCCGGATCGAAGAGGAGGTCGTCGTGACGGCCGAAGGGGCGAAGGTCATCACCCACTTCCCGGCCGAGGAGCTCTTCGTCGCCAACGCCTACTGACCGACCGACGGGGCGACGGGTCCGTCGGAGTGACGGTCCGTCGCCCGGTCGCCGAACCCGGACCCTGAGCCGCCCGAGAGGGAGCGACCCGATGAACCGAACCACGACGGCCGACGCCGCCCCGCCGTCCACCCAGACCCGGCTCGGCATCTACCGGACCATGGTCGAGTGCCGCTACTTCGAGACCCGGGCCCAGGAGCTCTTCTTCGAGGGCCTCGTCCGCGGCACGACCCATCTCGGCGTCGGCCAGGAGGCGATCGCCGCCGGCTTCGCCGCCGCCATGCGGCCGGACGACTACACCTTTGCCACCTATCGCGGCCACAACCACGCCCTCGCCCGGGGGACACCGATGGCACCCCTCTTCGGGGAGCTCTTCGGACGGGCGAACGGGCTCATGGGCGGCAAGGGCGGCTCGATGCACATCACGAGCGTCGAGCACCACATGCTCGGCTCCTACGCCATCGTCGGCGCCCACCTGCCCATCGCCCTCGGAGCGGCCTGGTCGGCCCAGTACCGCGGCTCCGGCCAGGTCGCCGTCTGCTTCTTCGGCGACGGGACGACGAACATCGGCGCCTTCCACGAGGCCCTCAACATGGCCGCCGTGTGGAAGGCCCCAGTCGTCTTCGTCTGCGAGAACAACCTCTACATGGAGTACACGCCCATCGGGGCGGTCACCGCGGTCGAGCACCCGGCGGCCGACCGGGCGGCCGCCTACGGGCTGGAGCGGATCCTCATCGACGGCAACGATGCCGACGAGGTCTACGCCACGGCCCGGCGGACCATCGACGCCGCGCGAGCCGGCCAGGGTCCGGCCCTCGTCGAGGCGGTCACCTACCGCCACGGCGGCCACTCTCGGGCCGACCCGGGCAAGTACCGGCCCGAGGAGGAGGTGAAGGCCTGGCTCGCCCGGGACCCGATCCCCCGCCTCCGGGCTCGCCTCCTGGAGGCGGGCGTCCCCGAGACGACCCTCGCCGCCATCGAAGCGGAGGCGAAGGCGAAGGTCGCCGAAGCCGAGCAGATCGCCAGGGCCGCGCCCGAACCCGATCCAGCCACCCTCGAGACCGAGGTCTTTGCCGACGGAGGCAACCGATGGCGGAACTGACCTACCGGGCAGCCGTCGCCCATGCCATCGCCCAGGAGATGGAGCGCGACCCCACGGTCGTCCTCATCGGCGAGGACGTCGCCGCGGCCGGCGGGGTCTTCAAGACGACCGAAGGCCTCCTCGAGCGCTTCGGGCCCGAACGGGTCCGGGACACGCCCATCAGCGAGCAGGCGATCGTCGGCGCGGTCATGGGAGCGGCGATGACCGGCCTGCGGCCCATCGGCGAGCTCATGTTCAGCGACTTCTTCGCCGTCGCCTGGGACATGGTCGCCAACCAGATCGCCAAGACCCGCTACATGACGAACGGCCAGGTCTCGCTCCCCCTCGTTCTGCGGACGGCGAACGGCGGCGGCCTCGGCTTCGGGGCCCAGCACAGCCAGAGCGTCGAGAACTGGATGATGATGATGCCGGGCTTGAAGGTCGTCGCCCCCTCGAACCCGGCCGACGTCGTCGGGCTCCTGGCGGCGGCGATCCGCGACCCCGACCCGGTCATCTTCTGCGAGCACAAGGCCCTCCTGGCGATGAAGGGCGAGGTCCCCGACGGCGAGCACGTCGACGTCCTCGGCACCGCCCGCGTCGTTCGCGACGGGACCGACTGCACCGTCGTCGCCCTCGCCGCCATGGTCCCTCGGGCCCTC
>DAOTYQ010000147.1:0-6498 GCA_034434735.1 Chloroflexota bacterium
GATGCTACTCCGGTATCGGGGGAGCGAAGGAATGCTCGCCTGGGCGTTCCACCGGATCTCGGGGATCGCCATCTGGCTCTTCGTCGTTCTCCACGTCATCGACATCTACCTCGTCGGCGGCAATCCGGAGGCCTACGACGAGATCCTCGCCATCTACGCCAGCCCGCCCGGTCGGGTGGGGGAGGTCCTCCTCGGCGGAGCCCTCCTCTATCACGCCCTCAACGGCCTGCGGATCATCCTCATGGACTTCTGGCCGGCCCTGACCCAGTACCACCGCCAACTCTGGTACGCGTCTTGGGTGATCTTCGCGGCCGTCGGGATCCCGGGGGCCTACATCATCCTTCGCCCCATCTTCGTCCAGTGAGGCGCCGCCGATGACCCTCTGGACCCGATCCGGCCGCCCCCGGCCTCAGTCCGGTGGCCTGGAGCTCGCCGTCTGGTATCTGATGCGCCTCTCCGGGCTCGCGCTCTTCGTCCTCGCCCTCGCCCACTTCAGCATCCTCCACTTTCTCTTCGATCCGGCCGAGCAGACGAGCGAGTTCATCATCAACGAGCGCTGGAGCAGCCTCTTCTGGCGAGCCTTCGACTGGCTCCTCCTCCAGATGGTCCTCTTCCACAGCTTCGCGGGGATGCGGACCGTCGTCCTCGACTATGTCAAGGGTGGCCTCCGGACGGTTCTCCTCACGGGCCTCTACCTTTTGGCCGCCGTCCTCTTCGTCCTCGGGACCATCGTCGTCATGACGCTCCCGCTGCCCGGGACCCGCTAGGAGGCCGCCGTGCAGATCGACCACGACGCGCTCATCGTCGGAGCCGGTGGGGCCGGCCTCTGGGCCGCCCTCGAGCTCGCCCGGGCCGGCGTCGACGCGGCCGTCCTCACGAAGCTCTACCCGACCCGCTCCCACACCGGGGCCGCCCAGGGTGGCGTCTGCGCCGCCCTCGGCAACCTCGAAGAGGACCACTGGGAGTGGCACATGTTCGACACCGTGAAGGGCGGCGACTACCTCGTCGACCAGGATGCGGCCGAGGTCCTCGCCCGCGAAGCCGTCGAGACGGTCATCGAGCTCGAGCACATGGGGCTGCCGTTCAACCGGACACCCGACGGGCGGATCGACCAGCGACGCTTCGGCGGCCACACCCGGAACTTCGGTGAGGCGCCGGTCCGGCGGTCCTGCTACGCCGCCGACCGGACCGGCCACATGATCCTCCAGACCCTCTACCAGCAGTGCATCAAGCTCGGCGTCCGCTTCTACGACGAGTACCACGTCGTCGACCTCCTCTTCGAGGGCGGCGATGGCGGACGCGCGGCGGGGGTCGTCGCCTATCGGATCGCCGACGGCGAGCTCCACACCTTCCGGGCCAAGGCGGTCATGCTCGCCACCGGCGGCTTCGGCCGGATGTACCGGGTCACCTCGAACGCCTGGTCGCTGACCGGCGACGGGGTCGCCCTCGTCTACCGGCACGGCATCCCGGTCGAGGACATGGAGTTCTACCAGTTCCATCCGACCGGGATCTACAAGCTCGGCATCCTCCTCTCCGAGGCGGCTCGCGGCGAGGGCGGGGTCCTCCTCAACGACGCCGGCGAACGGTTCATGGAGCGCTACGCCCCGACGCTCAAGGACCTGGCCCCGCGCGACCTCATCAGCCGGGCCATCTACCAGGAGATCCGGGCCGGGCGGGGAATCGGCGGTCGCGACTACGTCTACCTCGACGTCCGCCACCTCGGCCGCGAGGTCATCGAGGCGAAGTTGCCCGACATTACCGAGTTCGCCCGGATCTACCTCGGGGTCGAACCGTTGCGCGAGCCGGTTCCGATCCAGCCGACCGCCCACTACGCCATGGGTGGGATCCCGACCGACCTCGACGCTCGGGTCGTCCGCGACGATCAGGGCACCGTCGTCCCCGGCCTCTACGCGGCCGGCGAGTGTGCCTGTGTCTCGGTCCACGGTGCCAACCGGCTCGGGACGAACTCCCTCGTCGACCTCCTCGTCTTCGGGCGCCGGGCCGGTCGGCGGATGGCGCGCGACGTCCGGGGCGTCGATCTCCCCGACCTCCCCGACGATGCGGCCGAGCCGGTCCGGGCCGAGCTGGCCGCCCTCCTCGACGGGCCGCCGGCTGGCGCCGCGGAGTCGGCGCCGGCCCTGCGCCGCGAGCTGGCCGACGTGATGATGGACAACGTCGGGGTCTTCCGGGACGAGGCGCTCCTGACGGCGGCCGTGGCAAAGATCCGGGAGCTCCGCGAGCGCTACCGCTGCGTCCGGGTCAGCGACCGCTCGAAGGTCTTCAACACCGAGCTGCTCGAGGCCCGCGAGCTCGGGTACCTGCTCGACTGTGCCGAGACGACGGCCGTGGCGGCCCTGACCCGGACCGAGAGCCGGGGCGCCCACTTCCGGGAGGACTACCCGGAGCGCGACGACGCCCGCTGGCTCGTCCACAGCCTCGCCTACCGAGGGCCCGGGGGGCCGATCATGCGGACGAAGCCGGTGACCATCACCCGCTTCACACCGAAGCCGCGGACGTATTAGCCGCCGAGGGAGCGAACGCCCGATGCAGGTCGACCTCCGAATCCTCCGCTACGATCCCGAGCGCGACACTCGGCCGCACTGGGAGCGCTACACCGTCGAGGCCGAGCCGACGGATCGGGTCCTCGACCTCCTCCACAAGGTCAAGTACGAGCAGGACGGTAGCCTGACCTTCCGGCGCTCCTGCGCCCACGGCATCTGCGGCTCCGACGCGATGCTCATCAACGGTCGGAACCGACTCGCCTGCAAGATCCGGCTCGACCAGCTCGGCCGGGGCCGGGTCACCGTCGCCCCGCTGCCGGGCCTGCCGGTGGTCAAGGATCTCGTCGTCGACATGGAGGGCTTCTTCGCCAAGTACCGGCGGGTCATGCCCTACCTCGTGACCGAGGGCCCGGTCCCGGCTCGGGAGCGCCGCCAGTCGCCGGCCGAGCGGGCCCGCTACGACGACACGACGAAGTGCATCCTCTGCGCCGCCTGCACCTCGTCCTGCCCCTCCTTCTGGGCCCAGCCCGAGTACATCGGGCCGGCGGCCATCGTCAACGCCCACCGCTTCATCTTCGATTCCCGGGACGAGGCGGCCGACGAGCGGCTCGAGATCCTCGCCGAGCGGGACGGGGTTTGGCACTGCCGAACGATCTTCAACTGCGTCGACGCCTGCCCGCGGGGGATCAAGATCACCCAGGCGATCCTGGAAGTGAGCGGGGCGATCGTCGAGCGGCGGACGTGATGGCCGGCCCGGCCTCGGCCCGCGCCGGCTCGCGTCGCGCCTCTGGGCCGACGGGGTGACGGTTCGGACCTTCCGCCGGCTCATCCTCCGCGCCGATGGGGCGGCTCGGGGCAATCCCGGGCCGGGGTCCATCGGCGTCGTCCTCGTCGACGCGACGGTGCCTGGGGCGACCGATCCCGACGCGACCCCGCTGGCGACGATCTCCGAGGCGCTCGGCCGGACGACGAACAACGTCGCCGAGTACACGGCTGTTCTCCGGGGGCTCGAGCTCGCCCAACAGCTCGGGGCCCGGGAGGTCGACCTCCTCCTCGACTCCCAGCTCGTCGTCGAGCAGCTGACCGGGCGCTGGCGGGTCCGCGACGCGAAGCTCGTCCCCCTTTGGACGGCCGTCCGCCAGGCCCTGGCGGGGTTCGAGCGCTGGACGGCCCGCCACGTCCCGAGAGGCGAGAACCGGGCCGCCGATGCCCTCGCCAACGCCGCCCTCGATCGAGTGGCCCGGGGTGGACCGGCCTCGGTCGTCCACCGGCCCCCGGCCGCGGGGCGGGGCTGACGGTGGTCCTCGGGGGCGCTCGGCGATAGGGCGGGTAGAATCCGTGGTGCCAGCGAGGCGATCGGACGGTCGCGCGCTCGCTCCCTTCGGGGACCGAGCGTGAGGAAAGTCCGAGCTCCACAGCGCAGGGTGGCGGGTAACACCCGTCCGCCGTGAGGCGAGGACGAGTGCCACAGTGACGATGCCGGCCCCGCCCAGGGGCCGGAGTGAAACGCGGCAAACTCCACCCGGAGCAAGGCCAAGTAGGAGGGCGCAACCCGGCGTGCGAGCGTCGGGGGATCGAGGTGGCGCTGCCCAGCCCTCGGGTCGGCCGCTCGAGCCGTCGGGTAACCGGCGGCCTAGATGGATGACCGTCGCCGCGCCGATCGGCGCGGTACAGAACTCGGCTTACAGATCGCGCTCGCTGGCAGTCAGTTTGTCCCTTCGGCCGTCGCGGCGGCGCGCCATGGAGGAGGCCATCGGCGCCGCGCGGGCGCGCGTCAGTCCTCGTCGGGGCGGAAGATGTGGGCGGCCGTGCAGGCGTTGCAGATCGGCGTCGCCGACTCGAGGTCGCCGAGGGGGAGCGGCCGACGCCGGCTCGGGTAGAGGCACTCGACGACGTAGCGGCCCTCGCCGGCCCGGCCGAGGCTAATGATCCGCCGGAACGTGCAGCGGCGGATCCGCTGGGGCGCCAGGGTCTGGGAGACCGCCTCGGTCGAGGCGGAGGGGAGCGGCAGGGCCACGAGTGGAGCGCCTCGGTGTTGGTTGCCTTTGAACGACGACGGCGGGACGGATCACCGTGCCGGCGAGCCTAGCACCTGCTGCGAGTCCCGAGCAAGGGAACAAGGGTGCGCCGCGGCCACCAAAGGTACTAGGGGCCACATCGTGTCGCCGCCGCTGGGTCGGAGGCACCGCGGTCGAGGACAGCGGCCGTCGAGTAGACTGACGCGCGCCATGGCCCTCGATCCAACCTCGACCGAGCGGGGAGCGGTGCCCGACCAGCCGGCCGGTGGCGTCGCCACGTCCGCGCCATCGGAAACGCCAGGCTCGGACCCCTCGCCTTCGGCCTGCGTGTTCCTGGCCGACGCCGCCGAAGGGGCCAGATCCGGGGCGCGCTGTCTGGCGGGGGAGCGGCCGATCGACCTCGCCGACCTTCAGGTCGCCCTCGTCTGCCGCACCGACCTCCACGTCGACTGCCCGCGCTTCCTGGCCGCGACGCGGCGAGGACGCCGAGCGCCCCGGCCACAGACGCCGGCGGTCGAGGGTCCGGATCGCGGCCGAGCCAGCGGCGTCGGGCCGACGGAGCGTCCACGGGTGGTGCCGCTCGCGGCGAGCGTGGCGGCCGTCCCCCGGGCGCGCCTGGCGGCGAGCGTCGGCCTCGGGTTCGCCGTCGTCGTTGCCGCCGTGGCGACGCTCCGGCCGGGTGGGCTGTCCATCGCCGCGCTCCAGGCGACGCTCCCGGCGAGCCCGTCGGGGTCGCCGAGCCGGCCCCCACAGTCGCCGAGCCCCTCGCCGACCGCCAGCCCGTCGCCGGGCCCAGTCGCGCCATCGCCGAGCCCGAGTCCGGTGCCGGAGGACCGCCCCTCCCCGCCGCCGGCGACCCCCTCGGTCTCGCCCGGGCCGAGCCTGAGCGACCGCTACGCCCTCCTCGAGCCGTGCCCCGATCGACCCGACTGCTACGTCTACACCGTCCGCCGGGGCGACAACCTCTGGAGCATCGGTAACTACTTCGGGGTGCCGCTGGCGACGATCTACGAGCTCAACCCCTGGGCCCGCTCGACCGGGCTCCGGGCCGGCCAGAAGCTCGTCCTCCCGCCGCCGACCCGCTGAGGTCCGGCCGAGCGCGCCGGTCGGGGTGGACTCGGCGGGGCCGGACCAAAACCCGAGGTTCGCCCAGCGCCGCCGTCCCGGTTCTCGTCCTCACCTCGCCAGCCAGACGAACCAACGTTCGCCGACCGGGGCGATGAGGAGGGCCCGCCTGCCGGCGCTCGCACCTCGAACGGCCGGGTGGTCGACGAAGACGAGCCAGGCTCGCTCCAGGTCGGCGAAGGGCAGATATCAGGAGCACCGTACGGCATGCGCAAACCGTGTGGCATGCGAATGGGGTGGGCCCAATGCGATTGAGACACTGGTTCCCAGCGGCTGCGACCATCAGCGCACTTGCGGACAGCGGCCGCACTGCCGGCGATGACAGCTGCCAAGCCAACGGCCGATGGCTACGTTTACCAGCGGGCCGAGCTCAAGCCGCTCGGCAATGCTCGAGCCTACGTGCTCCAGGGCACCGGGACCGCCGACGGCGCATACCACTAGGATTACCCCGAGGTCCGGCTGCCCTGGGGTGTGTCGGCCTGGGAGGTGCGCGATGTCGCGATCGATCCCACGCACTGCAAGACGATCGTGGAAGAGGGCATCCCGGCTGAGCCCGACTTCACCCTCGCCGGCGGCGACAAGCGCATCACCGAGGCAATCGCGGAGTCCAACGCGGTGACAGCCGTGGGCGGTGAGGCCGTGACGTCGACGGCCTCCGGCTACAACTCGACCTGGTGGGAGGACGTCCTGGGCATCAAGGTCAATCAGGACCGTACGAACATCTGGTGGGCCTACAACGGGACGTGCTCCGGCTCTGGATCGACGAGCGGCGAGTGGTCATGGGCAGACGGCACCGGCTGGCGGATCGTGTCTTACGGTGGGTGGGAGTACGAGAGTTGCTCCTACGATCTCGG
>DAOTYQ010000148.1:0-1684 GCA_034434735.1 Chloroflexota bacterium
ACAAACCGTTCTGGGGCTATCAGCAGAATGTCTTCTATCGGATCGCGGCCCACGAGGACGACCCCGGGATCCAACTCTCCCGCATGTATCCCCGCTCGCTCATGATCCCGCCCGGCATCCCGGCGTTCGAGACCCGCGAGCGACTCGTTCCACCCGGCACCATCACCCTCCGGGGTCGGGCATGGTCGGGTTGGGCGCCGATCGCCCGGGTCGAGGTGAGCGCGGACTCCGGTGTGACGTGGGCAGAGGCCGAACTGGGCGCCCCTTCCGGGATCGAGACGTGGCGGAGCTGGTCGTTCCGGTGGACGGCGACGGAGGGTCGCCACGAGCTGCTGTCACGGGCGACGGATGCGGCGGGCAACGTCCAGCCGCTCGAGCCCGTCTGGAACGTACACGGGGTCGCCAACAACGCCGTCCAGCGCGTCATCGTCGCGGTGCGCCCGGACATCGAAGGGTGACCGGACGCGATCGTCCAACGCCCGGAGGCGGCCGGGAGCCGCTCGCTGGTCGCCTTCGAGGTCTCGGCTGGTCGTTCGAGGCCGAGCGGACGCCTCGAGGAGCAGGGCGGGTCCGTCAGGTCCGCTTGTCCGACGGCACATCGGCGGGCCACGGCTCCGTCGACTCGGCAAGCTCTGGACGGCCAAGGACGGCGCCGCCGACCCAGAGGTGCTCGTGCATGAGCTGGCGAGCCGCCTCGGCGTCCCGCCGCGCGATCGCTTCGGCGATCGCTCCGTGCTCACGAACATCGCGTTCGGTCGGCAAGACATCGTCGCGCTCGTAGAACCCGACGATCGCCCCGGCCACCCGAGCGAGGGAGCTATTGTGGGTCGCCCGGACCACGTCGAGATGGAAGCCCAGGTCTTCGGGCGGCCGGTAACCGGCCCGGACGGCCTCCCGGAGCCGCTCGACGTCCTGGCGCAAGCGATCGACTTCGGCCTCGGTGGCACGCAGTGCCGCGAGGGCCGCGATCTCGGGCTCCAGGATCCGCCGGACCTCGAGAAGCTCTCGTTTCACGACCGACTCGAGGACGTGATCGAAGGTCTCTGGCCGCAGGAGGAGGTCGGATCGAAGCGATCGAACGAACGTGCCGAGTCCCGGCCGAACCTCGACGAGACCGAGGCTGACGAGCTCGCGGATCGCCTCTCGCACGGCCGATCGGCCGACGCCGAGCTCCGCGACGAGCGTCCACTCAGATGGAAGACGATCGCCGACTCGGTACTCGCCACTTCTGAGCAGCTCGAAGAGTCGATTCACGACCCGCCGGGTGACCGACTGGCGACGAACGGCAGACGCCTCTCGGCGGCGCGGTCGTCCGACCCCTTCAGGTCGAGAGCGGGTTACGGCACACAACGGGGTCTCGGTCGAGCTTCGCGATCGGTGGCGTAGTCCGGTGACGGCTGGGGGCCGCTCCTTGGCAGGACCCGGCGCCTCCCATTCGGCGCCAAGCTTAACGCAGCGAGCTCGTCGCTGCGCGTCGACACCACAGCCGTCGGGCAGGTCGTGACGTCAGATCGTCGGTGACGACGGCGGTCCGGCGTCGAGTCGGACCACTCCTTCCTTGGTGACGAGGTAGTTCGACTCGACCCGAAGCCCGCCCCATCCTGGTTCGTAGTAGCCGACTTCGAGGGCGACAACCGATCCCGCGAAGATCGGGGTGTCGCTCTCGAGGCCGATCCACGGCTCT
>DAOTYQ010000149.1:0-13592 GCA_034434735.1 Chloroflexota bacterium
GCCTCGGCGGCGGCGGCGCTCCGGGAGCTCGGCTTCGCCTTCCTCTTCGCCCCGAACTTCCATCCGGCCATGCGCCACGCGGCGCCGACGCGGCGCGAGCTCGGCCTTCGGACCGCCTTCAACCTCCTCGGGCCCTTGACGAACCCGGCCGGTGTCGGTCGGCTCGTCGTGGGGGTCGGCGATCCGGCGGCGGCGCCGAAGCTGGCCGAAGTCCTCCGCGTCCTCGGCACGGACCTCGCCTTCGTCGTCCACGGTGCTGGCGTCGACGAGCTGCCCCTCGACGGGTCCGGGGTCGTCCACGCGGTCCGTCGCGAGGGGATCGAGCGGAGCCAGATCGATCCGGCCCGCTTCGGGCTCCGTCGCGCTCCGACGGCGGAGCTCAGCGGGGGGACGCCGGCCGAGAACGCGGCCACCGTCGAGGCGGTCCTCCGGGGGGCCGACGGCATCCGGCGGGACGTCGTCCTCCTCAACGCCGCGGCGGCCTTCGTCGTCGCCGGTCGGGCGTCGTCCTTCGAGGAGGGGATCGCGACGGCGGCAGCCACCATCGACGGTGGCCGGGCAGGCGCCCTCCTCGATCGGCTCCGGGCCGAGCGGGCGGCGGCGGAGCGGAGCCGAGGATGAGAACGGTGGCGACCCCGATCCAATCGCCCCAGAGCGGCCGCCGACGGAGGCCGAACGTCGTCGTCGAGATCGCCGCCCGCCGCGGCGCGGACCTCCGAGCCGAGCTCGCCGGCCGCTCGCTGCGGAGCCTCGAGCGAGCGGCGGCCGCGGCCCCGCCGCCGCGCTCCTTCGTCGACCGTCTCGCCCGGCCGGGCCTCCACCTCATCGCCGAGGTGAAGCGAGCCTCGCCCTCGGCCGGGCTGATCGCGCCGGAGGCGGATCCCATCGACCGGGCCCGCTCGTACGTCGCCGCCGGGGCGGCTGCCATCTCCGTCCTCTGCGAGCCGCACTGGTTCGGCGGCTCCGTCGACGACCTACGCCGGGTCCGAGCGGCCGTCGCGGCACCGGTCCTGGCCAAGGAGTTCGTCGTCGATCGGCGCCAACTCCCCCTCCTGCGAGCCGCCGGTGCCGACGCCGTCCTCCTCCTCGCCGTCCTCCATGGTCGCCGGCGCCTCGGCGAGCTCGTCCGGGTGGCGCTCGATCTCGGCCTGGAACCCCTCGTCGAGGTCCACGACGAGGCCGAGCTCGAGCGGGCCCTCGCCACCGAGGCGCGCTGCATCGGCCTCAACAACCGGGATCTCCGGAGCCTCGCCGTCGACGTGGAGCGGGCGGCCCGCCTCCGTCCCCTCGTACCCGAGGACCGGCTCGTCGTCGCCGAATCGGGCTACGGCGATGCCACGGTCGTGCCGGGCCTCCTCGCCCTCGGGATCGACGCCGTCCTCGTCGGCGAGGCCCTCATGCGCTCGCCCGACCCGGCCGCTCTGGCGGGCGCCTTCGTCGCCGCCGGCCGGCCGCCGGACGACCCGGCCAACCGCGACCGCCGCTCGCTCGTCAAGATCTGCGGGGTGACCGACGCCGACGGGATCCTCGCCGCCGTTCGAGCCGGCGCCGACGTCGTCGGGCTCAACCTCGTCCGAGGCACGCCGCGCGCCCTCGAGCTCGACGAGGCGGCCGCCTTGGCGCGGCTCGCTCGCTCGGCCGGCGGCGGGGTGAATGGTGGAGTGAGCGGCGGGGGGCACGGTGGCGGCGGCCCGGCCATTGCCGTCGTCGTCGCCGACCCTTCGCCCGACGCCCTCGCCCGGATCGTCGCCGCCGTCGACCCCGACCTCGTCCAATGCAGCGGCGACGAGTCTCCCGAGCTCGTCGCCGCGCTGACGGCCGTCGGCCGGCCGATCTGGAAGGCGGTCCGGGCCCCGACCGACAGCCTCGATCCCGACGCCGCCGCAGCGGCGGTCCTGGCTGAAGCCCGTGCCCACCTCGCCGGGGGTGCTGCCCGGATCGTCCTCGACGCGTCGGTCCGCGGGCTCGCCGGCGGAACCGGTCGCCCGGTCGCGGAGGCCGTCGCGGCGCGCGTCGCCCGCGAGATCCCCATCGTCCTGGCCGGCGGGCTCGTGCCGGCGACCGTCGGCCCGGCCCTCCGCCGGATCCCGGCCGTCGGTGTCGACGTCGCCTCGGGGGTCGAGGCGGCTCGGCGGGGCGGGCTTGGCGAACGGCCTCGGAAGGACCCGCTCCGGGTGGCGATCTTCGTCAAGCGGGCGCGCGCCGCCCGCGACGACCGGCCGCACCTGGCCGCCCGCCCGACGCCCATCGAGCCCACCCTCTTGGAGGCCGACGCCGCCGGCCGCTGGGGACCCGACGGGGCCTTCGGCGGTCGGTACGTTCCCGAGACCCTCGTCGCCGCCCTGGCGGCGCTCGAAGCGGCCTACGCCGCCGTCCGCCACGAGCCGCGCTTCTGGGCCGAGCTCCGACGCCTCCTCGCCGACTACGCCGGTCGGCCGACGCCCCTCTACCGGGCGGACCGCCTCGCGGCGGCCGTCCTCGCCCGAGCCCGTCACCTCGCCGGGGGCGACGGCGACGGGCGCGCCGCGATGGCCGAGGGCGGCGGATCCGACGGGCTGCCCCGGCGGCTCCGGCTCTACCTCAAGCGCGAGGACCTCGCCCACACCGGCGCCCACAAGATCAACAACGCCCTCGGTCAGGTCCTCCTCGCCCGCCGGCTCGGCAAGACCCGGATCATCGCCGAGACCGGGGCCGGGCAGCACGGCGTGGCGACGGCGACCGCCTGCGCCCTCCTCGGTCTCCCGTGCATCGTCTACATGGGCGCCGCCGACGTCGAGCGTCAGGCCCCGAACGTCCTCCGGATGCGGGCCCTCGGGGCCGAGGTTCGGCCGGTGACGGCCGGCAGCGCGACGCTGAAGGACGCCATCAACGAGGCGATCCGGGACTGGGTCACGAACGTCGCCACGACCCACTACGTCCTCGGCTCGGCGATGGGGCCGCACCCGTACCCGACCATCGTCCGCGACTTCCAGCGGGTCATCGGCGACGAGGCAGCCGCCCAACTCGCCGCCGTCGAAGGTCGCCTCCCGGACCTCGCCGTTGCCTGCGTCGGCGGGGGCTCGAACGCCATCGGGCTCCTCGCCCGCTTCCTCGCCGAGCCGACGGTCCGGCTCGTCGTCGCCGAGGCCGCCGGAGAGGGGCTCGACACGCCCCGCCACGCTGCGGCGATCCGAGGCGGTCGGCCGGGCGTCCTCCACGGCGCTCGCTCGCTCGTCCTCCAGGACGACGACGGTCAGATCCTCGAGGCCCACTCCGCCTCGGCCGGCCTCGACTATCCGGGCGTCGGCCCCCAACTCGCCGCCCTGGCGGCCGCCGGTCGGGTCGCCGTCGAGGCGGCGACGGACCGGGAGGCGATCGCCGCCATGCGGGCCGTGACGCGGGCCGAGGGGATCCTGCCGGCCCTCGAGACGGCCCACGCCGTCGCCATCCTGCCGGGCTTGCTCGCCCGAACCGCCGCCCGGGCCGCCGGTGCCCGACCCTGGCCGGCCGAGACGGTCGTCCTCGTCGGCTTCTCGGGCCGCGGCGACAAGGACCTGGCGGCCCTCGAGCGCTTCGCCGACGTCCCGGCCTGGCCGGAGGTGGGCTGATGGCCGTCTCGGGCACCGACCTGGTCGTCATCTCGGGCACCGACGGGACCGCCGGCGCCGGCCGTATCCGGGCTGGCTTCGAGGCCGCCCGCGCGGACGGTCGGATCGCCCTCGTCCCCTACGTCGTTGCCGGCTACCCCGACCCGGCGACGAGCCTCCGCGCCGGCCTCGCCGCCATCGAGGCCGGCGCCGATCTCCTCGAGGTCGGCCTCCCGTTCTCCGATCCCCTCGCCGACGGTCCGACCCTCCAGCGGGCCTCGGTGGCGGCGCTCCGGGCCGGGGCGAGCTTCGAATCGGCCCTCCGCCTCCTCGAGGCGCTCGCCCGGCAGAACCCGACCGTCCCCCTCGTCCCGATGGGGTACGCGAACCAGCTTCTCGGTGGAGGGCAGTCCCTCGAGCGGATCCGACGACTCGCCGAGGCCGGAGCGAGCGGCCTCATCGTCGCCGACCTGACGCCCGACGAGGGCGCGCCCTTCGAGGCGGCCGCCCGGGCGGCCGGTCTCGCCCTCGTCTACCTCGTCGCACCGACGACCCCGCCGGAGCGACGCCGGATCATCGCCGGCCGGAGCGGCGGATTCCTCTACTGCGTCTCCCTGGTCGGTGTGACCGGGGCCCGGACTCGTCTGCCGGGTGGGCTGCGACGGCTCGTGCGCGACGTCGTCGGGGTCTCGCCGGTCCCGGTGGCCGTCGGCTTCGGGGTGAGCCGCCCCGGCCACGTGGCGGCCATCGCCGAGGCCGGTGCCGACGGCGTCGTCGTCGCCTCGGCCCTCGTCGATGCCCTCGGTCCGGACGGGCGCGACGTGGCGGCCATGGGTCGGCTCGTCGCTCGGCTCTCGGCCGCCACCCGCCGCACGGCCCAAGCCCGGCCGGCCTAGCGCTTGCCTTCCCCCGGGGTCCCCGGCCGCGCCCAGTTCCCCCGGGGCACGGTTCCGACACCACCGGTCTCGACGAGATGGGGGTCTCGTGCACCGAGTCCGTCCGCGTTCCCCCGAAGCACATTCCGGATGGCGGCCCCCTGGCCTGGCCGGTCGCGTTCCTCCGGGGAACGCATCAGGAGGGTCTCGGCCGTCCCGGCTGCTCCCGATCCCCGAGAACGCGCCTGGCAGTCACGCCATCCAGGTCGACGCGCGGAACGACCGCCGTCTAGCCGAGGAGGTCCTCGAGCCGGACCGGGCGCGGTGCGTCGAGGAGGCCGATCGCCGCCGCCGCGGCCCCCAGGACCCGCTCCACGGACCAGCCCGCCGCCCGGAGCTCCCCGACGCCCGTGTCCCCGGCCGACTTGCTGAGCTTGCGCCCCTCCGGCGTCCGAACGAGGGGGTGGTGGACGAAGACGAGGCCCGTCGGATCGCCGCCGAGGAGACGACGGAGCCGGAGCTGGAGCGGGCTCGCCGGCGCGAGGTCCTCGCCCCGGACGACGAGGTCGATCCGCTGGTCGAGGTCGTCGACGACGACGGCGAAGTGGTACGTCCAGTTCCCGGCCCGGTCGCGGACGAGGACGTCCCCGCCGGCGCTCGGCGCCCCCACGCCGGGACCGCGACGGAGGTCTCGGTACGTCTCGACTCCCGGACCGAGGGAAACGCGGAGCGGCAGTCCTGCCTCGAGGGGGAGCCCGAGGCTCCGGCAGTCGCCCGGGCAACCCGGCCCGGTCCACTCGGCACCGTGGTCCGCCCGCCATCGCCCGAAGGTCGCCCGGCTGCAGCGGCAGGCGTAGACGAGGCCCTGCGCCGCCAGCCGACCGAGGGCGGTCTCGTAGACGGCCGCCCGGTCAGACTGGCGGTAGGGCGAGGGTCCGGCTCGGAGCTCGGCCGGATCCGGCTCGTCGGGGCGGAAGCCGAGCCAGGCGAGGTCGTCGAGGAGGGCGGCCTCGTAGGGCGGGCGCGACCGGACCCGGTCGTGGTCCTCGATCCGGAGGACGACCCGTCCCCCGACGCGCCGGGCCAGCCCCCAGACGACGATGGCGTTGGCGACGTGGCCGAGGTGGAGGTACCCGGTCGGGGCCGGCGCGAACCGGGTCCGGGCCCTCGACGGCACGGCTGCCGCCAGCCGGGCGAGCTCGAGGCGGTCGGTCACGCCTCCTCGTCGAGGCCGTTCCGGTCGGCCTCGAGGGCCCGGCTGGCGGCGATGATCCGCTCGTAGATGGCCCGCAGATCCGCCTCGGGAAGCGGTCCTGCGTTCGCCGCGGCGACCCGGTCGAGGACGTCGCGCTCCCGCTCGACGTCCCGGACCGCCGCCCAGCCGGCCGCTCGCTTCGCGCGACCGACGGCGAGGGCGAGGGCGGCCCGTTCGTTGAGAAGGGCGACGATCCGCCGGTCGAGGGCGTCGATCCGCCGCCGGAGGCGGTGGAGGTCGGGCGGTTCGGGCAGGTCGAGCCGCGGCCCCGCGGCCACGTCTGCCTCCGGTCGCTCGGGCGCGCTCACGAGGCCGCTCCCGCCGTCCGCTCGCCCTCGGCCAGCCAGCGGGCCGCCGCCTCGAGGGCGAGGTGGTAGCCCCGCTTCCCCTGGCCGACGAAGGAGCCGAGGGCGATGTCGGCCAAATAGTTCACCCGCCGGAACGGCTCCCGGGCCGCCGGGTCCGAGAGATGGACCTCGAAGAAGGGTCGAGCGATCCCCTTCAGGGCGTCCCGGAGGGCGATGGAGGTGTGCGTGTACGCCCCGGCATTGACGATGGCGACGTCGAAGTCCCGGGCGTGGAGCCGGTCGATGAGGGCGCCCTCGTGGTTCGACTGGAAGAAGTCGATCTCGAGGCCGAGCTCGGCGGCGTGGCGGGCGAGCTCAGCGTGGATCTCCTCGAGGGTCTCGGTTCCGTAGATCTCGGGCTCGCGGGTCCCGAGGAGGTTGAGGTTCGGTCCCTGGAGGACGAGGACGCGCCCCACCGCTCAGCCCTCCACCGCCGTCGGGCTGGCCGCCGCCACCCTTCGCGCGGGCGCCCCGACCCTGCGACCGGGCGCCACCCTCGTCCCGCCCGGTCGGCCGCCGACGAGCGCGTCGACGACCCGGCGCACGAGGGGCTCGGGGACATCGCGCCGAACCTCGTAGCCGGCGTCCGCCGGCAGGACCCAGCGGAGCCGGCCGAGCTCGTGCTTCTTGTCGCGGGCCATCGCCGCCAGGACCGCCTCCCGCTCCACCGGCGCTCGGCCGAGCCCGAGGCCGAGCCGGTCGAGGAGCGCCTCGATCCGGGCCGCCCGTTCGGCTGGGGTCACGTCGAGGGCGACGCCGATCCGGCAGGCCGCCCGCAGACCCCAGGCCACCGCCTCGCCGTGGAGGATGCCGCGGTACCCCGCCGCGGCCTCGATGCCGTGGCCGACGGAATGGCCGAGGTTGAGACTGATCCGGGCGCCGGTCTCCCGCTCGTCGGCGAGGACGACCTCGACCTTCGCCCAGGCGGCGCGCTCGACGAGCTCGGCGACGACCCCGGCCTCGAAGACCCACGGCTCGCCGCGGGCGATGGCCGGTCCGTCGGTCTCGAGGAGCTCGAAGAGCCGGTCGTCGCCGAGGACCGCCATCTTGACCGCCTCGGCGAGGGCGGCCCGGCGCTGGCGGACCGGGAGGGAGCGGAGGGCCGCGACGTCGATGACGACGGCCACCGGCTGGTGGAAGGCGCCGAGGAGGTTCTTGCCCTCGGGCAGGTCGACGGCCGTCTTGCCGCCGATGCTACTGTCGATCTGCGCGACGAGGGTCGTCGGGACGTGGACGATGGGGACGCCTCGCAGCCAGACGGCGGCGAGGAAGCCGGCCGCATCCCCGAGAGCGCCGCCGCCGATGGCGACGAGCGGCTCGCCGCGCTCGACCCGGAGGGCCGCCAGCCGCCGCGCCGCCCGGCCCACGACCGCCAGCCGCTTCGCCGCCTCGCCCCGCGGCAGGAGGATCGACTCGATCAGCCAGCCGGCAGCGGCGAGCCGCTCGGCGATGCCGGCGCCGACGGCCGCCCAGGCACCGGGCTCGGAAATCAAAATGGCTCGCCGGGCTCGGAGGCCGCCGAGGACGTCGGCGAGGACCTCCGCCGCCATCGCCTCGCCGAGGACGATCCGCCCGATCCGGGTCCGGGCGTCGAGGAGGAGCGTACCGCCGGGGACCATGGTCGCTGCCGTCGTCCCGTCTGGATCGGGATCCTCGCCTCGTTCCGCCGCGCTCGACCGGGCCAGGCGGGCGGCGACGGCCGCCTCGATCCGGCGGAGGACGGGACCGACGCCGGCCGTGCCGTCGACCCGGATGGCCGGGGCGTAGAAGCGCTCTCGGTCGGCGAGGAGGGCCCGGAGGGCCTTGACCGGATCGCGGCTCCCGGCGACGAGGGGCCGGACGTGGCGGCTCCGCCGGAGCCGGGCGGCGAGGACCTCGACCGGACCGTCGATCCAGACCGGGAGCCGACGCCGATAGAGGATCCAGCGGTTCCGCGGATCGACGACGGCGCCGCCGCCGGTGGCGATGACTCGCTCGATCCGGTCCGCGCCTCCCGGTGGGCCGAGGGCGGCGATGACCTCCCGCTCGAGGGCGCGAAAGACGGTCTCGCCGTCGGCGGCGAAGATCTCGGGGATCGAGCGACCTGCCCGCGCCTCGATCGCCTCGTCGAGATCGACGAAGGTCGCGCCGTGGCCGGCGGCGAGGCGTCGACCGATGACGCTCTTCCCGCTGCCGGAGAGGCCGACGAGGACGACGTCCATGGCCGCAGATCCCGCCGGCTAGTCGTCCCCGCCCGAACCGGCTTCGTCCGAGCCGGTGAGCGCGCGCTCGGCCCCTCGGCCCTCGACGGTTGTCGGCCCGGTCGGCCCGGCTGGTGCCGTTGGTGTCGCCGCAGTCGGTACACCCTCCGCCGTGACCTCGTCGCCCGCCTCCTCGCCCGGCAGGGGCGGCAACGGCCGCCCGCCGATGGTCGGCGGCGGAACCGGGGCCGCGATCCGGGCCCGGTAGCGGGCCACCGCCTCCTCGAGCTCGGCCATCGTGTCGCCGCCGAACTTCTCGAGGACGAACCGGGCGAGGGTGACGAGGACCATCGCCTCGGCGACGATGCCGGCCGCCGGGACGACGCTGATGTCGCTGCGCTCGTAGTGGGCCTTCTCGACCGGCCGGCCGGTGACGAGATCGGCCGAGGGCAGCGGCCGGGCGAGGGTGGAGATCGGCTTCACCGCCCCCCGGACGACGATGGGCTCCCCGTTCGAGACGCCGCCCGTCAGGCCGCCGGCGTTGTTCGAGCGATGGACCCAGCGGCCGGTCGGATCTCGCCCGGCGATGACGTCGTGGACCTCCGAGCCAAAGCGGCGGGTCTGTTCGAAGCCGAGCCCGAACTCGACCCCCTTGACGATGTTGATGCTCACGACGGCCGCGGCCAGGGCGGCATCGAGCCGCCGATCCCAGTGGACGTAGCTGCCGAGGCCGACGGGGACGCCCTCGGCGACGACCTCGAAGACGCCGCCCACGGTGTCGCCGCGGCTCCGGGCCTCGTCGATCCTCGCGATCATCCGGGCTTCGGCGTCGGGATCCGGGCAGCGCAGCGGGCTCGCCTCGACCTCCTCGCGGGAGCGCCGGCAGTTGGCCCGGTCGATGGCGACCCCGCCGACCTCGGCCGTGTACGACCAGACGTCGATGCCGAGGGGACGGAGGAGGGCCCGGGCGACGGCCCCGGCGGCGACGCGGGCGGCCGTCTCGCGCGCCGAGGCCCGCTCGAGGACGTTCCGGACGTCCGAGAAGCCGTACTTGAGAGCGCCGGCCAGGTCGGCGTGGCCGGGTCGGACCCGGGTCACCGGCGTCGCCCGCTTGTTTCCGGCGGCGACGAGGGCGAGGAGCTCCTCCGCGTCGGCGTCGGAGAGCGGCTCGACCTGCATGACCCGCGTCCAGTTCTCCCAGTCGCGGTTCCGGATGAGGAGGAGGACCGGCGAACCCAGGGTCCGGCCGTGGCGGACCCCGGCCACGATCTCGGCCCGATCCTGTTCGATCTGCTGGCGGGCGCCACGACCGTAGCCGCGCTGCCGGCGGCCCAGGTCGAGGGCGATGGTCTCGGCGGTCAGGGGCAGCCCGGCCGGGAGGCCCTCGATCGTCACCCCGAGAAGGGGGCCGTGGGACTCGCCGGCGGTCAGGAAGCGAAAGGTCGCCATCGACGCCTCGGCGACTAGGCTGACGATCCGCCGGCCGATCCGCCGTCGGCCGACCCCGTCGGCGCCGTCCGCGCCTCGGCCGGCTCGCCCTCGGCCGAGCGAAGCCCCGCCGCCCGTGCCTCGCGGAGGGCCGCGGCCATGACCTCGAGGGGCGCCTCCTCTCCGGTCCAGAGGCTGAAGGCCGCCGCGCCCTGGTGGAGGAGCATGACCTCGCCGTCCATGACCGTGCAGCCGGCGGCCTCGGCGTCCCGGAGGAGCTTCGTCCGGTTGTAGATGAGGTCGAGGACGAGGAGGTCGGGCGGGATGATCTCGGTCGGGATCGGGCTCTCGTTCTCGTCGGTCAGGCCGACGGAGGTGGCGTTGACGAGGACCTTCGTCTTCGCCAGCTCGGCCTCGATGATCGACTCGTGCCAGGGCATCGCCCGGAGCTCCATGTGGGCCGCCGAGCGAGCGAAGTGGCGGACGAGCGCCTCGGCCCGGTGGAGGTGGCGGTTGAAAACGACGACCCGCTGAAAGCCCTCGGTGATGAGCCCGTAGACGACCGCCCGGGCACCGCCCCCGGCGCCGAGGACGACGGCCTGACGGGGCATCTTCTGGCGCCCGACGAGCCGGTCGAGGGCGACCTTGAAGCCGGGCACGTCGGTGTTGTGGCCGACGAGCCGCCGCCCGTCCTTCGTGATCGTGTTCACCGCCCCGGTCGCCTGGGCCTCTTCGGTCAGGCGATCGACCATCGGGACGACCCGCTCCTTATGGGGGATGGTCACGTTCGCCCCGAGGAACTCCTCGGCCCGGAGCGACTCGATCGCCTCGGCGAGGGCGATGGGCGGCCGATCCCAGAGCTCGTAGCGGGCGTCGATACCCTCGGCGTCGAAGGCGGCCTGCTGCATCGCCCCCGAGAGCGAGTGCGCGACGGGGTGGCCGATGAGGACGACGCGCTTGGTCATGCTCGAACCCTCTCGATCTCGTCGAAGAAGCCCGGGTAGGAGATGGCGGCGCAGGCGGATCGCTCCACCGTCGTCTCGCCGCGGGCGACGAGCCCGGCGACGGCGAAGGTCATCGCCAGGCGGTGGTCGTCGAGGCTGTCCGTCACGGCCCCGGCGAGCCGCGTCGGACCCCGGATGATGATGTCGTCTCCCTCGACCTCGAGGTCGGCGCCGAGCCGGCCGAGGCCGGCGGCGATGCCGGCGATCCGGTCGGACTCCTTGTGGCGGAGCTCGCCCGCCCCCCGGATCCGGGTCGTCCCGACCGCCTGGGTCGCGGCGAGGCAGAGGATCGGGATCTCGTCGATGGCGGCGGCGACGTCGGCGGGGGAGAGCTCGATCGCCCGGAGCTCGGACGAGCGGGCCGTCAGGTCGGCCGTCGGCTCCCCGACCGGGCCGCCGAGGTCGGCCGCGGTCGCTTGTCCAGGGGTCGCTTCGTCGGCCGGGCGCTCCTCGATGCGGGCCCCCATCCTCCGCAGGAGGTCGATGACCGCCCGTCGGGTCGGGTTCACCCCGACGCCGCGGAGGACGAGCTCGGCGTCTGGGTGGATGGCGGCCGCGACGAGCCAGAAGGCCGCCGCCGAGACGTCGCCCGGTACCCGTTCCGTCGTCGGTTTCACCCGTGCGCCTCCCTCGATCGACCAGCCCACCGCGGTGGGTGCGTCGGCAGTCCCCGCCTCGCTGCGCCGGACCGCGACGCCCCGGGCCCGGAGCATCCGTTCGGTGTGATCCCGGGTCGCGACCGCCTCCCGGACCGTCGTCGTGCCGGCGGCCCGTAGGCCCGCGAGGAGGATCGCGGACTTCACCTGGGCGCTCGGCACGGGGGTCGTCCAGCTGATCGGCTCCAGTGGGGTGCGACCGATCACGGTGAGCGGTGGGAGGGAGTCGTTGCGCCGGGCGTGGAGCTGCGCCCCCATCGAACGCAGCGGCTCGATGATACGGGCCACCGGTCGGCGCCGCAACGAATCATCGCCGTCGAGGACGGCGTAGACGGGCAAGCCAGCCAGGATCCCGGCCAGGAGCCGGAGCGACGTCCCCGAGTTGCCGCAGTCGAGGACCCCGTCGGGCTCCTCGAGACCGTCGACGCCGGGCGAACGGACCCGGTAATCGACGTTCCGCCCATCGACGGCCCGGCGCTCGAGCCCGACCCCGAGGCGCGCGATGAGGGCCGCCGTCGTCCGGACGTCGGCCCCGTCGCCGGCGCCGAGGATCTCGCTCTCGCCGGCGGCGAGGGCAGCGAGGAGGAGGGCCCGATGGCTGATCGACTTGTCGCCGGGCAGCCGAAGCTCGCCCCGGAGCCGGCGCGCCGGTCGGACGACGGTGGCCGCGTCAGCCCGACGGCTCGTCGCGGCGACGTCGAGGGCGCTCAATGCCGGCCGACCATGCCGGCCGTCGCGGCGGTGACGACCGGATCGCTGCGGAAGGTCCGAACCTGCTCGTGGATCGGGCCGAGGGCCGCCATGAGGTCCCGGAACTGGTCGAGGGTGATCTGCTGCTCGGCGTCGGAGAGGGCCGCGTCGGGGTTCGGGTGGACCTCGACCATGACGCCGTCCGCGCCGACGGCGACGCCGCCGATGGCGAGGGGCTTCACGAGCCAGCGCTTGCCGGTGGCGTGCGACGGGTCGACGATGACGGGGAGGTGGGTCAGGTGGTGGAGGAGCGGCACGGCCGTCAGATCCATCGTGTTGCGGGTGTACGTCTCGAAGGTCCGGATCCCGCGCTCGCAGAGCATGACGTTCGGGTTGCCGGCCGAGACGATGTACTCGGCGGCCATGAGGAGCTCCTCGATGGTCGAGCCGAACCCGCGCTTCAACATGACCGGTCGGGCGACCCGCCCGACGGCCATGAGGAGCGAGTAGTTCTGCATGTTCCGGGCCCCGATCTGGAGGATGTCGGCGTACTCGGCGACGACGTCGACCTGGTTCGGCTCCATGACCTCGGTGATGACCGGCAGGCCGGTCCGCTCTCGGGCCTCGGCGAGGTAGCGGAGACCCTCAACCCCGAGACCCTGAAAGGAGTACGGCGACGTCCGCGGCTTGAAGGCCCCGCCCCGGAGGACCTTCGCCCCGGCCTCCCGGACGGCCGCCGCGGTCTCCAGGAGCTGTTCTCGGCTCTCCACGGCGCAGGGTCCGGCCATGACGGTCAGCGAGCCGTCGCCGATGACGACGTCGCCGACCCGGATGACGGTGTCCTCCGGGTGGAACTCGCGTGAGGTGAGCTTGAAGGGGCGACTGATCTCGGTCACCGACTCGACCCCGGCCAGCCCGGCGAGGTGGTTGAGGAGGCGCTGGCGGGCCCGGCCGGCGTCGCCGACGACGGCGATGATCGTTCGCCCGTTTCCTTCGTGGGCGAAGGGCGTGAGGCCCTCGGCCAGGATCTGACTCTTGACGCCGAGGATCTCCTCCTCGGTCGCATTCGCCCGCATCAAGACGAACATCGTTCCATCCCTTCTACCTCGGGTCGCTCCGGGCGAACAAAAAAGCAGAGGCGCTGCCTCTGCTCCTCCCGGCACGACCCGCCTGCCCGGATCACGCGGATCCGAGGCCGATCATGCCGGGTACCGATAAAAGAAGACGTTGCTCATCGGTTGAGGCCTCGACGATACCCGACTCCACCTGCCGCCGTCAATTCCGGCGGCCCGGCCGGAGCCCGTCCCAGCCCCGTCGGCCCGGTGTGCTGGACGCACCTCGGCCGACTTCGGCGCAACCCGGAGGCGGCCTCTCCTGTCCTCCTCGCACGTTCCGTGCGCCTGGCGGCCGACTACGTCGACGGGCGGCGCAGCTCGAACCACCTCGATCTGGTCCTCCTTGCTCGTTCCGTGCGCCTGGCGCACAACTTCGGCGTCGGCGTGAGCGGGATGCACATCCTGGCCCGGCAGGGCCGTCGTCCGGGGTGGAAGCGTGCGTCCGTCGCACACGTTCGACATCCGGTCGGTCGGTT
>DAOTYQ010000150.1:0-7125 GCA_034434735.1 Chloroflexota bacterium
GACGTACCTCGGGATCGCGCTCGCCATCGAGACGATCCCGCCCTTCGCCATGGCCGCGAGCCGATATCTCCTCGCCGGGTCGATCCTCCTCGCCCTCCTCGCCCTTCGCCGTCGACCGCTCGGCCGGCCGACCGCTCGCGAGTGGCGCGACAGCCTCGTCGTCGGCGCCCTCCTCGCCGCCGGCGGGAACGGCCTGGTGAGCTGGGGCGAGCAGACGGTCCCAACCGGGATCACCGCCCTCGTCGTCGGGCTCGTGCCGGCCTGGGCCGCCCTCATCGGCCGCCTCGGCTTCGGTGACCGGCTGCCGCGCCTCGTCGGCCTCGGGATCGGGATCGGCTTCCTCGGCGTCGCCATCCTCGCCTGGCCGTTCGGCGGCGCCCTCGCCTTCGAACCGGCCGGGCTCGCGGCCGTCCTCGTCGCCCCGATCCTATGGGCCCTCGGAACCGTCTACGCCGCCCGCCGCGCCCGCCTGCCGCCCGACGGACTCCTTGCCAGCGCCCTCCAGATGCTCCTCGGCGGGCTCGTCCTCGTCGCCATGGCGGCGGCCTCGGGCGAGATCGGGGGGCTCGACCCGAGCGCGATCTCCTCGACGTCGCTCCTGGCCCTCGCCTACCTCACCTTGGCCGGGAGCCTCCTCGCCTACTCGACGTTCGCCTGGCTCCTCCGCCACGCCCCGGTCTCGACGGTCGCGACGTACGCGTACGTGAACCCGGTGGTGGCGGTCGCCTTGGGCGCCCTCGTCCTCGGCGAGCCGATCGAACCGCGGACGCTCCTCGCCGGGGCGATCATCGTCGTGGCGGTGGCGATCATCGTCAGCGCGCGCCGGCCAACGGTGAGCCAGCCGACAGGACGGAAGGAGCCGCGGGAGGCGGGGCAGCCGACGGAGCCGGACCAGGCGATGGAGCCGGAAGCACCGAGGAAGCCGGACGGCGAGGTGCCCCGTCGAGAGCCGACGGTCGCCGGTCGAGTCGGCCTCTCACCCGAAGAGCCAGGCTGACCGACAGCGCCTCCGACCTCCAGCTCATCGCCCGGACGCCCGCCACCCGACCGCGTGCGCACAGAACAACAAACCGCCGTCGTCTCCGTCGCGGCGCCCAGCCATCGGCCCGGTTTGGTGTTCGCTCCGCACCAAGACCGCCGAACGGCGCCAGAGAACCGCGACCGCACCCGCTTTGGGGTAGTTTGGGGTAGACAGCGCACGGGGCTCTGGCACGCTCCCGGCAGACCGCCGTCCCGGCCCCGGTGCACGACGGGGCCGCGGCGCCGATCGATCGCGGGCCGGTGCGGGTTAGAGGACGGCGCACTCCTTGCCGATCGCTTCGGCCGACTCGCCGGCGATGAAGCGGTCGACCAACTCGCGAACCGCAGCGTCCGAGTAGCTGGTGTGGCCGACGACATGCGTGACGCACGTGGGCCCGAGCTCCTTGAGTGCGGGCGAACGGCCGATCATGCTCTCGGGCGAGAACGGATCCTCCGTCGAGGCCACGACGAGGACCTCGGGCGCTCCAGCGGGAGCTGACGGCAACGTCCGCGGCTGGCCGTGGGGGAACTCGACGCACGGTGCGAATCCAGACGTGAAGGCGAAGAGGAGCGGGTCATCCCCAATGCGATACCCGGCCACCGCATCGGGTCGCACCAGATCCGCACAGATCGATCGGTAGTAGGCCGCCAGATCGAGATCGAGGTGCGAGCGCTCACCGATCTGCCAGAGCATCGTTCCGTCTCCGCCGAGGGCATGCTCGACCGCCCCAGCGTAGCCGTCCCAGAAGCGGTCGGTCTTCAGGGTGAGCAGCGTCGCTTCGTCGAGCATGATCGGCGTCAACTCGAGCGACCCGCTGCCGACTCGGGGCCGGGCGGCGAGGATCGCCTCGCGGAGCCTCCGGTACATAGCGTCGGGCGGAGCGGCGTCGAGCACTGCCCGGCAGGATTGCCCGCGACACGATCCAGCGAGGTCGTTGGCGGCCCGCTGCAGGGTAGACCGCACGGCACCGAGACGGGCGATCCAGGAGACATCCAGACCCAATGGGGCATCGAGAACCGCCCGCTCCACGCGGTCGGGATGGAGCGCCAGGTACGCCTCCGCGATCGTAGTCCCGTAGGACTGGGTGAAGAGGACGAGGCGGTCGACACCGAGCCGGTCGCGCACCGCCTCCAGCTCCTCGGCCGCCGCCCACGCCCCGACGTCGGCGGGCGATCCGAATCCAAGTCGGCACTCGCTGCCGATCTCGCCGAGGAGATCGGCGTAGTTCTCGGGTGTGCGCTCGGTCAGAAACCTGATCGATGCCGGCCCACACGGGCCCGGCGTGTCCCCGGCCGAGTTCCCGTCCCAGGCGACGACGACGTACTTGTCGGGATCGAAGACCGGGGGTGCCTCGATCGTGCGACGGACCACCGAGAAGCCGGGACCTCCCGGGTGGTAGACGATCACCTTTCGGCCGGAAAGCGGATCGGTTGCCTGGTTCGAGAGGACGACGGCTTGGACCGTCTGTGGCCAGCCCTTCGTTCGCTCGAGCGTCAGCTGGATGCAGAAGACATGGCTCCACGCTCCCACGCCAGGAGGTTCGCGAGGGGCTTCGCTCTGATCACTCCCTGGCGCCGTGTCGCACGGCATGAGGCGCTCGGCAGCGGGATGTGACGACGGCGCCCCGCTCGGTGTCGGCTCCTGGGGAACACACGCCGCCACGAAGAGGAGAACGGCGCAGGCGATCGCCTGAATGCCCGCCTCGACCGCCTGAGAGCCGAGACGAGGGCGGCCAAACCTGGTCAGTTCGGGCATCCGTTGTAACTCTGCTGCATTCCGTAGAGGATGCTCCAGTAGCCGAGCTGAGCATTGACGTTCTGCCGAACGGCCTGTCGAGTGGAGAGCTTTCTCGTGCCATTTTCCCAGGCCGCCATAATGGTCCTGCAATATTGCGCTGCCAGTTGTTGTATGTGTTGGAGAAGAAGTCGCTGGCGGGCAGGTAGGCTCCGCGACGCTGAACCCAGTAGTCCGCTGCGGCCGTGGCAGCGCCACGGGCACAGGCCACGGCACACCCCCGAACGGCCCCGGACCCTTACGGCCGCGCCGCCGGGCGCTCGAAGCCCTGGGCCGGCCACGGCTCGCAGCGGAGCGGCCGATCCTCCCGGTAGCCGAGGGCGTAGTCGGCGGCGATGAGCGTGTGGAGCTGGCTCGTCCCCTCGTAGATGACCGCCGCCTTCGCGTTCCGCAGATAGCGCTCCGCCGGGTACTCGTTGCTGTAGCCGTAGGCGCCGTGGATCTGGATCGCGTCGAGGGCGCACTGGACCGCGTGCTCCGTGGCGTGCCACTTGGCGAGGGACGTCTCGCGGGTGTTCCGAAGCCCCAGGTTCTTCAGCCAGCCCGCCCGCCAGACCAGGAGGCGCCCCATCTCGATCCCGGCGACCATCCGGGCGATCATCTGCTTCACGAGCTGATGACGGCCGATCTCCTGGCCGAAGGTCCGCCGCTCCCGGGCGTACTTGACCGAGGCGTCGAGGCAGGCCTGGGCGAGGCCGACCGCCCCAGCGGCGACGGTGTACCGGCCCTGGTCGATGGCGCTCATGGCGACCAAGAAGCCCTCGCCCTCCTCGCCGATCCGGTTCTCCTCGGGGACGAAGACGTCGTCGAGGTTGATGAGCCCGGTGTTCCCGGCCCGGATCCCCATCTTGCCGTGGATCGTCCCCGTCGAGAGGCCCTTCATCCCCCGCTCGAGAACGAAGGCGCAGATCCCCCGCCAGCCCTTCGAGCGGTCGAGGGTGGCGAAGACGAGGAAGTGGTCGGCCAGATCGGCGAGGCTGATCCAGATCTTCTGGCCGTTCAGCCGGTAGCCCGAGCCGTCGCGGCGGGCCGTCGTCGCCAGGTTCGCCGCGTCGGTCCCGACGCCGGGCTCGGTCAGGGCGAAGGTGGCGAGCTTCTCGCCCCGGGCCTGGGGCACGAGCCAGCGCCGGCGCTGCTCCTCGGTCCCCCACTGGAGGAGGGCGAGGGAGTTCAGGCCGACGTGGACGCTCTGGACGACCCGAAAGGCGGTGTCGGCCCGCTCGAGCTCCTCGCAGAGGAGGGCGAAGCTGATGTAGTCCATCCCGCCGCCGCCGTACTGCTCGGGGATCGGGGCGCCGAGGAAGCCCTGCTCGGCCATCTTCTCGAAGACCTCGCGATGGACCTCGCCACGCTCGTCCCACTCGCGGATGTAGGGCAGGATCTCCGCCTCGGCGAAGGCCCGGGCGGCCTGCTGGACGAGGCGGTTCTCGTCGGTCAGGGTGAAGTCGATCATGGGGCCGATTGTGGCACGGGCGCGCCGCCCCGGCCCGACGGTTCCGGTCAGCGGGCCCTCGGCCAACCGGTTCCGGCCAGGGCGCCGCCCCGGCCCGACGGTTCCGGTCAGCGGGCCCTCGGCCCGACCGTTCCGGCCAGGGCGCCGCCCCGGCCGAACGGTTTCGGTCGCCGCGACGACCAGCCCGACCACCCCCACCACTCCCGACGCGGGCCCCCGGCGCCGCGATATCCTCGCTCCGGCGTCGCCTCGACGACCCAGCCGGCCTCCCCTCGACGACCCGGGCCGGCCGAGCGCCGAGCCGAGCCCCCGACCACCACCGCCAACCCGCGACCACCACCGCCAGCCAGCCGAGGCCAGCCCACCATGGATCGACCCACCGCCAGCCAGGCCGCTGCTCCCGACCTCGCCGCCCTCGCCCGGCCCCACCTCTCGCCGGTCCTGGGCCGCTACTTCGAGGTCAGCTGGAGCCACGGCGAGGGCCATCGCCTCTTCGACACCGCCGGCCGGAGCTACCTCGACTTCGCCACCGGCATCGCCGTGACCGCCCTCGGCCATCGCCACCCAAAGGTGACCGCCGCCATCCACGCCCAGGTCGACCGCCTCATCGGCCCGACGGCGGCCATCGGCTACTCCGAGCCCGTCGTCGGCCTCGCCGCCGCCATCGCCGCCGAGATGCCAGCCCCGCTCGACACCGTCTTCTTCGGCAACTCCGGGGCCGAGGCGATCGAGGGCGCGCTCAAGCTCGCCCGGCGGGTCACCGGGCGGCCCGGCATCGTCGCCTTCCAGGGCGGCTTCCATGGGCGGACCTTCGGGGCCGCCTCGGTGACCTCGTCGAACATCGTCTACCGGCGCGGCTACGAACCCCTCCTGCCGGGCGTCCACCTCCTCCCCTACCCCGCCGTCTACCGCGACTTCGGCGGCGACGAAGAACGGGCCGTGGCGACCTGCCTCGCCGCCGTCCGACGCCTCTTCGAGACGACGATCCCGCCCGACGCCGTCGCCGCCTTCCTCATCGAGCCGATCCAGGGCGAGGGCGGCTACATCCCGGCCCCGGCCGCCTTCCTGCAGGGCCTCCGCCGGATCGCCGACGAGCATGGGATCCTCCTCATCGTCGACGAGGTCCAGACCGGCTACGGCCGGACCGGTCGGATGTGGGCCTTCGAGCACGCCGGGATCGTGCCCGACGTCGTCTGCCTCGCCAAGGCCATCGCCAACGGCCTCCCGCTCTCGGCCATCGTCTCACGCCGGGAGCTCCAGGAGCGGTGGGGCAAGAGCGCCCACGGGACGACCTTCGGCGGCAACCCGGTCGCCTGCGCCGCCGGGCTCGCCGTCCTCGAGACGATCAAGGCCGAGGGGCTCGTCGAGAACGCGGCTCGGATGGGGGCCGAACTCCGGACGGCCCTCCGGACCCTCATGGAGACCGACGAGCGGATCGGCGACGTCCGGGGCCTCGGACTGATGGTCGGCGTCGAGTTCGTCCGCGATCGAGCGACGCGGGAGCCCGACGGGGCGCTCGTCGACGCCCTCCTCGCCCGCTGCCTCGACGAGGGGCTCCTCGTCCTCTCCTGCGGCCGCGACCACAACGTCGTCCGCTTCATCCCGCCCCTCGACGTCACGGCCGACGAGATCGCCGAGGGGGTGCGGATCTTCGAGCGGGCACTCCGAAGCCTGCCGGGTCCCCAGGAGGCGGCTGGGCTCTAGGGCCGTCACCGTCGCCGGCCGCCCCCCGAGCGCCGTCGAGCCTTCGCACGTTCGCCCATGGCCCACCCTCCGGCAGGCTCCACTGGGAACGCTGACGCGCGTGGTCGGATCCTCACCCCGCGAGTGAGCTCGCCCGCCGACCGTTCGATTCTTCTCGAATACGCGCCGGACGCGTGAAATCGAAGTCCGTTGTGACGATCTACTCGTCGGGCGGGTAAGCGTGGATGATCCTGGCCGCGGGTCGCCGCTCGGCGAGCTCGGTCCTGTTCGGGGAAGCGGCCGGCCGGATGTCAATTTCGCCCCCGGTCTTCCGCCTTACTCCCCCAGGGAGTAAACGAGAAGAACCGTCGAGGTGAACCAGATGCGGCGAGCAGGTCGAGCGTTCAGCCCCGCCGCGGCCGCGGAATGGTGCGTTGGGCTCGCAGCGGAGTGGTGCGTTGGGCTCGCAGCGGAGCCGTGGGTCGGACCGTGGTCCCGCCCCCACCCCACAGCCGACCGGAGCCGCCGCCTCGAGGGGCCCCTCGCCGCCGACTCGTTGCCGACTCGTTGCCGCTACTTGTTCCGGGCCAGGAACTCCAGGACGTCCTGGAGCCGGAAGCGACGATCCCCCCGCTTGCAGACCCGATAGAACGGCAGCTCGCCGCGGTCCCCCAGCCGCTTCACGGTGTTGACGTGGAGATGGAGGAGCTCGGCTACCTCGCTCGCGGTGAGCATCGGCCCGAGTTCATGGGCCCGATACGGGTCGCGGGTGCGGCCGAGCGCGCGGGGGGTCGTCGATGCCATGCTCCTGCCTCGTTGGCGCACGTCTGCGGCGGTTCCGGTGGTTCGGTTGCCTGGGGGTGGGTGGAGGTGAAGATCGGCCACCTCGGGAGGGGATCGTAGGAGTCCGGGGCGGCGGCGCCAAGCCGTACCTTCGTCCCACCCGAGGGTCCCCCGGTGGGCGCGCGGTGGGTACGTCGCCCGACCCGTGGGCGTCCTTGCGCCTCGACCGCGGGACCTCAACCCTCCACGACCGCGAGACCTCAACCCTCCACGACCGCCGAATCCGCCGCTCCCTCCTCCGGCACGACGACGATCGCCTGCCCGAGCGACCAGAGCGTCGTCGCCGTCAAGAAGACCATGAGCGCGGCGAGCGGGACCTGCCGGCGCCGGA
>DAOTYQ010000151.1:0-3621 GCA_034434735.1 Chloroflexota bacterium
CGCGGAGCTCGCGGTGTCGCCGTGGGCGAACAGAACGCGGGCCTGCGAGCTCGCGATGCGCCGGGTGTCGCCGTGGGCGAACAGAACGGCGGTCCGCGCCTCCGCGGAGCTCGCGGTGTCGCCGTGGGCGAACAGAACGCGGGCCTGCGAGCTCGCGATGCGCCGGGTGTCGTCGTGGGCGAACAGAACGGCGGTCCGCGCCTCCGCGGAGCTCGCGGTGTCGCCGTGGGCGAACAGAACACGGGCCTCGGCGCCCCAACCAGTCGTTCTGTTCGGCCAGGGCGACGCGGCACGCGCGGGACGCCTCAGCGGGGCCGTTCTGTTCGGCCAGGGCGACGCGGCACGCGCCGGACGCCTCGATCCCGCCACCGCTCGCCCGGGGTCGTCGCGGAGGTCGAGGCCCGCCCGAACGGCGGCCTCGGCGCCACGTTCGCCCCGGCGGCTGCCCGATCAGCCCCTCGGCGGTCCGACCACCGTTGACGAAGCAATCCGATCCCGGGCTGACCGAGCCCGCAGCGGCGCCACCCGCCCGACGGCGCCGCTGGCGACGGCGATCCCGCCGAGGACGAGCCCGACCCCGATGACCTGGAGGAGCGACGGCGCCTCGCCGAGGAGGACGACGGCGAGGCCGACGCTCGCCACCGGCTGGGCGAGGAGGATGACGGAGGCGACGACGGCCGGCAGGCGGGGCAACGAGGTCACGATGGCGAGCGTCCCGGCCGCCTGGCCGGTCAGCCCCAGGAGCGCCAGCCAGCCGTGGGCCGGCCAGCTCGGTGCCGGGTCCAGGCGGCCGACGAGGAGCCCGACACCCACGCCGACGACGGCCGTGGCCAGGGTCGAGGCGAAGACCGGCAGGGCGGGCCCAGCCGCATCCCGACCGACCCGCCGGATGACGAGGAGGTAGGCTGCGTAGGCCACGGCGGCGCCGAGGCCGAGAACGGCCCCGCCGAGGGGGTCAGCGCCATACGCACCCCGCTCCAGCACCCCGGAGATGGCGACGACGCCGGCCAGGACGATCGGCAGACTGAGGAAGACGGCCCGACTCGGCCGCTCGCCGCCGACGGCCCAAGCGACGGCACCCACGACGACGACCTGGAGGTTGGCGAGGACCGTCGCCAGGCCGACCCCGACCGCCTCGATGGCGTGGTGCCAGAGGGTGAGGTCGGCGGCGAAGAAGGCGCCGGCGATGGCCGCCGCGGCGACGGCCCGCGGCGGGAGCGGCCCGAAGCGACGCAGCTCGGCCCAGGCGACCAGGCCGAGGAGCGGCAGGCCGTAGACGGCCCGGAAGACGGCGCCGGTCTCCGGACTCACCTCGGCCGCCCGATAGAAGATCCCCGAGAAGGCGATGCAGGCGGCCCCGAAGAGCGCGGCGACGCGGGGCCGGGCGGCCAGGAGGGCGAGGCCCCTCACGCCGCTCCCGGCCGACCGGAGCGACTCCGCGGCGGTCCGACGAACCGGAGCCCGAGCTCCTCGAGCTGGGCCGGGTCGGGCGGCGACGGGGCGTCGAGCATGAGGTCGCTCCCCGACTGGGTCTTCGGGAAGGCCATGACCTCCCGAATGTTCGTCTGCCGGGCGAGGAGGGCGGCCCAGCGGTCGACCCCGAGGGCGATCCCGCCGTGGGGCGGCGGGCCGTAATCGAAGGCCTCGAGCAGCGCCCCGAACTTCGCCCGGGCGGCAGCCGGATCGTGGCCCTGGAGGGCGAAGCTCCGCTCGAGGAGATCGCGCCGCCAGATCCGGACCGAGCCGCCGCCGAGCTCCCAGCCGTTCAGGACGAGGTCGTACTGGAGGGCCCGCGCCCGCCCGGCCGGGTCGTCGGGGCCACGGTCGGCGAGGTCGCCTGAGGCCGTCGTCAGGAGCGACTCGTCCTCGGGAACGACCCCGCTGAAGGGGTTGTGGACGGCGTCCCAGCGCCGGTTCTCGGCGTCCCACTCGAACATCGGGAAGCGGTGGACCCAGCCGTAGGCGAGGACGTCGGGGTCGGCCAGCCCGAGCCGGGCCCCGAGCTCGGTCCGGAGGCGGCCGAGGGCGGCGTTGGCGACGGCCGTCTCGGCCGCGACGACGAGGACGAGGTCGCCGGCGCTCGCCCCCGCCGCGCCGGCAAGGGCCGACCCGACGCCCGGCCGGAGGTGCTTGGCGATCGGCGAGGCGATCGTCCCGTCGGGCCCGACGGCCAGATGAACGAGACCGGCGGCCCCGGCCGCCCGCGCGAGCTCGACGAGCTCGTCGAG
The DNA here is from genome assembly GCA_034434735.1 of Chloroflexota bacterium. Classification (GTDB taxonomy): domain Bacteria; phylum Chloroflexota; class Limnocylindria; order Limnocylindrales; family CSP1-4; genus BPIH01. Next base: position 2,229 of record DAOTYQ010000151.1, read on the forward strand.
CTCGCGCCGCGTCGCCCCAGCCAGGCCGGGCACCCGGATCGCCTTCACCCGACCGCCCGCGGCGAGGGTCTCGTCGAAGACCCGGAAGCCCGAGGCCGGGTTGCCCTCGCCGTCGCGGAGGGCGGCGGCCAGATCGACGAGCTCGAGGCCGAACCGCAGATCGGGCTTGTCGGTCCCGTAGCGCTCGAGGACCTCCTCGTACGTGAAGCGCGGGAACGGCACGGCGACGATCGGCCGTTCGGGGACGACCCGGCGGGTCACCTCGACGACCATCGCCTCGACGGTGGCCATGACCGTCGGCTCGTCGACGAAGCTCATCTCGAGGTCGAGCTGGGTGAACTCGGGCTGGCGGTCGCCCCGGAGGTCTTCGTCCCGGAAGCAGCGGGCGATCTGGAAGTAGCGATCCATCCCGGCGACCATGAGGATCTGCTTGAGCTGCTGCGGGCTCTGGGGCAGGGCGTAGACGGTCCCCGGCTGAAGGCGCGACGGAACGATGAAATCCCGGGCTCCCTCCGGCGTGCTCTTGATGAGCATCGGCGTCTCGATCTCGACGAACCCGTGCGCCTGATGGACCTCGCGGATGGCGGCCACGAGCCGGCTCCGGAGGAGGAGTCGGTCGCGCATCGGCTCCCGACGGAGATCGAGGTAGCGGTAGCGGAGGCGGAGGCTCTCCTCGATCGGGGCGTCGGGCTCGTTGATGTAGAAGGGTGGCGTCTTCGACTCGGAGAGGATCGTCAGACCGCTCGCCCGGAGCTCGACCTCGCCGGTCGCCAGGCGCGGGTTCTCGGTGCCCGGGAGCCGCCGGGCGACCTCCCCGTCGGCGACGACGACGTACTCGACCCGCACCCGGTCGGCGACGGCGTGGGCCTCCGGGGCGACGGTGCGGTCGACGACGACCTGGGTGATCCCGTAGCGGTCGCGGAGGTCGAGGAAGATGAGCTGGCCGTGGTCACGCCGACGGTGGACCCAGCCGGCGAGGCGAGCCGCGCGACCGGCGTCGGCGGCGCGGAGCTCACCGCAGGTGTGGGTCCGGTACGGGGTGGCAAGGGACGCCGAGCTGGCGGGGGATGGGCTGGTCATGGCGGCCATGGTAGCCACCGGACCGACCGGCGGCGCGGCGGCGCGCGGCGGCGCCTGGGCGAGGGCGACGTCGAGCGCGGGTCAGGCCCGCCGCCGAACGAGGGTCAGCCCGTCCCGGATCGGAACGACGGCGACGGTCAGGTTCTCGTCGGCAGCCAGACGCGCGTTCAGGGCCCGTACGGCGCGAACCCCGGGCCCGTCGGCGGCGGGATCGGCGACGGCGCCGCCGAGGAAGACGTTGTCGATGGCGACGAGGCCGCCCGGCCGGACGAGCCGGACGACCCGCTCGAAGTAGGCCGGGTACTCGTCCTTG
>DAOTYQ010000152.1:0-1562 GCA_034434735.1 Chloroflexota bacterium
TGCCGCCGACCCGCGCTTCGTGCCGCTCATCGCCGTCGACCCGAACACGATGCCGGTGGAGGAGAACGTCGCCCACCTTCGGGAGATGGTGACCGAGCACGGCGCCCGCGGCATCAAGCTCCATCCGCCGCTCCAGCGACTCGACTTCGCCGATCGACGACTCCGCCCCCTCATCGAGGCCTGCGTCGAGCTCGACGTCGTCGTCCTCTCCCACTCGGGGCCCAGCCGAGACGGCAGCGGGATCGGGGAGCCAAACGCCTTCCGGCCGCTCCTCGATGCCTGTCCGGACCTGCGGATCATCCTCGCCCACATGGGCGGAGCGGCGTGGCGACAGCTGCCGGGCATCGCCCGCGACTATCCGAGCGTCATGTTCGACTGCTGCGAGACCGTCCACTGGCTCGGCGCGCCGAAGGCCCCGTCGGTCGAGGCCTTTGTCGAACTCGTCCGGACCGTCGGCCCAGAGCGGGTCATGATGGGCTCGGACTTTCCCTGGTACGACATCGACGCCACCGTGGCCCGGATCCGCGCCCTGCCGGGCCTGACGGCGGAGGAGCAGGCGGCGATCCTGGGCGGGAACGCCGTCCGCTTCTTCCGGCTCGGGTCCTGATCGAGGGCGACCCGAGTCGATTTCGGGACCCCCTCGCGTCGTCAATCGGCGCTCGCCGCGCCCTGGAAGTCGAGCCCCACCGAACCCGCCACGAGCCGGAGCGTCGCCCCGTCGATTCCAAAGACGACCTCCCGGGCGGCGAGAACGTTGAGGATCGTCGCTTCGACCTCGCCGGCGGGGCCGACGCAGGCCCGCTTCGTGAGGGCCAGGTCGCCGAAGACGATCCGCTCGCCCTCGACCCGATAGGCGCCGCCGCCGCTGTTACAGCCAGTCTCGACGCTGACGCGGCCGTCCGCCTCGAAGCGAAGCCGGGCCACGACCCCGGCCGGCACGCTCGAGGCGACGTCGGCGGAGAGGATCGAGACGAGGACCCAGTCGGTCCCGACGAGCGGCAGGTCGGGCTCGGCGACCTCGCGGTCGAGGAGGGTGATCGTCGTCGTCCCCTGGGCGATGGTGAGGGTCTCGCCGGCGAGGGTCACGCTGGGCCCACGCCCAAGGAGGTCGAAGAGCCACTCGTCCTGGTCGTGGCGGGCGGGATCGCAGCCCATCTCGGTGACGGCGGCGTTGGCGATCCGGAGGACGTCCCCCTCGAGACGGTAGTCGGCACCCATGCGGTTGCAGCCGGCGGAGACGCCGATCCGCCCTGCCTGGAACTCGATCCGGATCCGGGTGCCCGGGACGAGGCCGCGCTCGCGACCGTCGGCGACGACCCGGGTCGAGAGGAAGGTCCGACCGTCGAGGCCGGCCGGCGCCGTGGACCCGCCGGCGCCCGGCGAGGTCGGGGGCGGGGTCGGCGTTCCGCTCGCCCCGGGGCCGCACGCGCCGAGGAGGGTGAACAGGACGGCGACGGCGAGGACGGCCGATCCGGCCGTCGCCCGCTGCGGGACGGCACGACGAGCCCGGGTCTCAGCGATGGGCCGGAGGGGAGTGGCGGAGCGAGGTTCAGTGTTGCTCA
>DAOTYQ010000153.1:0-4543 GCA_034434735.1 Chloroflexota bacterium
GGGTGACGAGGGCGATGGCGACGGCGGCCCCGGCGACGTGCCCGGCGTACGGCCCGACCGAGGCGAGCTCGCGGAGGCGGTCGCGGTCGCGCACGACGACGAAGGCCCAGCGCTGGAGGTTCTTCGAGCTGTGGGCGCGCCTCCCGGCGTCGAGGATCCGGCGAAGGTGGGCGGGCTCGAGGGGTCGATCGGCGAAGCGGCGGACGGCTCGCTTCGTTCGGATGGCGGTCCAGACGTCCATGGTGGGTGGCTCCCGGAGCTCGGTCGTGTGGTGGAGGGCGGCGCCGCGGCGCTGGTGCGCTTCGGGCACGCCGCGGCGCCCGCAGCGGGACGAGGACAGGGTAGCCGCTCGGCCGAGCCGGCGGGCGGTCGCCGTTCCGGGGCAGGCGACGGGATGGCGAGCCGAGCGCGGTAGACTCTGGGGATGAGCCAGCGCGACCCCCACGAGGTCCTCGGCGTCGAGCCTGGCGCGAGCCAGGCGACCATCAAGGCCGCCTGGCGCCGTCTCGCCCGCGAGCACCACCCCGATCTCACCGGTGACGATCCGGTCGCGGCCCGGCGGGCAACCCGCCGGATGGCCGAGATCAACGCTGCCTACGAACGCCTCCGGGCCGATGCGGCCGCCAGGGGCGACGGCCGATCGGGTGGACCGAAGGCCGGCAGCGCGAAGCGACGCCCGGCCGGCCCGCCGCCCCCGCCGCCGACGCGGCCGGTCACCGGGCGGCTCGACACGAGCCGGACCTTCCGACCCCGGAACACGACGATCCCGCCCGGCGGTCCGCGACCAGCCGGCCGGCCGGCCTGGGTCCCGCCGGTCATGGTCCGGGGCGGGCCCGGCGAACTCCGGGCCTCGCCGCCGACGGGTCCCCTCGAGCGCGCCGAGCTGGCCGACCTTCGCCCCCGACCGCCGTCGCTCGGAGAGGCGCTCACCCGGCCGGTGGACTTCGGCAAGTACCGGGGCTGCACGCTCGGTGAGATCGCCGCCCGCGAGCCGTCGTACGTGGACTGGATCGCCCGGACCATCGGCCACGACCCGGATCTCGTCGCCGCGGCCCGGGTCGTCGCCGCCGACCTCGATCGGCGGGGCGTCCCGCGGCGACGCCGGGTCTCCATGCCGCCGCCGTCGGTCGGGGCGGCGTAGGCCGACAGGCGGCGTAGGCCGACGGAGTGGGCGTCGGCCGGCTGGACGGGGCGAGCGCGAAGCACGACGCCGCCGGCGGATGGTCCACCGGCGGCGGCTCCCAGACGACGGATGATGGCGGCGCCCTCGCGGCTCGGGCCTGCTGGCCGAATGATCCGTGGTTACTCGGGTCGTGGGCGGAGATCGGGATCCTCCCGGCCGGCAGCCCCGGCACTCCCGGCGGGTCGTCCGTGCTCCGCCCCGTAGCCGACGCCCCAGGGTGTCCCCGAGTCCGACGACGGCGCAGGCACGACGCTACCAGCGGCCGACCGGCTGGGGTATGGGGCGACCGTCCCGATCCGAGGGCCGAAGATCGGTGGGCGCTGGGAGGCACCATTCTGGGACCCCCGTACCAGGTGCGCGGTGGCACAGGCCGGCGCCCGTTGGCACACCCCATGGCGGCGGCACGGCGGTCCACTCGGCTTGACGGCACGGCCGGTGGCCTCGGCCGCACGGTTCGGCCCGAGCCGGTACCCTCCTCGGCGACCATGCTCTCCTCCCCGCGTCGCAGCCGTTTCCCTGGCCGACGCCATCCCGCTCGATCGGGGTCTGGGCGCGTCGGCCCAAGTCTCCCGCGCCCCCTCGTCGCCTTCGTCGTCTCCGTCGTCGCGGTCGTCCTCGCCGGGTGCGGCCTCGCCGGCGGCGGACCGACCTTCGCGCCCGACGGGCCCTGCCTCGCCGACGGTCGCCAGCCCGGCGCCTATCCTGAGCTCGAGGCCCTCGTCCCCGTCCTCTTCGACGACCGTCCGCCGGAGCGCCTCGACTCGGGCCGGAGCTGCAGCCGCGACAACCTCGCTGGTCTCGCCGAGGCCGGCATCACCGAGCTCCGCTTCGCCGGAGGGCTCTGGCCGACCGGCGCCGAGTCGGGCGTCACCCTCGCCGTCTTTACCGCCCCGGAACTGACCGTCGACGCCCTCGGTGCCTGGTACGAGGCTGGCGCGCGCACGGCTCGCAAGACCTCGAACATCGTCGTCACGCACCCCGACCTCGGCGGCGCGACCGGCTATCGGATCGATCTCGAGAACGGTGGTCAGCTCCAGACCATCGTCGTCCACCGGGCCGCCGCGCCCGACACCGTGCGGGTCGTCCTCGTCGGGAGTGCTGCCCGCGACGTCCGGACCCCGGACGCCCACGCCGCCATCGTCGAGCGGGCCGTCGCCGCCTCCCTCGCCGCCGACGGCTGAGGGACCCGACGGGACCACCCCGGCCCAGCGCGCCACCCGACGGCGCCCGGCCCCCCGTCGGGGCCCGCCCGACGACGCGACGCTGTCGGGGGAGGGGAGTGCTAGGATCGCGCCATGACCGACTGGTCCGCCCGTCGGCGACGCTGGGAGGAGACTCGGCTGCGGCCGGCCCTCGCCCGCCTGCCGGAGCGGAAGGTCCGCTTCTCGACCATCAGCGACGTCGAGGTCGAGCGCCTCTACGGCCCCTGGTCGTGGGAGCGGACGCCCGACGGCGCGCCCGCCGGGGCCGGCGGCCCGACCGCCGTCGACCACCTCGGGCGGTCCCTTCGAACCGGGCGCTGGGACGACTTCGACCCCGCCCGCGATATCGGCTTGCCGGGCGAGCCGCCCTTCACCCGCGGCCTCCATCCGAGCGGCTACCGGAGCCGGCTCTGGACGATGCGGATGTTCGCCGGCTTCGGCTCGGCCGAGGACACGAACGCCCGCTTCCATGCCCTCCTCGACGCCGGCCAGACCGGGCTGTCGATCGCCTTCGACATGCCGACCCTCTACGGCTACGACACCGACGACCCGGCGGCCGAGGGGGAGTTCGGGACCTGCGGCGTCGCCGTCAGCTCGCTCGCCGACATGGAGGTCCTCCTGGCGGGGCTGCCCCTCGACCGGATCAGCACCTCGATGACGATCAACGGTCCGGCGGCCCCGATCTGGGCGATGTACATCGTCGCCGCCGAGAAGGCCGGGGTGCCGCGGGCGGCCCTCGAGGGCACGATCCAGAACGACATCCTCAAGGAGTACATCGCCCAGAAGGAGTTCATCTTCCCGCCCGAGCCCTCGATGCGGCTCGTCGTCGACACGATCGAGTTCGGGACGCGGGAGCTGCCGCGCTGGAACACGATCAGCATCTCCGGCTACCACATCCGCGAAGCCGGCGCGACGGCCGTCCAGGAGCTCGCCTTCACCATCGCCGACGGGATGGCCTACGTCGAGGCCGCCCTCGCCCGTGGTCTCCGGGTCGACGATTTCGCCCCCCGCCTCTCGTTCTTCTTCAACAGCCACAGCGACTTCTTCGAGGAGATCGCCAAGTTCCGGGCCGCGCGGCGGATCTGGTGGAAGCTCATGACCGAGCGCTATCGGGCCGAAAACGAGCGCTCGACCTGGATGCGCTTCCACACCCAGACGGCCGGGGTCTCGCTCACCCCGCAGCAGCCCCTCAACAACCTGACCCGGGTCGCCCTCCAGGCCCTCGCCGCCGTCCTCGGCGGGACGCAGTCGCTCCACACCGACGCCTACGACGAGGCCCTCGCCGTCCCGACCGAGGCGGCCGCCCTCCTCGCCCTCCGCCAGCAGCAGATCATCGCCGAGGAGACGGGGGTGGCGAACACCATCGATCCCCTCGGCGGCTCCTGGTTCGTCGAGGCCCTGACGAACGAGGTGGAGCGGGGCGTCTGGCGCTACCTCGACGAGATCGATCGGCGCGGCGGGATGGTCGCCGCCATCCTCGCCGGTTACCCCCAGCGCGAGATCGCCGACGCCGCCTACCGCTACCAGCGCGAGTTCGACGCCGGGGAGCGGGTCGTCGTCGGGGTCAACCGGTACGTCGACCCCGAGGAGGTCGTCGAGGTGCCGGTCCTCGAAGTCCCGCCGGGCTCGCTCGAACGCCATCTCGCCCGTCTCGAGCGGGTCCGCCGGGAGCGCGATCCGGTCGCCGTCGAGGCCGCCCTGCGCGGTCTGCGCGAGGCGGCGAGCCGGCCGGGCTCCGCCGAGTCGAACCTCATGCCGCACTTCCTGCGCTGCGCGGCCGCGTACGCGACTCTCGGCGAGCAGTGCCGGGTTCTACGCGAGGTCTTCGGGGATTATCGAGAGCCGGTCGCGGTGTGAGGGCGGGGTAGGCCGTCGCGCAGGACGTCGCGACCGCCCGGCCCCTCCCATCCCCCGACAACCCGGCCAAATTCTCACCTGATGCGCCGCAACGGTCGCGTCCTCGGGCTCGTTCAAGCGGATGGCAGTAGTGTCCCAGGACGTGGGGGAAATTGCGGAGGTGCCCCACTGCGGAGCGGCCACCGCCTAGGCTTCCAGCAGATATCGAGCGACAGCTGGGAGGACCGCAGGCGATGGCCACAGACAGGATGACACTCCTCGAGGAAGTTGGAAAGGCAGCGGCGCATGGCGATCTCGACTT
>DAOTYQ010000154.1:0-17722 GCA_034434735.1 Chloroflexota bacterium
CGGCGGTTCGCCAGGCGACGGAAACACCTAGGGCCCGGTCCCCCTCGGCGGGTCCCGATCGCCGGACACTCATTCCTCTGGGTTTCGGGAAAGTCAAGCTACCAGATTGTGAAGTCGTTTCCCGCGTCACTTTCAGAAGGCAAGAGGCTCGCCCTCGGACGACGACGAGGAGCGCATCAGCCACAACCCTGACCGTATCTTTGATCTCCAGAAGTACCCGTTCACGGCGTTGGAGATAGCCGCGACCGTCGAGTAGGAGGAGGAGGAGGAGGCAGGGGGGTAGCGGACATCTTCGTCCGCATCAACAGTGAGGGCGTCGAGCTCAATCAAGCTGACTTCATCCTCACCCTCATGTCGGTCTTCTGGGACGAAGGCCGAGATGCCTTGGCGAGGTTTTGCAGAGAGTCGCGACAACCGCCCAACCCTGGTGGCGACGCGTCTCCCTTCAACCACCTCATTCAGCCCGATCCTGACCGGCTGCTCCGCGTCTCGATTGCGGCGGCCTCCCAGCGCGGACGGCTCAAGGCTGTCTATAACGTCTTGCAAGGTGAGGACATCGACACGGGAGAGTTCTCTTCCGAGCGGCGAGAGCGGCAGTTCGCCCTGCTGCGCGAAGCGCAGGGCCGAGTTCTTGACCTCTCACGCTGGCACCAGTTCCTCAGTGAGATCGTCGGGGCCGGGTTCCGGAGCCGCGTTCGAGTGCGTTCCCGAGCTCCGGAGGCGCTTCGGAGAGCGGGAGTGGTGACTGATGCACGAGATGCATGCGCTGCCCCATGACACGACACGTTCTTGGACCAACGCAGGCAGCGAATAGCCGCCATGATCCGACTCGAGTACGAGGCCCTGCCTTGCCAGCCTCTCAGTTTGGCGCGGTAAGCAGATCGGGCGGCGTCCTCATTCCAGTCGCATCGTCCGGATCGCGGCGTTGATCGGATCCGTGTAGAGGACCGGCTCGAGCCGGGTGAGCAGCTCGTCGGGCACCTCCGCCAGGTCGCGCTTGTTCTCGCTCGGGACCAAGATCCGCTTCGCCCCCGCCTCTCGCGCGAACTCGCAGCGCTCGGAGAGCGCATCGACCCGCTGGAGCAGACCCTTCACGCTCATCTCGCCGACCACGATCGTGGCGTCGTCGACCGGCTTTTCGAGGATCGCCGAGACGAGGGAGATGAAGAAGGCGATCGCCGTCAGCGCCTTGCGGTACCGGCGCGCCCCCGGCTGCCTTTGAAAGCCGTCCCAGTGCGGCAGATCTCCAGCCGATACACCTCATCTCCAGTCCGATACAGCTCTGTGGCCCTGGGTCGACGAATGAGGGGAGACGCCCATCGTGGTCTTGCAAATGGCGGACCTATGGAAGCGACGCGGGTCACGACTTCGCGGGTGCGCAGGTGCCCGGGTTTCCCGGAGCGCTTGCGCCGAGCCGCCTGGCGCGTATAATCGCCCTAAAGTGAGACTCGGTCTCACCTGCATACGAGGTAGGTCTCACCTGCATACGTGGTAGGAGTGTTATGCGCAAGATACTTGTTGCCATGGTCGCAGCCGTGGCTCTGCCACTCGCTGTCGCCTGCGGTGGAGGCAGTGCGAACGCGCCGTCGCCGCCGGCTGACTCCTCGTCGCCGCGACCCTCGCCCTCGTCGGGCGGTGGCGGCAGTGCGAACGCGCCGTCGCCGCCGGTGCCCATCGTGGTCGCGGACGCGACGGGCGAACAGATCACTCTCAGGGAGCCAGCGACTCGAATTGTCTGCCTGACCGGGCTATGTGTGGACACGCTCTTTGTCCTGGGGATGAAACCAGTGGCAGCCAACGATGCCCTGCACAAACACCCTGCGTACTGGGGGCCGACCGAGAGCGACATCGCCCCGATCGGGGGCTCGTTCTTTGAGCCCAGCATTGAGGACATCGCGAAGGCGGGGCCGGAGATCGTCATTGGCCTCCGAGGTGTCCACGATGGTCTTCGTGCTGGCCTTAAGGAGATCGCGCCGCTGTTCATCGTGAATCCTGTCGGATTGGACGGGACGCTGAAGCATGTGGCGGAGATAGCGCGCATCGCCGGCAAGAGCAACGAGGCGGAGGCAGCGTCACAGGCATTTTTGAAGCGTGTCGACGAGTACGCGAAGAAGATCACGGCCAAAAAGTCGGTGCTTGCGATTTTCGGTTCGGACGTCAATATCGGTGTCGAGACGCCTTGCGCTCCTGCTGCTGATGCGTTGAATCGGGTCGCCAGCTATGCATTCGAATTCGAGGCCTGCGTGCATGGTGAGTATCCGAGCTTTTCCATTGAGCAACTGTTGCAAATTGACCCTGAGGTCCTGTTTGTCATGACGTTCGGGTTCGGGCCGACGCCGCCAAAGCCTGTGTCTGAGCAGCTTGCTGACAACGTGCTTTGGAGGCAGCTGCGCGCCGTCAAGAACCGCCGCGTCCACGAAGTCAGCTTTGATGTCTGGGTGACATCGCGCGGGATCCGCGGGGTCACGGTAGTGCTTGACGACGCGATGCCAAAGATTTATCCGGACATTTTCCCAGCGCCCCTTCCGTAGAGGCATGCGTGAGACGACCGCGGCGGTTCCTGGCGGCTCGAGCCGGTGGGCCGCCGCGGCGGGGGGACTCGCTGCAGTGATCGCGGTGCTGGCGGTTGCCGAGCTGAGCATCGGTCAGCCGATGATCGCTCCGGAGCGGCTCCCTGGCGTCCTGTTCGGCGAATCCGGGGAGCCGCTGGAGCGGCTGGCGATCCATGAGTTGCGGCTGCCTCGACTTATTCTCGCGGTACTCGGCGGCGCGGGATTCGGTCTATCCGGCGCCATCCTCCAGGTCGTGCTTCGTAATCCTCTTGCTTCTCCAGAGTTGCTTGGCGTGTCGGGGGGGGCATCGCTCGCAATGGCGGTTGTGCTCCTGCTGAACGTGCCGGTGGTGTTCTCGCTTCACCCGGTCGTGGCGCTCGCGGGCGGCCTGGGCGCCAGTGTCGTCGTGTTGCTGACCTCACGGGGGGCCCGAAGTCCGGTTGAGGCGGCCCTCACCGGCGTCGCTGTCGCCGCGCTCCTCAATGGAATGATCGTGGCCGTGATCAGTCTGGCGGCGTCGTCTGGCGCCGTGCAGGTACTCTTTCTGTTCACGGTCGGTAATCTTTCGAACCGTTCCTGGAACCATGTGGAGCTGGTTTGCCCGTGGCTGGCCGCGGGGATACCCACAGCACTGGTCCTCGCCCAGGCCGCGAACGTGCTGCAGCTGCACGACGACCTCTCGTCGTCGCTCGGAGCCCGGACGCTACAGCTGCGGGCGCTCTTTGTTGTGCTTGCGGCCTCGCTCGTTGCGGCGTTGGTCGCCGTGGCCGGACCGATTGCGTGGGTAGGCCTCCTGACACCGCACCTGGCCGGTCTGCTCGTGGGCAAGCCCGATGCGCGGCTGCTGTTTCCGGCCTCGATGGTAATCGGCGCCCTACTGGTGCTTGCGTCTGACGTTCTGGCGAAGGTTGTGATCTATCCATGGGAGGTTCCTGTCGGACTCTGCACGACGCTGGTGGCGGCGCCGCCTATGCTCTGGCTCTTGCGCCGATCATCTGCGGGGCTGGTATAGATGAACGAACCCGCCCGCCACTTCGCGGCTGTCATGCTTGCCGCCGGGGCCGGGGCACTCGTTCTTTTTGTCCTGCACCTAGGTCTTGGGACCGTCTGGATCCCGCCAGAGCGGGTCTTCCTAGCGCTCGTCGATCGCGCGGCCGACCCAACGGACCGAACCATCGTCTGGGGGCTTCGGCTACCCCGCGCACTACTAGCGCTCCTGGTCGGGATGATGTTGGGACTCTCGGGGGCACTTATGCAGTCGGTGATGCGCAACCGGCTTGCAGAGCCGGGCCTGACGGGTGTGTCGGCGGGCGGTGTTCTCATGGCCGTCGTGTTCCTGGCAGGCCTCTGGGGGCTGCCGGCGCCTCGACCTTTCTTGCCGGTGGCGGTCCTTGGCGGCGCTATCGCAGGCTGCGCGCTCGTCCTGTTGGCGAGCCAGAGACTGGGCCGGATTGACCCACTGCGCCTGTTGCTGACGGCGGTGATCGTAAACGCGTTGTTGGTTTCGCTGACATCATTGGTGATGCTGCGTTCGGAGTACGCGCTTGGCAGCATCCTCCCCTGGTTGATTGGCTCACTGAATGGCCGCGTTTGGGGGGACGCCTGGATTGCGTTGCCGTGGGCGGGACTGGGCGTGCCGATGGGGCTGCTGGCGGCGCGCGCTATCAACCTGCTTCAGCTTGACGATGACTCAAGCCGGGCTCTTGGCCTTCCACTCCATGGGGCACGACTTGCGGCGTTCGCCCTGGCTGCCGGACTGGCGGCGGGGGCGTTGAGCGTCGCAGGTTCTGTTGGCTTCATCGGGCTGGCAGCCCCGAACGTGGCGCGCGTGGTCGCTGGAGCTGATGCGCGTCGAGCGCTGCCGCTGGCGGTCATGCTGGGCTGCCTATTGTTGCTCGCTGCTGACCTCGTTGCGCAATCGGTCTCCATCAAGCCACCCATCCCGTCGTCGACTCAGCGCGCCGGGCTCCCCGTGGGCGCGGTGTTGGCGCTGTTTGGGGCGCCGCTGCTTGTCGTCCTGATTCGCCGGAGCGTGCGATGAGTGAGCGCGCACCGGTGAGGCTTGCAGGTGTGGCATCCGGCTATCGTCGGCGGCTGGTACTCGACGGCCTGGACCTGGCGCTGCGGCGCGGCACGATCACCGCAATCGTCGGGCCAAACGGCTCCGGGAAGTCCACGGTTATCCGTGCGATGGCGCGTCTGTTGCCTGCGCGCCGGGGCGTCGTTTTGCTCGACGGGCGAGACGTCCGCGAGCTGACCAGTCGCGATATTGCTCGGCGGGTCTCTGTGTTGCCGCAGGCTCCTTCGGGCCCGGCGGGAATCACAGTACGCGAGCTCGTCGAGATGGGACGGTTTCCCCATACAGGGTTTTTCGGACGGCTAGGCGTGAGCGGACACCGTGCCGTCCAGGAGGCCCTTGAGTTGACAGGCCTTGCCGATCTGGCAGCACGGCCACTCGACGAGCTTTCCGGGGGCGAGCGGCAGCGGGCATGGATCGCGCTGGCGCTGGCGCAGGGTGCGCAGACCCTGCTACTCGATGAGCCGACAACCTTCCTGGACGTGCGACATCAGTTCGAGGTGCTCGACCTTCTCCTTTCGCTGCGGCGCGACCGTGGAATGACAATCGTCGTGGTTCTCCACCACCTCGTCCACGCGGCAAACTACGCCGACCGCGTGGTCGTGATGGAAGGGGGGCGAGTTGTGGCAGATGGGGCCCCATCGGACGTCCTCACCGTAGATCTCTTTACGAGGGTCTTCGGGGTAGCGGCCAGGCTGTTCATCGATCCGGAGTCAGGGCGGTCGCTTTGCCTCCCGGTCGGCAGGTCGATGACATGATCGTGCCCGCGGTCGGCCCGTGGCGCGGCGAGAGGTCTGCGGCCCGAGTGGTTAGGCCGTTGAGGGGTTGCCCCGATACGCGACGTGACAGACTCGGGCTGATTTCTCCGCCCTCTGTTTACCCGACCGGCCCTTTGCCTAGGCGCTTGACCCGCGGTGCCCGCGTGCCAAGCCGATACCACCACCTCCTGCCACAAGTCGCCTCGTGACATGCTATTCCGCACGCCGTCGTGCTGCGCTGTACCGCGACGCTCTTCCCGGGGACCGGTCCGACCAGCATGATGATCAACCGTCGCATCCTGGCCCTCACCAGTGGCGTCCGCGGATTCCTTGGCCTTTCGGTCGCAATCGGTCTTGCCATCTCCGCTACATGGGTCGGGCAGGGCATCGTCGTCGCTACGATCGTCCGCCGGATCTTCGATGGTCAGGGTTGGCCGGCCATTAGCGGGCTCGTCCTCGCGATTGTCGGTCTTACGGTGGTTCGGGCCGCACTGATACTAGCTCGAGAAATCATAGCCAAGCGCACCGCCGCGGCTGTGAAGACCAAGCTCCGAAACCGCCTTTTCGAAAGGCTGCTGCTTCTCGGTCCCGGGTATCTCCAGAGGACTGAGACGGGGAAGGTCCAATCAACGCTCGTGGACGGCGTGGAAGCCCTCGAGTCGTATGTCGGATACTACCTGCCGCAGGCCGTTGTCTCCGTCCTCGTCCCGGCCTGCGTTGTCGCTGTCATTGCCGTCCTCAATCCGATGATCGCGATCGTCGTGCTTGCCTTTGCGCTCGCAGTCCCGCTAATCCCGCGCTTCTGGGACAGGGTCCTTGGCGAGTACGGCCAACGGCATTGGGCGGCCTATGCGTCCCTGAACGCACAGTTTGTCGACTCAATGCAGGGCATGGTCACGCTGAAGTCGCTCAACGCGAGCGGACGGCGCGGTGACGAACTCCGCGCCGCCAGCCAGGCGCTATACCGGGCCACCATGGCCCAGCTCTCCATCTCCATGATCCGAAACGGCCTCGTCGGCTTTGCCATGAGCGCTGGGGTGGCGCTCGCCGTCTGTATCGGGAGCTTCCAGGTTGCGGCGGGCGAACTTGGGATCGCGGCGCTCCTCATCATCCTCTTTCTCTCCGGAGAGTGTTTCCGACCGCTGGTCGAACTCGACAGCTATTGGCACGCTGGCTATATGGGCATCTCCGCGTCGACAGGTATATTTCACCTCCTGGATGCTGAGCCGTCCGTCCAGGATGTTCCTGTGCAGCACGCCCCGGATTCTGTCCCCGCCAACAACACCATCGCCCTCCACAACGTAAGCTTCCGGTACTCGGCCGAGGCCCGCCCCGCCCTCACCAATGTCTCGCTGGACGTCCGCGAAGGCGAAACGGTTGCCATTGTCGGCCGCTCAGGAGCAGGTAAGACGACCATTGCGTCGCTCCTCCTTCGGTTCTTCGACCCGGATGAGGGGCAACTCACGATCGGCGGTGTCGACCTTCGCCTAATTCCTTTGGCTGAGCTGCGCCGCCGCATCGGCTACGTGTCGCAGGACACCTATCTCTTCCACGGGACCATTGAAGAGAACATCCGCATCGGTCGCCCGGACGCCACCCTTGAGGAGGTCCAGGAGGCCGCGCGGCAAGCGAGCATCCATTCGTTTATCGAGGGATTGCCGAGCGGTTATGAGACAGTCGTGGGGGAGCGGGGAGCACGGCTCTCCGGCGGTGAACGCCAGCGCATCGCCGTCGCCCGTGCCCTCCTGAAGGGCGCTCCGATCCTCATCCTGGACGAGGCAACCTCAAACCTCGACGGTGACAACGAGGCGATGATCCATGAGGCCCTGGAACGCCTCGCCCGCGGCCGGACCACTATCGTCATCGCTCACCGCCTCTCGTCGGTAGTCCACGCAGACCGCATTGTTGTCCTCGATGAAGGCCGCATCGTCGAGTCAGGGCGCCATGCTGAGCTCGTCCTCCGCGACGGCCATTACGCCAGGCTCGTACAGGCACAACTGGAGCGTGCCGCATGGGCGCCCTAGTTGGACGTGTGTAGGGGCTTAAGATGCCGATGCCGCCCAGCCGATCACATTTCTCATCCGGGTTTTGGCAGCTCCTGTGGCTTGTTCGCGGCTACTTCGGCACGATCACGCTCACAATCGTCGCGGGCATCCTCAACCAGGGGGCAACCATCGCCGCTGGCGCCACGGGGGCCTACATGGTCGGCCAAGTAGCCACCGGAGTGACGACCGAGGACCTTCGCGTCCCGGCCATCGCCCTTGGCGTGGCGGTCTTCGTCCGCGCCATCATGGCCTGGGCCGAGATGTGGCTCGCCCACGATCTCGCCTATCGCATCTTGGCCGAGCTGCGTCGGCACCTTTACACGGCCATCGAGCGCCTGGCCCCTGGGTATCTGATCCAGCGCCGCTCGGGCGATTTGGCCTCAGCCGCCATGGCGGACATCGAAACACTTGAGTGGTTTTACGCCCACACGATCGGCAGCTTCGTGGTGGCAGTCCTCGTCCCGACCTTCGCGTTACTGGTCTTGGGGTCGATACATTGGCTCCTGCCGGTGGTGTTGTTGCCGTTCGCGCTGCTCGTTGGCGCCGCACCGCTCGCCCTGCGCCGTTGGGCTGCGCGCCAGGGGATCACTCTCCGGGGCGACCTCGGGAATCTTAACGCCGAGGTCGTCGACGGCGTTCAGGGGGTTCGTGAACTGGTTGCGTTTGGGCAGGAAAAACGCTACCTCGCACGACTTGAAGCCAACAGCAACCGCCTCGTGCGTTCTCAGCTGGCGCATGGAGCTCGGACTGGCCTCGAGCAGGCAATCGTCGCCACATTAATCAGCGGCGGCATTCTCAGCGTGGTCTCAGTTGCCTCGACACTTGTCTCTCTAGGGCAGATCCATCTATCTTATTACCCCGTAGCTATTACCCTTGCAATCTCCGTGTTCGTGCCAATTCATGCTATCGCATCGGTTGGTCAGAATCTTGGGGTGGTCTTTGCCTCGGCAGACCGTGTCTTTCGTTTGCTTAATGAGCCATCTCCGGTCACCGACGCCCCTGATGCATGTCCACCAGCGGGCCCTGTCAAGCCCACTGTTGTCTTCGAACACGTGTCCTTCAGCTACCCTGGAAGTGGTGTCACAGCTCTTCAGGATGTCTCCTTTCGTATCGAGCCGGGCGAAACCGTCGCGCTAGTCGGCCACTCCGGCGCAGGGAAGTCGACCTGCGCGAACCTGCTCATGCGCTTCTGGGAGGTTGATGCCGGAGCTATCACCATCGGCGGGTACGACATCCGCTCCTTGCCGCAGCAGACGCTCCGCGACCTGGTCGCATGGGTACCCCAGGATGTCTACCTCTTCAATATGAGCCTGCGGGAGAACATCCGCATGGCTCGGCCAACTGCGAGCGATCAGCAGGTGGAAGCCGCCGCGCGGCTCGCGTTGGCTCACGACTTCATCATGGAGATGCCAGATGGCTACGAAACGGTCGCAGGTGAGCGCGGCCTCCGGATGTCCGGAGGACAACGGCAGCGGATCGCCATCGCCCGGGCGCTCCTGAAAAATGCCCCCGTTCTCGTGATGGACGAAGCCGTTGGCAGCCTCGACTCGCGCGATGAACAGGAACTTATCCGCGCCCTACAGGCCGTCCGGCGTGGACGCGCCACGCTCGTGATCGCCCACAGGCTCTCAACCATTCGCAGCGCGGATCGTGTCGTCGTCCTTGAACACGGCCGAGTCGTCGAGCAGGGCACCCATGATCAGCTCCTGGCCTTCGGGCGCGTTTACCCGACGCTTATTGGGGCGCAGGCAGCGGCCGGACTCGATCCCATCAGGCCGTAGATCTGGTCCGCGGAGAGGCAAAGACCCCGATCGGGGCTTCCACACGCAACGTTGTCCGACGCACGTAGCAACATAAAGGGGGTAGGAATCGCGTAGACTGTCGAGCGAATCGATAGCCTCGTGAATGCCAGTTAGTTGATCACTCATCCGGCGTGCTAACGGTAGGGCTCCCGAGGGAACGCCCAGCCGCCGGTTTTCACGCTCGCACTGAGCGGACAACCGCCCGGTCCGGGTGGGGGAGTAGCTCAGCGGAGAGAGCAGGCGTCTTATACACGCCGGGTCGGTGGTTCGAATCCACCCTCCCCCACCACGATCACCCGTCTCGAGACCGCCGGACCGTCGCCGGCGGGACACGCCTGCTGAGCGCGACCGTGGCGCGCTCGATCAGTCCAGCCGCTCGGCCAGCCGTTCGACCAGGCGGGCTCGCCGCCAGGCCGTGAAGCTCCGCTGGGCCGGGAGGGCGGCGAACCAGGCCACGAGCTGGTCGGGCGGCACGACGGCGCAGCTCGGGGTGCGCGCGAGGCCCGGCTCGACCCCGACGACGGCGGCGTAAACGCGGACGACGTGATCCTGGTCCGCATCCAGGAGCCAGCGCCGGAGGCGCTCGGCGTTCCGTGTCGCCCGATGGAGCGGGTTCTCCATCGGCACGAACTCCCGTGGGCCCACCCGCACCTCCCAGACGTCGCCGCGCCGGCGCGCCGTCCCCGGCGGCGGGAGCGGTTCGAGGACCGCCGCGCCGAAGGGGCCCACGACGACGGCCGAGATCCGTCGGCCGTCCGAGAGTCGGACACCCTCGACGAGGGCGTGGTCGTCGGGTAGGTGGGCAACGAGCTGGGCGATGGCCGAGCGGGGGCGTCGTGGGCGGAGCGCCCCGACCGACCGGGCCAGCCTGAGGAGACCGGCCCCGGTCAGGAGGACGGGCAGGCTCAGGCCGGCCGCCCAGCCGATGGCTCCGAGGAGGGTCTGGGCGGTCGTGGGGCGGGCGGTGACGAGGGCCGAGAGGAGGGGCGTCGTGGCGACGAGCCAGCCCGCGAGGAGTCCGCCGGCGACGAGTAGCAGGGCCCAGAGGAGGCCGACGAGGTTCTTGAGGCGGAGCGCGGGAGAGGGGGTCGGTCGCTCGGCGGCCAGGTGCTGCATGCCAGGATCGTGCCCTGCCCCGGACCCGGCGGCCATGGCCACTTCGGCCTACCTGCTCTCATGCGATCGACGCACCCGATCGACCCATTCGCCGAGATCGCCGGCCCGCCTTCCCCCGCATCCTCGATCCGCCGGAGGTCTCGCCCGTCCGATCGGGTCAAGGCGGCCTGACCCCCGTACCATTGCCGGCCGCCCGCCGGGTCGGGATCCTGGTACCCGACTGACAGTGGCTCGCCGAGCGGCGGCGAGTCCGCGACGGAGGCAGACGAGTGTCCAGACCGGCCATCGTGCGCCGCGCTTCAGGTGCGCTGGGCCGCGCCCGGCGGGTCGCCCTCGTCCTGGGGGCGGTCGTCCTGGCCGGGATGCTCGCCCTGCCCGTCGGCGCCAGCTCCGGACCGACGCGCCTCCGAGACCCGCTCGTCGAGCCACGACTGACGAACTCCGGCCTCCCGGTCACCTACGCCGTCACCTACCGGAACCGCGAGGGTTCGCCGGCCGAGTGGGTCCGGGTCGAGATCGGCGGGGTCGCTCACGAGCTCCGGCCGGCGACGACGCCGAGCGAGCCCGCCGATTGGAAGGCGGGCGTCCGGTTCGAGGCGATCGTCCCGGCCCCGGCGCTCGGGACCTACAGCGTGGTCTTCGTCTCCTTCGACTCGCGGCGCTTCTATGACCGCCTCGAGGCCGGCTCGCTCACGATCGTTGCGCCACCGGCGCCCAGCCCGACCGCCACCCCGAGACCGACCGCCACGCCGAGCGCGACACCGACACCGGCACCGACTGCCACGCCGGCGCCGACACCGACCGCCACGCCGGCGCCGACCCGAACCCCCCTCGGCGGGTCCGGGAGCTCGGCGCCCTCGGGTGGCTCGAGCGGTGGCTCGAGTGGGACCGGCGGCTCGAGTCCGTCGGGCGGTTCGAGTCCCTCGACCGGCTCGGGCGACTCCGGCGGGGCCGACGGTTCCAGCGGCGGGTCGGGCGGATCGGCACCCCTCGGCCCGAGCCCGACGACCTCGGGCGGCGACGCGGGCGGTGGGTCGGCCCCGAGCGGCTCGGGCGGCGTGGGCGGTAGCGTCCCCTCGGCCTCGCCGGACGGCGCGGCCGCCCCGGGGGCGGGCGGACCCAGCGGACCCGGCACCTGGCCGGGCGGCGGGGTCTGGGATCCCGCCCCGGGCTCCGGCACCACGGGGTCGGAGGCGGGTTCGGGTCCTGGCGCAGCCGGTCCCGGTGCCAGGATGCCGGGTGACTGGACCGGAGCCGGCATCGGCGCCGACCCGGATGCCGGCGGACCCGGGGTCGGCCCGACGGCGGGTCGCGCCCCCGGCCCGGCCGGAGGGGCCACGGCGACCGTGGGCGCCTCGGGGCGTGCCCTCCTCGACGCCCTCGGCGTCGGCGGCCGGGTCCCGGACGAGGTCTGGGTCGCCTCGGTCTTCGTCACCACGACCGGCGGCGTGGCGATGGCGATGGCCTTCCTCCTCTTCGGGCGGCGCCGTCGCCAGGACGACGAGCCGCCGGAGGCGTCGGCCACCGCGACGAGCGCCGTCGGGATGCCGCCGAGTTCGGTCCTCGTTCCGGACCCCGACGTCCCCGAGGCGGAGCGGCACCTGCCCCGTTGGCGCCGACCCTCCCTCCTCGAGGCTCGCAAGACCGATCCCCTTCGAACGGAACGCCCGACGGTGAACCTCACCTTCGGCAGCGGCGCGGTCCGCCCGCTCGAGGGACGCGAGCGGCGCCGGATCCGCTACCGGCTCGTCCGCCTCCTCGATGGGCCGGACGAGGTTCGCGCCGGGGAGATCGGGATCCTCGATCAGGGCGACGAGGTCCAGCTCCTCGAGCGGTCGGGCTCGTACTGGCTCGTCCTCTGCCCGGACGGACGGCAGGGTTGGCTGCATCGGATGGTCCTCGGCGAGGTCGTCGAGGAGACGAGCGCGGTCGCCCGCCTGGCCCCCTCCTCTTTACCCGGTGTCGAGGTGGGCCCCGGGCCGAGCCTCCTCGACGAGATCCTCGCCCGGCGGCCGCCGGCCCACTCCGACCCAGACCACTAGGCCCGGGTCGCCGGATCGGGCGATCCCTAGCCCCGCTGCCGGGCTCGGCCCACCTCCTTGCGGAAGACGAGGATGTGCTGGTGGGCGATGTTCGGCACGAAGGCCCGCGGGTAGCCGTAGGGTCGGAGGCGGGTCCCGGCCTGGTACCAGATCAAATCGCCCTTCGGGACGAGGTCGGCCGCGGCGGCCCGTGCGGCGAGGTCGGCGGCCGTGAACAGGTAGCGGCCGGCCTGGTAGGCGTCGCGGACGATGACGACGGCGTAGCGGCCCGGTCGGAGGACCCGGGCGAGCTCGAAGAAGGCGCGCCCCATCCGCTCCAGATAGGTCTCGTAGTCGGTGCTGTTGGCGAGGTCGGCCGGGTCGTGGGTCACCATGGCGTAGTCGGTCCGCCGGTTCGCGAAGCGGGCCGCGAGGGGGCCGCCGGCCATCGTCTGCCGGAGCTGGACGTTGTAGGGCGGGTCGGTGGCGACGAAGTCGACCGATTCCGCGGGCAGGGTCGGCAAGAGCTCGAGGGCGTCGCCGACCCGGAGCTCGATCCCCGACGGGTCGAAGCGCCGTGGCCCGCCCGGGTCGGCCGGGCCGAGGTCGGCGAGGAGGGGTCCACGGCCGTTCTGGGCGGCGAGGGCGTCGGCGACGACGGCCTCGAAGATCCGGACCCAGCGCGGCTCGATCTCGAAGCCGAGGGCACGCCGCGGCCCTCTGGCGATGGCGGCCCCGAGGAGCGTCCCGCCGACCCCGGCGAAGGGGTCGAGGACGAGCTCGCCGGTCCGGGTGAAGAACTCGATGAGGCGGGCCATGAGGCGCGGCGGCTTGTTCGCCCCGTGGGCGCGCCGTCGCTCGTGCCCGAGTTCGGAGGGATACGCCGTCGACCAGACCGACTTGGTGAAGTAGAGCCACTCCTCGCCGCTGAGCTCGTTCAGGGCGTTGGAGGGGTGGATCCGGCCGGCCGGCCAGGGGCTGCCATCGCGGAGCGTCGACATCGCCTCCCCAGCCTACCGGAGCCGCTTCGACCTGTCGTCCAAGGCGTCCTTGAGCGGCTCGGGTGCGCCGGCCCGACCCGGCCGCCGATCCGCGGCTCGGTCAAGCCCGTACAATCCGGCCATGGCGCCAGCCATCCCGAGCGCGCGGTTCGTGGGCCGAGAGGGGGAGTTCCTTCAGCTTGCCGAGCTCATCGACGCCGCGGCCGCCGGCACGCCGCGCACGCTCCTCCTGACCGGGTCGAGCGGCCTCGGGGCCTCCCGGTTCCTCGACGAAGCAGCGGCCCGCATCGCCCGCCTCCCCGACCCGCCCATGGTTCTCCGGGCGAGCGCCGCTGCGACTCGGCGCGGGAGTCCGTACGAGGCGATCGCCGCCGCCCTCCGCCCGGCACTCCTGTCCCTCGCGGACGCGGAGCTGGCGGCCGTCGTCGGACCCGGCGGCGACGTCGTCGCTCGACTCCTGCCCGAGCTGGCGCCCCGGCTCGGCGACCTCGGGCTCGACCCGGGGCCGGCCCGCCTCCTCGATCCCGAGCGTCGATCGGTCCGGACCTTCGAGGCGATCCTCGGCGTCTGCTCGCGTCTCGGCGAGCGGCGACCGCTCCTCCTCGTCGTCGAGGACGCCCACCGGGCCGACCGGGCGACCCTCGCCGCCCTCGCCTTCCTGGCCCGGGTCTCCCGGCCCCGCCGGGTCGGGCTCGTCACGAGCGTCGACCCGGGGGCGGTCACCGCCGAGCACCCGGTCCACGAGACCCTCCGCGCCATGGCCGAGGGGCCGATCCCACCGACGAGGGTCGAGCTCGCGCCCCTCGATCGAGCCGAGCTCGCCCAGCTCATCGAGGCCATCGAGGGCGAACGGCCGAGCGCGTCGGTCCTCCTCCTCGTCGCCGAGCGCTCGGGTGGCAACCCGCTCATCGCCGAGGAGCTCCTCCTCGCCCGCCGGGAGCTCTCGGCGGCCTCGCTGACCGGGTCCTTCGAACAGCTCGTCGTCGCCCGGCTCGCCCGCCGGAGCGCCGCCTGTCGGCGGCTCCTCCGCCTCGTCGCAGCGGCCGGCCACCCGGTCAGCAGGTCCGAGCTGGCGGCCATCGACACCGTCCTCGCCGAGCGTCTGCCGACCGAGCGCGGCGGACGTGCCGGTCGGCCCGCTGCCGCTGGTGCGGTCCCGCATCCCGCCCCGGACCCGAGGGCGGCCCCGATCTGGGCCGGGGAGCTGAGCCAGGAGCTTCGAGCCGCCCTCGATGAGGCCTTCGAGACGGGCGAGCTCGTCGAGCGGGTCGAAGCCGCCCCCGGCGGTCGGGAGGCCGGCGAGGCGTTGCTCGACCTCCGCCACGGGCGGATCCGGCGGGCGGTCATGGCCGACCTCCTGCCCGACGTTCGGGCCCGCCACCGGGCCGCCGTCGCCGCCGCCGGCATCGGCGGCCCGGCCCGGATCGCCGCCCACTGGTGGGCGGCCCATCGGCTCGGCGAGGCCCGGGTCGCCTCGCTCGCCGCCGCCGCCGAAGCCGAAGCGGTGGCGGCACCGGCCGATGCACTCCGCCATCTCGAGCTCGCCCTCGAGCTCGAGGGCTTCGGGGCTGGGGCCGATGGCGCACCCGCTCCAGCGCCCGCCCCAGCGCCCGTCGCGGCCGTGACGACTCGGTCGCGGGGTCGGGGCGCCGGGCTCGCCGCCGCTGCCGGCCCGACGAGCGACGGGCGCCCGATGGGCACGGACCCCGTCGCTGTCCGCTTCGGGGCGGCCGATGCGGCCCTCGCCGCCGGCCGGCCGCTGGACGCCGTCGCCTACGCCGAGGCCGGGATCGGCTGCCTCGGCGGGCGGAGCGACCGTCGTGCTGTCGCCGTCCTCTACGACCGGCTCGGTCGCTATCGGCGTGCGGCGGGCGACTACGAGGGGGCCGAAGCGGCGATGCGGCGAGCCCTCGAGCTCGTCCCCGGTGGGCCGTCGGCGGAGCGGGCCCGGATCCTGGCCGACCTGGCCCAGCACAAGATGCTCGATGGGACCTTCTCGGAGGCGCGGCGCCTGGCCGGCCTGGCGATCCAGG
This sequence comes from Chloroflexota bacterium, assembly GCA_034434735.1. Taxonomy (GTDB): domain Bacteria; phylum Chloroflexota; class Limnocylindria; order Limnocylindrales; family CSP1-4; genus BPIH01. The sequence continues at coordinate 15,406 of DAOTYQ010000154.1, forward strand.
TCGCCCGAGCCGTCGGTCCCGCCGCGCGACTCGAGGAGATCCATGCCCTCGCCACCCTCGGCGTCTCCGAAGGCTGGGGCGATCGGCCGGACGGCGGCCTCGCCCTCCTCGCCGAGGCCCGTCGCCTCGCCGCCGAGGCCGGCGACGTCGACGCCCTCTTCCGAACGTACGCCAACGAGACGACGATCCTCGACCTCCTCGGGGAGCGCGAGCGGGCCATCGAGGTCGCCCTCGTCGGGATCGAGGCCATGAGCGCCCTCGGCATGGAGGCGACGTACGGCAATTTCCTCCGGGGCAACGCCGCCGACACCCTCTTCGCCCTCGGCCGCTGGGCCGAAGCCCGGCGCCTGTCGGAGACGGCCCTCGAGTGGAGTCCGGCCGGGGTGAGCTTCCTCATCGCCGCCATCAACCTGGCCATCGTCGAGGTGGAGGCGAGTGCCGGCGAGGCGGCGGGTCGACTCCTCGGCCGCCTCCTCCTCGAGCTCGAAACGGTCGCCGATTCCCAGTACGCCGTCCCCGTCTATCAGGCCGCCGCGTCCTACGCCCTTTGGCGCGAGGATCCCGTCGACGCCGGCCGGGCGGCGGCCCGGGGCTGGGAGCGGGTCCGCGACACCGAAGACTGGGTCCTGGCCGCTCGGATGGCGGCGACGGCCCTCGAGGTGGAAGCCCAGCTCGGGGCCACGGCCCGCCAGCGGCGGGACCTTGCTGGCCTCGCCGGGGCTCGGGAGCGGGCGGGGCGGATCCTGGCCGAGGCCGAGAGGATGGTCGAACGGTCGGGGGTGCCCGGATCCCTGGGGTCCCGGCGCGAGGCCGACCTCTGGCTGGCGATGGCCCGAGCCTTCCACCGTCGCCTCGACGGGCGGGACGACCCGGAGGTCTGGGACGGCCTGGCCCAGTCGTGGCAGCGGATCGGTCGCCGCTACGAGGCGGCACGGGCCCGGTGGCGCCAGGCCGAGGCGATCCTCGCCCCGGGCGGCGATGCTCGCCCCCTCCGGACCGACGTCCGCCCCCTCCGCGGAGCCGCTCGCCGCCCGCTCCACGAGGCGGCCGAGATCGCGGCCGAGCTCGGTGCCCGGCCCCTCCTTCGGGCCCTTCGGGTCCTCGGCGAGCGGGCGCTCATCCGGCTCCCGGACCGCGCGGCGGCCGAGGCACGTGCTGTTGCCGGAGGGGGCGGGGCAGTCCCGGTCGCGCCGCCGACGACGGCGGGTCAGGCGGCGGGCGAGGCGGCCACGGCCGCGGGGGCGGCACGGCGAGCTGCCTCGATGGGGCGGCGCCTCGTCCCGGTCGGGCCGGGCCCACGCGGGGCTGCCGGCGGAGCAGACCGGACCGGCGGCTCGGGCGATGGGCTGGGGAGCGGCCCCTACCCGGAGGACTCGACGGCGAGCCGGCTCGTCGGCACGGAGCGGGCGCCGGCCGACCCCTTCGGGCTGAGCCCCAGGGAGCGCGAGGTCCTCGCCCTGATCGCTGCGGGGATGACGAACCGGGAGATCGGCGAGGCCCTCTTCATCAGCGACAAGACGGTCGGGGTCCACGTCGGCAACATCCTCGCCAAGCTCGGGGTCTCGGGGCGGGTCGAGGCGGCGACGGTGGCGGTTCGGCTGGGGCTGACGGAGTGAAGCTGCGTCCGTCCGGGAGCTGAACCGAGCGCCCATCCCGGTGGCCCGCTGCCGGGGGGTGTGCAGCTCGTGCACAGCCTGACGGTCACCGGGGCCGTCGAGGTGGCTGGCCTGCCGATTCGGTGCGGCAGGATCACGATCCGACCGCACCGAGGACGGCCGAGGGGAACGGCTGCCGAACGTGTGCGGGGCACGCACGCTCACGACCAGAATGGCGCTCCAGGACGCCAGGATGTGCACCCGGCTCACGCCGTGGCCGAACCTGTGCCCAGGGTGCACCAAACCGGCGAGGGCGCCTCCGCCCACGCACCGGCGCTCCATCCCGACTCGGGGTAGGATTTCCGTCGTCACCCCCGAACAACCGCGGCTACCCCGCCGCGCCCTCGACTCCAGGAGACTCCGTGCAGATCGTCGCTCGTCGCCTGCCGTCGTCCGGCCTCCGTCTCGTCGGGGCCGGCCTGCTCCTCATCGCCGCAGCCGTCCTCGGCGCCTGCGCCGGCGAGCGACCCGGCTGGACGTACGCCCCGGCTCCCTCGCCGACGCCGACGCCGGCCGCCTCCCCCTCGCCCGCCTCCCCGGCTCCCTCGGCGCCGGCCTCCCCGGGCCCGGGTGCGTCGCCGGGTGCTTCCCCGTCGGCCCCGGCCGGGGTCGTCCTCGAGATCAGCGCCCAGAACATCGCCTTCGACAAAGCCGAGCTCCGG
>DAOTYQ010000155.1:0-30243 GCA_034434735.1 Chloroflexota bacterium
GCCGACTCGAAGGGGTTCACGACCCGGATTGCCCCGTACCTCCGGTCCGTCGAGAAGTCCTCGCTGAAAACGACCTCGCAGCCGCCGACCTGGGCCGAGACGAGGACGAGGGCGTCCCAGAGGGAAACGCCCCAACTCCGTGACCGAGCCACCGCCGTCCGGACGAGCCCGCCGTCGATGGTCACTGTGGCCAGGGGCAAGAGCGCCTCGATCATCGCCTCGGCAGCTGGAGCCGGGACGGGCTCGGCCAGCTTCCGAGTCGCGACGACGTAGAACTCGGCGAGAACCTGCGGTGAGAGGACGAGGTCGTGCTCGCCCGCCGCCAGGATGGCACGCGCCCTGGCCCGCTTCTCGGGCTCCGCCCGATCGACGGCGTAGACGAGGACGTTCGTATCAACGAAGGCGCGCACGCTCGTGGGCCTCGTCCCGCGTCCACGTTCGGCCCCCAGGCCCACTGGCCCCAGGTGCATCCGCGCTCAACCGGAGGAAGCGATCGACGGCTGCCCGGCTCGCCTCGACGTCGGCATAGCGGGCCAGATACTCGCTCAGCAGCCGGTTGACCGAGGTCCCCTGTTCGAGGGCTCGAAGCCGCGCCCGCCGGAGGATTTCGTCGTCGACCGTGATCGTGAGATTCGCCATCTCTTCTCCCGATGCCGTGCTCCACGGAATCAGTGTAGCACGACTACCTTGACCCTCCCGGCTCACCGTCGGCAGCAGTGGCTCGCTGCCAGGGGGTGATCGGGCCCGGCGGCGACGCGACGCGTCGGTCGAACCGCCTGTGTGTATACTTGTGTGCGTAGAGGTGAGCTCGACGAAGACTGCGCGGACCAACGTCGTCCTTCCTCGCGACCTGCTGGCCGAGATCGACCGGGTGGCCGGGGTGCGCCAGCGCAGCGCCTTCCTGGCCGAAGCGGCGCGCGAGAAGCTGGCGCGGCTGCGCTTCGACGAGGCCGCCGCCAAAGCCTTCGGCGCCTGGCAGGACGAGGATCATCCCGACCTGGCCACCGAGGACGGGGTGCGACGCTTCCTGGGGCGGGCTCGTCGCGCGACCAACCGCCGGATGCGGAAGCGGCTCGAGGATGCCTAAGCGGGCACTCCTCGATACGGATGTTCTCATCTGGCACCTCCGGGGTCGGGAAAGCACCCGCCGTTGGATCGAGGAGCTGAAGGCCGGAGGCGTCCCCTGCTGCTCCGCCCTCTCCGTCAGCGAGATCGTCCTGGGCATGCGGCCCACGGAGGAGGCTGCCACGCGCACGTTTCTCGACGCCCTCGACGTCATCCCCGTCGACCGGCGGGTTACGTGGCGAGCGGGGGAGCTGATCCGCACCTACGCCCGGCACGGCGTGACCCTGGACTTCGTCGATGCCACCATCGCCGCCACGTGCCTGACGTACGGGCTGATCCTGGCCACGTACAACGTGCGCCACTACCCCATGCCCGAGTTGCAGAGCGACCTGCCGCCGCTGGACTGAAGCTCCTCTGCGCCATTCCTCTGCGCCATCGGGACGATCCGAGCCTGACCGCGGCCGGCGCCCGACCCACCGCCGTCAGTGGCGGAAGTGGCGCCGGCCCGTGAAGCACATCGTCGCCCCCGCCCGGTCGACGGCCGCCACGACCTCGGCGTCGCGGACCGAGCCGCCCGGCTGGACGAAGGCCGAGACCCCGGCCGCGAGGCAGACCTCGACCCCGTCCGGGAACGGGAAGAAGGCATCCGAGGCGCAGGCCGCCCCCCGAAGGAGATCCGGGCCGTGGAGGCGGAGCGCCTTCTCCACCGCCTGCCGGGCGGCGTCGACCCGGCTCGTCTGGCCGACGCCCACCCCAACGAGCATCCGGTCCCGGACGAGGACGATGGCGTTGCTCGTCACGAAGCGGACGAGCCGCCAGGCGAGGTCGAGGTCGGCCCGCTCGGCCTCGGTCGGCGGGCGCCGGGTCACGACCCGCCAGCCGGCCGGGTCGTCGGGTTCGACGTCCGGTTCGCCGACGAGGACCGCCCCGCCCGCGGTCCGAAGGAGGCCGGTCGCGGCGGACGGTCCGCTGCCGGCCCCACCCCCGAGGCCGAGGCCCGCATCGACGAGAAGCCGGAGGTTCGACCGCCGGCCGAGGACCGCGAGGGCCTCAGGAGCGAAGGCCGGGGCGACGACGACCTCGAGGAAGATCTCCCCGAGCGCCTCGGCGAGCTCGGCGTCGACGGCCCCCGTTACGGCCACGACCCCACCGAAGGCGCTGACCGGGTCGCCGGCGAGGGCTGCCCGCCAGGCGGCGAGGAGGTCGTCCCGCTCGGCCGCGCCGCAGGGGTTCGTGTGCTTGACGACGACGGCCGCCGGACCCCGGAGGGCTCGGGCGATCCCGGCCGCGGCGGCCGCATCGAGGACGTTCGTGTAGCTGAGGGCCTTGCCGCCGAGGAGCCGTCCGCCGTCCCAGAAGGGGCCCTCGGTGGGCGCGGCCCCGGGGCGCCGGTAGCGAGCCGCCCGCTGGTGGGGGTTCTCGCCGTAGCGGAGGGTCTCGACCTTGTCCAGAGCGAGGACGAAACGGGGCGGGAACGGGTCGCTCGCCCCGGGCAGGCCGGGCTCGTCGGGGAGGGCCACCCCGGCGGCGGCGATCCGCTCGGGCAGGACCGCGGCGATCCGGGCGTCGTAGGCGGCCGTCTGCCGAAAGGCCTCGGCGGCGAGGGCGGCTCGGAGCCCGTCCGGGACCCGTCCCTCGCGCCGGAGGGCCTCGAGGACCGCCCGATAGCGGGTCGGCGAGGTGACGACGGCAACGTTCGCCCAGTTCTTCGCCGCCGCCCGAACGAGGGCCGGGCCGCCGATGTCGATCTCCTCGACGAGCCCTGCCAGGTCGAGGTCGGGTCGCTCGGCCGCCGCCTCGAAGGGATAGAGGTTGACGACGACGAGCTCGAACGGCTCGATCCCCGCCGCCGCCAACTGCCGGCGGTGCTCGTCCCGCCGCCGATCGGCGAGGATCCCGCCGTGGATCCGGGGGTGGAGCGTCTTCACGCGCCCGTCGAGCATCTCCGGCGCCCCGGTCTCGGCGGCCACGTCGGTGACCGCGAGGCCGGCCTCGCGGAGGACGCGGGCCGTCCCGCCGCTCGCCACGAGCTCGAAGCCGAGCTCGACCAGGTCCCGGGCGAAGGCCTCGAGGTCGGTCTTGTCGGAGACCGAGATGAGCGCCCGTCGGGGCGGCGGGAGCGCTGCGGCCGCCCGATCGAGATCGATCCGGACCCGCCGCCCCTCGACGCGGAGGGCGCCGGCGAGGAGGAGGGCGGTCGCCCGCGGCAGGAGGCGATGCTCGACCGCCCGGATCCGGTCGTGGAGCGTCCGCTCGTCGTCGCCGGGCAGGACCGGGACCGCCTCCTGGAGGACGATCGGGCCCCCGTCGAGGACCTCGTCGACGAGGTGGACGGTGCAGCCGGTCACCGTCACCCCATGGGCGAGGGCGTCGCGGACGGCGTGGGCGCCCGGGAAGGACGGCAGGAGCGACGGGTGGGTGTTGAGGATCCGGTTCCGGTACGCAGCGAGGACGGCGGGGCCGACGATCCGCAGGTAGCCGGCCAGGACGATGGCGTCGGGCCGGGCGTCGGCCAGGACCGCGGCGAGGCGCGCGTCGTCGCCGCCGGGCACGAGGGCCGTCGCGATCCCCTCCCCCGCCGCCCAGTCGAGGGCCGGGCACGCCCGATCGGCGAAGACGAGGACGACCTCGCCCTCAAGCCCGCCGCGGCGGGCGGCCGCGACGAGGGCCCGCAGGTTCGAGCCGGCGCCCGAGACGCCGACGGCGATCCGCCCGGTCACCGCGACCCCTCGTCGGCCGTGGCCGGGAGCGGCCCCTCCGCATAGCGGCGTCCCCCGAGCTCGACGGCCTCGACCACGGTCCCGACGTGGCGCGCCACCAGCCCCTCGGCCCGGAAGGCGGCGACGGCCATCGCGACCGCCGTCGGCGGCACGGCGACGACGAGCCCGAGGCCGCCGTTGACGGTCGCCCGGAGCTCGGCCTCGTCGATCCCGGCGGCAGCGCCGAGCCAGCGCATGACCGACGGCAGCGGCCAGCGGGTGGGATCGAGGCGCGCCCCGAGACCGGCCGGCAGGGCGCGGGGCACGTTCCCCGGCAGCCCTCCGCCGGTGACGTGGGCGACGCCGCCCAGATCGGCGCCGTCGCGCCGGAGTCGCTCGCGGACGGCGAGGAGTCGGCGGGCGTAGATCGGGGTCGGCCGGAGGAGGACCTCGCCGAGGGTCGCCGGGGCGAGCTCCGGCTCGTCAGCGAGGGCCGCCTCGGCCTCCCCCGGTCCCAGGACACGACGAAGGACCACGCCGTACGGTGCCGCCAGGTCGAAGCCGCCCTCGGCCAGGACCGCCCGGACGAGGGAGTAGCCGTTGGCGTGGAGCCCGCTCGTCAGGATTCCGACGAGGGCGTCGCCCGGCCGAACCGGCGACCCGTCGATGAGGGCCGATCGCTCGACGATCCCGACGCAGAAGCCGGCCAGGTCGAACTCGTCGGGCTCGAGGAGGCCCGGGTGCTCGGCCGTCTCGCCGCCGACGAGGGCGCAGCCGGCCTCTCGGCAGCCGTCGGCGATCCCGCCGACGATGGTCGCCACCCGGTCGGGATCGAGTCGCCCGACGGCGACGTAGTCGAGGAAGAAGAGCGGTGCCGCGCCGCTGCAGACGACGTCGTCGGCGCACATGGCGACGAGGTCGCGCCCGATGGTCTCGACCCGGCCGAGCCGGCGGGCGAGCTCGGTCTTCGTGCCGACCCCGTCGGTCGCCGCGACGAGGATCGGCTCGGCGACCCCTGCCGGGACGGCGACGGCAGCCCCGAACCCGCCGAGGCCGCCGATGACGCGGGCGAACCCGTGGGTCGCTTCCACGGCCGCCCGCATCCGCTCGACGGCGACCTCGCCGGCGGCGACGTCGACGCCCGCCCGCCGGTAGGCCGCCCGCCGCGGCTCAGCCACCTCCGCCACGGCTCGCGAGCGGCTCGCTGGATCGGGGGCTCGGCTCGGCGGATCGGTCCGTCCGCTCACCGGGTCGGTCGGTCGGCGCCGGGACCGCCTCGTCGGCCTCGAGGAGGAACTTTCGATGGTGGGCGTCGTACGGGACCGGGACCGGGTAGTTGCCATCGAAGCAGGCGAAGCAGAACCGCTCGTACGGCAGCTCAAGGGCGGTGAGGACGCCCTTGATCGAGAGGTAGCCGAGCGAGTCGGCGCCGACGAAGTCGCGGATCTCGTCGATGGAGAGGCGGGCGGCGATGAGCTCGGTCTCGATCTGGGTGTCGATCCCGTAGAAGCAGGGGTGGTAGATGGGCGGGGCGCTGATCCGGAGGTGGACCTCGGCCGCCCCGGCCCGCCGGAGGAGGCTGACGATCTGCTTCGTCGTCGTCCCGCGGACGATGGAGTCGTCGACGACGACGAGCCGCCGGCCGCGGATGACCTCCCGCAGGGGGCTGAGCTTCACGTTCACGCCCCGCTGGCGCATCGCCTGGGACGGCTCGATGAAGGTCCGGCCGATGTAGCGGTTGCGGACCATCCCCTCCCGGTACGGGAGCCCGGCGACCTCGGCGAAGCCGGCCGCCGCCGGGGCGCCGGTGTCGGGGACGGGAACGACGATGTCGGCCTCGGCCGGCTGCTCCCGGGCGAGCTGCATCCCCATCCGCCGTCGGGCCTCGTAGAGGTTCCGACCCTCCATGTACGAGTCCGGCCGGCCGAAGTAGATGAGCTCGAAGACGCAGAGGGCGGGGTGGGCCTCGGCGAAGCGGATCGAGCGCGGCTCGCGGCCGGCCTCGAGGACGACGATCTCGCCCGGTTCGACGTCCCGGACGACCTCCGCCCCGACGATGTCGAGGGCCGCCGTCTCGGAGGCGAGGACCCAGCCCTCGATCCCGCCGCCCGCCCAGAGCCCGCTCGCTCCGGGGTCGGCCTCCGGCAACCGGAGCCGACCGAGGACGAGGGGGCGGAAGCCGTGGGGGTCGCGGACCCCGATGACCCGCCCCGCGTCGAGGACGACGAGGCTGTAGGCGCCGCGGACCCGGGGGAGGACCCGGAGGAGCGCCTCGACGGTGTCCGTCGCCGGCTCGTCGGCGAGGAGGGCGGTCAGGAGCTCGGTGTCGGTCGTCGCCGGCAGTCGGGCCCGCCCGCCCCGGAGCTGGGCGAGGAGCTCCCGGGTGTTGACGAGGTTCCCGTTGTGGCCGACGGCGATGGCTCGGCGCGGGCCGAGGCGGAAGGTCGGCTGGGCATTCTCCCAGCGGGTCGAGCCGGTCGTCGAGTAGCGGCAGTGGGCGACGGCGAGATGACCTCGGAGCGACGGGATCCGCCGCTCGTCAAGGACGGAGCCGACGAGCCCGAGGTCCTTGTAGAGCATGAGCTGGTCGCCGTCGGAGACGGCGACCCCGGCCGACTCCTGACCGCGATGCTGGAGGGCGAAGAGCCCGAGGGCGGCGATGGTGGCCGCCTCGCTGCCGGCGCCCCCGCCGCCCGCGCCGCGGCCGGGCGGTAGGGCGACCCCGAAGACCCCGCACATCAGTCGACCCCTCCCCGACTCGGTCCTCGATCGTCGACGGGCCAGGTGTCCTCGCCCTCGAACCCGAGGGCCCTGGGCAGGCCGTGTTCCCAGGCGTGGCGGAGGTCGGCCAGGGCGACGTCGAGGGCGTCGGCGACCCGGCTCCCCCGCTCCTCGGCCGCCCCGGTCGCCCCCTCGCCGGTCAGCTCGACGACGAGGCGGTCGCCACCGACGACCCCGACCTCTTCCACCGGCAGCCCGTACGTCCGGGCGAGGCCGACGAGGGCGGCCGTCGCCTTCGGCCGGCAGGAGAGGACGAGCCGCGAGGGACTCTCGCCGAAGAGCTCGACGGCCGGCGAGTTGGCGACCCCGAGCCGGACCCGGGCGCCCCGCCCGCCGAAGATGGCGCACTCCGCGAGGGCCACGGCGAGGCCCCCGGCGGCCACGTCCTGGGCCGAGGCGACGAGGCCCCGGGCGATGGCGTCCCGGACGAAGGCCTGGACGGCGACCTCGCGATCGAGGTCGATGGCCGGCGGTCGATCCTCGACGGCACTCCCGGCCAGGGCGGCGTAGGCCGAGCCGGCGAGCCCGGGCGTCGCCTCCCCGACGAGGACGATCCGGTCGCCGTCGGCGACGAAGGCCGGGCTCACCCGCCGCTCGACGTCGTCGAGGAGGCCGACGACGCCGATCTCGGGCGTCGGGGCGATGGCGCCGGCCGGCGATTCGTTGTAGAGGGAGACGTTCCCGCCGGTGATCGGGAGGCCGAGGGCCGTCGCCGCGTCGGCGAGGCCGCGGACCGCCTCTTTGAGCTGCCAGAAGGCCTCGGGCCGGGTCGGGTCGCCGAAGTTCAGGCAGTTCGTCAGGCCGAGGGGCCGCGCCCCGGTGATGGCGACGTTCCGGGCCGCCTCGGCGACGGAGAAGACGGCGCCCAAATAGGGGTCGATCGCCCCGATGGCCTGGTTCGCGTCGGTCGAGGCGACGAGGCCGCGGCGGGTCCCCTTGATCCGGAGGACCGCGGCGCCCCGGCCGGGCCCCTCGACGGTGTTCGTCATGACGTGCTGGTCGTACTGCTCGTAAACCCAGCGCCGCGAGGCGAGGTTCGGCGAGCCGATGAGGGCGAGGAGGACGGCGCCCGGGTCCATCCCCCGCTCCGGCAGCCGCTCGGCTGGCTCGACCGCCTCGTCAGGCGTCCCCGGGGCCGGGGCGGGTCGACGGCGGGCGGGCGGTGCTGCCTCGCGCTCGTATACGATGGCGTTGGAGGTCAGGGCGGCGACCGGGACCTGGGCGACGATCCGGGCACCCGGCGCCGGGCGACCGGCCGCGTCGAGGCCACCCTCGACGACCGTGAGGAGCCGGTCGTCGGTGACCCGACCGATGACCGCCCAGGGCAGTCCCCACTTCTCGCAGATGGCGGCGACGGCGGCGAGGCGCTCCGGCCGGACGATGGCGAGCATCCGCTCCTGGGACTCGGAGATGAGGACCTCGGCCGCCGTCATCCCCTCCTCCCGGCGGGGCACGGCGTCGAGGTCGACGATCATCCCCGTCCCGGCCCGATCGGCGGTCTCGGACGTGGCGCAGGTGATCCCGCCGGCCCCGAGGTCCTGGAGTCCCTCGACGAGGCCGGCCTCGATGAGCTCGAGGGAGGCCTCGATGAGGAGCTTCTCGGCAAAGGGGTCGCCGACCTGGACCGACGGCCGCTTCGAGGGGTCGTCGTCGCCGAAGGTGGCCGAGGCGAGGATCGAGGCCCCGCCGATCCCGTCGCGCCCCGTCGTCGAGCCGAAGAGGACGGCGAGGTTGCCGGGCCCGGGGGCGACGGCTCGGGTCAGGTGGCGCTCCTCGAGGAGGCCGATGGCCATGACGTTGACGAGCGGGTTCCCGGCATAGGAGGGGTCGAAGACGAGCTCGCCGCCGACGGTCGGCACGCCGACGCAGTTGCCGTAGCCGCCGACGCCACGGACGACGCCGTCGACGAGGTAGCGGGTCCGCGGTTCGGCCGGGTCGCCGAAGCGGAGGGCGTCGAAGACGGCGATCGGTCGGGCGCCCATGGTGAAGATGTCGCGGAGGATCCCGCCGACCCCGGTCGCCGCGCCCTGGACCGGCTCGACGGCCGAGGGGTGGTTGTGCGATTCCATCTTGAAGGCGACGGCGAGCCCATCGCCGATGGCGACGACGCCGGCGTTCTCGCCGGGGCCGGCGACGACCCCGGACCCAGTCCGGGGGAGGGTCGCCAGGAGCGGCTTGCTGCTCTTGTAGCTGCAGTGCTCGCTCCACATGACGCTGAACATCGCCAGCTCGACCGGGTTCGGGTCGCGACCGAGGCGGGCCCGGATCGCCTCGAACTCCTCGTCGGTGAGGCCGAGCTGACGGTGGAGGTCGGCGGGCGGTGCGGCGACGGTCATCGGATCACCTCGACGAGCCCGCCGGCCGCCCGCTCGGCCGCGCTCTCGACGAAGGAGCGGAGGATCCAGCGGCCGTCCTCCGAGCCCAGGATCGCCTCGGCCGCCCGCTCCGGGTGGGGCATCAGCCCGGCGACGTTGCCGGCCGCGTTCGTCACCCCGGCGATGCCCCGCAGCGAGCCGTTCGGGTTCGCCGGGTCGTCGGGGTCCGTGGCAGCTCGCCCGTCCGGGCGCAGGTAGCGGAAGAGGACCCCGCCCGTCGCCTCGAGGGCGTCGAGGGTCGCCGCATCGGCGTAGTAGCAGCCCTCCCCGTGGGCGATCGGGAGGCGAAGGGGGCGGCGGGCGTCGAGGGCCCGGGTGAAGGGCGTGTCGAGGCGCTCGGGACCGATGACGACCTCCCGGCAGACGAAGCGGAGCGACCGGTTGCGGAGGAGGACGCCGGGCACGAGACGAGCCTCGGCGAGGATCTGGAAGCCGTTGCAGATCCCGAGGACGAGGCCGCCGGCGGCGGCGAAGTCGGCGACGGCCCGCATGATCGGGCTGAAGCGGGCGATGACCCCGGCCCGGAGGTAGTCGCCGTAGGCGAAGCCGCCCGGCAGAACGACGGCCGCCGCCCCATCGAGGCTCGCCTGCTCGTGCCAGAGCTCGATGGGCTCGGCGCCGACGAGGGAGAGGGCCCACATCGTGTCGCGGTCGCAATTGCTGCCCGGGAAGACGACGACCCCGACCCGGACGCTCATCGGCCGCCCTCCCTTCGGTCGCCCTCCTTCGGGCCGCCGTCGGGACTCGAGCCCGCGACCTCGCCGACCTCGTCGGAGCGGATCGACGAGGCGGCCCCGAGGAGCTCGACGCTGTAGCGCTCGATGAGCGGGTTGGCCAGGAGCTCGGCGGCGAGGCGCTCGACGACGGCCCGGGCGGTCGCCTCGTCGGCCGCCTCGACGCTGCACTCGACCCGTCGGCCGACCCGGACGTCGGAGATGCCACGCAAGTCGAGGTGGGGCAGGCTCTGCTCGACGGCCCGGCCCTGGGGATCGAGGATGCCGGGCTTGGGCAGGACGTTGACGGCGAAGCGAAAGCTGGGCAGCGACGGCCCGGTCCGGTCAGGCAATGACGTCCTCCTCGAGGTAGCGGGCGAAGCTCGCCCCGGTGATCCGCTCGTAGGCCTCGATGTAGCGGCGACGCGTCCCTTCGACGACCTCGGGCGGCAGGGCCGGGCCCGGCGGCCGCCGATCCCAGGCCTGGCCGAGGAGCCAGTCCCGGACGTACTGCTTGTCGAAGCTCGCCTGGGGGCGGCCGGGCTCGTAGCGGGCGGCGTCCCAGAAGCGCGACGAGTCGGGCGTCAGGACCTCGTCGACGAGGAGGAGCGTCCCCGTCCGGGGCTCGAGGCCGAACTCGAACTTCGTGTCGGCGAGGAGGATCCCGACCCGTTCCGTCCGCTCGGCGGCGAAGCGGTAGAGCTCGAGGGCGATGGCCCGGACCCGCTCGGCGAGCTCGGAGCCGACGATGGCCGCCATCCGCTCGAAGGGGATGTTCTCGTCGTGCTCGCCCGCCGGCGCCTTCGTCGCCGGCGTGCAGATCGGCTCCGGGAGCCGGTCGCTCTCGCGGAGGCCGGCCGGGAGCCGGATCCCGCAGACGGCGCCGCTCGTCCGGTACTCCTGCCAGCCCGAACCGGCGAGGTAGCCACGGACGACGACCTCGACCGGCAGGACGTCGGCCCGCCGGCAGAGCATGATCCGCCCCCGCAGGGCGGCCGCGTCCGAGGCCCAGGGCTCGGGGAGCTCGGCCGGGTCGGTGGCGAGGAGGTGGTTCGGGACGATGTGGCGGGTGCGTTCGAACCAGTAGCGGGAGAGGCCGGTCAGGACCCGACCCTTGTCGGGGATCTCGGTCGGCAGCACGACGTCGAAGGCGCTGATCCGGTCGCTGGCGACGAGGAGGATCCGGTCCGCGTCGACGGCGAAGAGATCGCGAACCTTGCCGGAGCGGAGGTAGCCGCTAGCGGGCGACATCGGCGACCTCCGCGACGGTCCTCCCGGCCGGGGCGGCGCGGCGGGCGGCGAGCTCGGCCTCGAGGGTGTCGAGGCGGGCGATGATGGTCGGCACGTGGCGGAGCCAGCTCGCCTCGTCGAAGCAGGCCTCGAGCTCGGCTGCGGTGAGGGTCCCGGCGACCGGGGCCTCGGTGGCGAGGAGCGAGCGGAGCGGCCGCCGCTCGTCGGCCGCCCGGAGCGCCGCTGCCTGGACGACGGCGTAGGCCTCCTCCCGGCTCCAGCCCCGCTCGACGAGGGCGAGGAGGACCCGCCCGGCGGCGTGGAGGCCGAGGCTCCGTTCGAGGTTCTCGGCCATCCGCTCGGGCCGGACGACGAGGGCCTCGACGAGGCGGGTCATCGTTACGAGCATGTAGTCGAGGACGATGGTCGCATCGGGGAGGACGACCCGCTCGGCCGAGCTGTGGCTGATGTCCCGCTCGTGCCAGAGGGGCTGGTTCTCGAAGCCGACCTGGGCGTAGCCACGGAGGAGGCGAGCGAGGCCGGCGATCCGTTCCGAGCGGATCGGGTTCCGCTTGTGCGGCATCGCCGAGCTCCCCTTCTGGCCCGGAGCGAAGGGCTCGGCCAGCTCGCCGATCTCGGTGTGGGCGAGGTTTCGGATCTCGGTGGCGAAGCGCTCGAGGGAGCCGCCGGTCACGGCGATGGCGGCGAGGACGGCGGCGTGGCGGTCGCGCTGGACGATCTGGGTGCTGACGGGGTCGACGGCGAGCCCGAGGGCGGCGAGGACCTCGGCCTCCAGATCCGGGTCGAGGTGGCTGTACGTGCCCACCGGTCCCGAGAGCTTGCCGGTGGCCGCGTCGGCGAAGGCGGCGGCCAGGCGGCGGCGGTCCCGGTCGACCTCGAAGGCCCACCCGGCGAGCTTCACGCCGAGGGTGATCGGCTCGGCATGGACCGAGTGGGTACGGCCCATCATCGGCCGGTTCGCCTCCGTCCGCGCCCGGGCGACGAGGGCGGCGAGGAGGCGGTCGCAGTCGGCGAGGAGGCGGTCGCCGGCGGCCCGGAGCTGGAGGGCGAGGGCGGTGTCGAGGACGTCCGAGGAGGTCAGGCCGAGGTGGAGGTAGCGCCCCTCGGGGCCGACGGATTCGGCCACTTGGCTGACGAAGGCGATGACGTCGTGGTCGGTCGTCCGCTCGATCTCGGCGATCCGGGCGGGATCGATCCGGGCCCGCCGCTCGATGGCGGCCACCGCCTCGGGCGGGACGAGGCCCCGGCGGGCCTGGGCCCTGGCGACCTCGATCTCGACCCGAAGCATCTGCTCGAAGCGAGCCGTGTCGGTCCAGATCGCCCCCATCTCGGGGAGCGTGTAGCGGGGGATCATCGCGCGACCCCCTCGGGCCCGCGGCGAGGCGCGGCGGCGGCCAGTTCGGCTCCGGCCGTGCCGACTACTGGCGGAACCTCCGGCGCTGCCGGGGGCGGCTCGGCGGCGATGTCGGCCCGGAACTGGACCCCCGGCCAGCGGATCCCTTCGGCGACCCGGAGCGCGGCCGCCCGGGCCGCGGCGAGGTCCGGACCGCGCCCGACGACGGTGAGGACCCGACCCCCCGCCGTCCGGAAGCTGCCGTCGGGATCCTTCTTCGTTCCGGCGTGGAAGACGACGACGTCGGCGGTGGGCGCCGTCGGGAGCCCTTCGATCCGGTCCCCCGTCCGCGGCGCCTCCGGGTAGCCCGGAGCGGCGAGGACGATGCCGACGGCCGCTCCGGGCAGGGTCGGTAGGAGCCCGTCGGCGGCACCGCCCGCGGGCGAGAGCCGGCGGAGGGCGGCCCCGAGCTCGCCCCGCGCCGCGGCGAGGAGGAGCGGTCCGAGGGCCCCGGCGAGGCGGGGCAGGATGACCTGGGCCTCGGGATCGCCAAAGCGGGCGTTGCACTCGAGGAGGGCGGGGCCGTCGGCGGTCAGGATGAGGCCGGCGTAGAGGGCGCCGCAGAAGGGCGTCCCCCGCCTGGCGAGCTCGCCGAGGATCGGCCGGTGGACGGTCTCGAGGATGGCGGCGACGGCGGCCTCGGGCAGGTCCGGGAGCGGGCTGTAGGCCCCCATCCCGCCGGTGTTCGGGCCGCGGTCGCCGGCCAGGAGGCGCTTGTGGTCGCGGGCGGCGGGCAGGGCGACGGCCGCCTCGCCGTCGGTGAGGGCGATGACGCTCGCCTCGCGGCCGACGAGGCGCTCCTCGAGGACGAGGATCGGCTGCTCGGCGGCCTCGGTTTCGGCCGCTCCCTTCACGCCGGCCGCGTCGGCCGCTCCCTTCACGCCGCGGGCGGCCTCCGCGTCGGCCGCGGCATAGAGCCGCTCGATGGCCGCCTCCGCCTCGGCCAGGTCGGCGGCCACCGTCACCCCCTTCCCGCCCGCCAGCCCGTCGGCCTTGACGACGACACCCGGTCCCGCCGCCAGCTCGGCCGCGAAGCAGAGGGCCGCCGCGCGCTCGCCCGGCCCGAAGGCCCGGGCCCGGGCCATCCGGACGCCGGCCGCGGCGGCGATCTCGTGGCAGAAGGCCTTCGAGGCCTCGATCCGGGCCGCGGCCGCCGTCGGCCCGAAGACGGGGATCCGAGCCGCCCGGAGGGCGTCGGCGACGCCGGCGACGAGGGGCGCCTCGGGACCGACGACGACGAGCTCGGCCGAGGCCCGGCGGGCGAGCTCGACGACGGCCGCCGGATCGAGGGGATCGACGGCAGCCCGCCGGACGCGGGGCTCGGCCGCGGCGCCGTCGGAGCCGGGGGCCACGACGACCTCGTTCACGCCGGGCTCGGCGGCGAGGCGCCAGGCGAGGGCGTGCTCGCGGCCGCCGGCCCCGAGGACGAGGATTCGGGTCGGCTGGACGGGGGCCATCGGTCGTCCTCCCCGGCCGCTACGACGGCATCGGCGGCCGGTGGCGCATCGGCCGCCAGGCCCGTTCGATGGTCTGCGTCCGCTCGGGCCCGACCGAGACGAGGACGATGGGCACGCCCGCCTGCTCCTCGAGGGCGGTGACGTAGCGCCGGGCGTTCTCGGGCAGGTCGGCGAGGGCACGGACGGCGTGGATCTCCTCGGTCCAGCCGGGGAAGGTCTCGTAGATCGGCCGGGCCCGGGCGAGGAGCTCCGCCGACGACGGCCAGGCTTCGACCCGCCGACCGTCGATCTCGTAGGCGACGCAGAGCTTGAGCTCCTCGATCCCCGACAGGATGTCGAGCTTGTTGAGCATGATGCTCGTGACGCTGTTGATGGCGACGGCGTAGCGGAGGGAAACGGCGTCGAACCAGCCGACCCGCCGTCGCCGGCCGGTGGTCGTGCCGACCTCGTGGCCGCGCGTGGCGATCAGCTCCCCGAGCCCGTCCTCGAGCTCGGTCGGGAACGGTCCCGAGCCGACCCGGGTGGCGTACGCCTTCATGACCCCGATGACCTCGTCGACCTGGAGCGGGCCGATCCCACCGCCGGT
Organism: Chloroflexota bacterium; assembly: GCA_034434735.1. Lineage (GTDB taxonomy): Bacteria > Chloroflexota > Limnocylindria > Limnocylindrales > CSP1-4 > BPIH01. The sequence goes on from DAOTYQ010000155.1 coordinate 14,321, forward strand.
GCAGGCGCCGCCGGCGACCGGGCTCGAGGAGGTGACGTAGGGGTAGCTGCCGTGGTCGAGGTCGAGGAGCGTCCCCTGGGCTCCTTCGAGGAGGACGTGGTCGCCGCGCCGGAGGGCGTCCTGGACGAGCCAGGTGGCATCGACGAGGTGGTCGCGCAGGCGCTCGCCCCAGGCCCGCGCCTGCTCGACGAGGGGTTCGGCCTCGCAGGGCGGGAGGCCGTAGACGCCGCTGAGGAGAGCGTTCTTCTCGGGCAGGATCCGCTCGAGCTTGCGACGGACGACGTCGGGCTCGAGGAGGTCCTCCATCCGGAGCCCGATCCGGGCTGCCCGATCGGCGTAGGCAGGCCCGATCCCCCGCCCCGTCGTCCCCACCTTCGCCGCCCCGAGCCGGGCCTCCGAGGCGCGATCGAGGGCGATGTGGTAGGGCATGATGACGTGGGCCGCTCGGCTGACCCGGACCTTGTCGACGTTGACGCCCCGCGCGGTGAGCTCGTCGAGCTCGGCGATGAGGGTCGCCGGATTGACGACGACGCCGGGCCCGATGACCGAGGTGATGTGGGGGTAGAGGACGCCCGAGGGGACGAGGTGGAGCTTGAAGACCTCGCCCCCGAGGACGACGGTGTGGCCGGCGTTGTCGCCACCTTGGTAGCGGACGACCATGGCGACCTGCTCGGCCAAGAAGTCGGTCGTCTTGCCTTTCCCTTCGTCGCCCCACTGGAGGCCGACGATCACCGTCGCCGGCATCGGGGTCCTCCGCTCGGTCCGGTGGGTCCTCCGCTCGGTCCGGTGGCTGAAATGAAAAGACCCGCGGCTCGGAAGCCCGGGACCTGGTTACACGACCCCCTTGGTCGGCCCGTCGGCCGGCTTGGGTCGTCGAAGGTGCTCGTCCGTCTCACGGGGCGAACGTCGCGCCTTCCTCGGGCAACGCTCCCTCCTGCTTCCTCTGCGGGGTTCGGCCGCGGTTGTCGAGGACGCACGGAGTATAGCAAGGGGGATGGGCGTGCTCGGCCTGCTGCTCTCGTAGCCAAGTGAATCTGTCAGGGCTAACGGCAACGTGAATCTGTCAGTCTTCCGAGATGGAGACGACGATCACGATGACCGCCACGGAGCAGCAACGAGTGTGGGTCCTGACGAAGATCCTCCAGGGCGAGCTCTCGATGGCTCAGGGTGCCGAGCGGCTCGGCCTCTCGGAGCGGCAGCTCTGGCGCCTGCGGGCCGCGTATGCGAAGCGCGGCCCGGCTGGCCTCGTCCACGGCAACCGCGGTCGGCCGTCCAGCCACCGGATCGACCCGGGGGTCCGGGCTCGGGTCGTCGAGCTGCACCGGACGACGTACAGGGAGGTGAACGACACCCACTACCAGGAGCTGCTCGCCGAGCGAGAGGGGATCGTGATGAGCCGTGAGAGCGTCCGGGCGATCCTCCGCGCCGAGGGGATCGGGAGCACCCGCCGGCGGCGGGCGCCCAAGCACCGGAGCCGCCGGCCCCGCATGCCGGCCGAGGGTCTCCTCCTCCAGCTCGACGGCAGCCCCCACGACTGGCTCGAAGGCCGGGGCCAACCGCTCAGCCTCCTCGGCGCCATCGACGACGCGACCGGGATGGTGGTGGCGGCGTGCTTTCGCGAGCAGGAGGACAGCGCGGGCTATCTCGGCCTCCTCCGCGACGTCGTCACGACGAAGGGGATCCCCGATGCCGTCTATCGCGATCGTCACGGCGCCTTCGAGCCGCCGAACCGGCGCCGGGGCGGCGACGACGGATCCCCCGATCCGGGATCGCTGAGTCAGGTCGGCCGGGCCCTCGTCGAGCTCGGGATCGACTCGATCCCGGCCCGGTCCCCCCAGGCCAAGGGTCGGATCGAGCGGTTGTGGGGGACGTTCCAGGACCGGCTCGTCGTCGAGCTCCGGCTCGCCGGGGTCACCGACCTCACCGGGGCGAATGGCTTCCTCCCGTCGTTCCTCGCCCGCCACAACGCGCGCTTCGCCGTCCCGGCCGCCGATCCGGTCCCGGCCTGGCGGCCCGTCCCGGCCAGCGTCAACCTCGATCGGGTCTTCGTCTTCAAGTACACCCGCAAGGTCGCCAGGGACCACACGATCCGCCTCGCCGGGCAGGTCCTCCAGCTCCCCAGAGGGACCGGACCCGCAAACTATGCCGGCAAGCGAGTCGAGGTCCACGTCCGGCTCGACGGCTCGATCGTCGCCTTCGATGGCGAGCGGGAGCTCGCCGCCGGACCCGCCCCGCCCGATCCGGGCCAGCTCCGGGCGCTCGACGTCCGCCGGGCCGGACCGAGTCTCGTCCCGTCACCGGCTACGATCCCCTGGAGCCCGCCGGCCGATCACCCCTGGAGACGGGTCCGGCGGGACCGCAAGCTCTACCAGCGACTGACAGAATCACGCGGCAGTTGAGCTGACAGATTCGCTCCGCTTCGACACGTGCTCGGCCTGCTGCCGCCGGGCGGGGCGGCTGAGGTGCGGTGTGGTGTGCGCCGTGTCGGCCTGGGCGAACATCTCGAGGTCGGCCCGTTCGCCGGCGCTCGCCGCGTCGGCGTGAGCGAACATCTCGCGGCTTCGGGCCCGAGGACCGCCGGGCGCGTCGCCGTCGGCGAACATCTCGTCACTCGGGCGGCGATCCGAGGCTGGCGCGTCGGCGTGAGCGAACATCTCGAGGTCGGCCCGTTCGCCGGCGCTCGCCGCGTCGGCGTGAGCGAACATCTCGGCACTCGGGCGACAGCCGGCACCTGTTTTGTTCGCCCACGCCGTCATCTCGAGCAGACGCTGCGGCCAGACCCGCGAAGTGTTCGGCCACGGCGACGCGTCCGGCAGTCAGCCACCCCGGATGGACGTTCTGTTCGGCCAGGGCGACAGATCCGGCACGGAATGAACCCGCAACGCGGTTCTGTTCGGCCAGGGCGACACCCCCCCTGCATGGAGTGGACCCGGAGCGTCGTTGTGTTCGGCCAGGGCGACGCGTCCAGCGGCCGACTGGCTTCGCGCGCCGCTTGGATCGACCTGGCCCGTTGGCGACACCATCGCTCCCGGCGGCGAAGTACCGGCCGAACGGCCTCACGCAGACGAGCGGTAGCCCGGCGCCCGAGTGGATGCGAGCCGTAGCCCGGCGCCCGAGCGCCCGGTGTCAGCCCCCACGGGCCATCACCGATCGCACCAATGGCCCCATGAGCGCAGCCGCGATGAGAGCGCCAGCGACGACGGGCGGCAGGACGGCGACCCCTGTCCAGAACCCGGCGTCGTCGAGCCGTCCGCCCCGCTCCGCCAAGCACACGCTGCTCCCGAGGCCCGCTCGAGCCCTCGAGCCGGGTCGGCCCGACCGGACCAGACCCCAGTCGATCTGCGGCCCCGGCGCCTCTCGATCATCGGCGGCTGGCGGTCGCAGGGACGGCTGACCGGACCCAGCATCAATCTGCGGCCCGGCTCGGCCCGGTAACTGACCGCTAAGTCGGATCTGCTAGCGTCGCCATCGCCCGCCGAAGGACCGCCGGCCTCGCCGATCCGCCGCCCGCCGTGGCCGCACCGCCGGGGCCGGCCGCTCTTCTCACCGTCGCCCGCCGAGCATCGGACCCGCCGAGCAAGGAAGAGCCGGACGGCCCTCCCGTCCGGGCAGCAGAGGAGAACGGACCCGTGAACAAGGTCCTCCTGACCGGGCGCCTGACCCGCGACCCCGAGCTTCGGGTGCTCGCCTCGGGCAAGAGCGTGACGACCTTCAACGTCGCCACGAACGAGTACACCGGCAACGGCAAGGAGCGCGCCGAGTACCACACCATCGTCACCTGGGATCGCCTCGCCGAGATCTGCGGCCGCTACCTCGGCAAGGGCCAGCAGGTCGCCATCGAGGGCCGGATCCAGACCCGAACCTGGGACGACGACCAGGGCCGTCGGCACTGGAAGACCGAGATCGTCGCCAGCCAGGTGGAAATGCTTTCGGGTCGCCGGAAGAAGGACTACGCGGCCGAAACGGCGGCCCAGGCCCTCGAGGCCCAGGCGGCCGAGTACGGGCTCATCGACTCCCGCGGCGACGGCGCGTCCGCTGGGGACGAGGAGGACGAGGAGGACGAGCCGGCCGCCGAGACCGACGAGCTGGCCGAGGAGGTCCTCGCCTGACGACTGCCGACACCCGCTGCATCCCCCACCCCCTCCTGCCCGCGGCCCGACGGGACGTCGCAGGTCCCGTCGGGCCGTCCCTGCCGCCGACGGTTCGGGCCCGCAGAGCCGCCCTACCCCTCCGGCCGATAGAGCTCGCGGCGCGACAGGCCCGTTCGACGGGCAATCGCTCGGGCCGCGGCCGGCCTCGAGTGGCCCTCGGCGACGAGCCGCTCGACCGCTGCCCGGGCGGCGGCGAGGGCATCGGCGGGCGACGGCGCGCCGCCCTCGACTTCGACGCCAGCTGGACGGGGGACAGCTCGGCCCTGGAGGGCATCGGCCACCGCCAGCTCGCCGCCCTCGGCGGCGGTCCGCTTCTGGGCTTCCCTGCCCCGCGCTTCGGCCGCTCGACCCTCGCCACGCCGGGCCCCGACGACGATGACGACCTCGCCTCGGGGCGGGATCTCGCCCCGGGTGGCCCGCTCGGCGAGCGTGCCCAAGGGGCCCCGCTCGATGGCCTCGTGGAGCTTCGTCAGCTCCCGGCAGACGGCCGCCGCTCGGTCCGGCCCGCAGGCGGCGGCGAGGTCGGCGAGGGTCGCCGCGAGGCGGTTCGCAGCCTCGAAGACGACGGCGCCACGCTCGTCGGCGGCGAGCCGGGCGAGCCGCTCGCGGCGTTCGCGACCGCGGCGGGGCAGAAAGCCCTCGAAGACCCAGCGCGGCCCGGCGATCCCGGCGGCCGAGACGGCGGCGACGACGGCCGAGGGGCCCGGGATCGGCACGACGGTCCCGCCGGCCCGGGCCCAGGCCGAGACGAGCTCCTCGCCGGGGTCGGAGATGCCGGGCGTCCCGGCGTCGGTCACGAGGGCGAGGTCGGCGCCCGCCTCGAGGTGGGCGAGCAGCTCCGGCAGCCGCCGGTCGGCGTTTCGGGCGTGGAAGCTGACGAGCCGGGTCCGGATCCCGTGCCGCGCCAAGAGCCGCCGCGTCAGGCGGGTGTCCTCGGCGGCGACGAGGGGGACGGCGCGGAGGACGGCGAGGGCCCGGAGCGTCACGTCCTCGAGGTTCCCGATCGGGGTCGCGACGACGTAGAGGCGCCCCCGGTCGTCTGCCGCGACCCGCCCGGTCGAGCTCACGGTCGGGACGGGCTCACGTCCGGGCGGAGCCCGGCCGCCGCCGCGGATAGAGGTAATCGACGCCGGCCGTCCGCGGCCCGAGCTTCGCGATCGGCGGCACCTGGCGCTTGAACTCGGAGGCGGCGACCATCCGCTCGACCCGCTCGACCATCGCCCGCTCGAAGCCCATGGCGACGAGCTCGTCGTGGCTCCGCCGCCGGTCGATCATCCAGTAGAGGAGCCGGTCGAGGACCGGGTAGGAAAAGCCCGCCTCGCCCTCGTCGGTCTGGCCGGGCCAGAGGTCGGCCGAGGGGGCCTTTCGGATGATCTGCTCGGGGACGCCCACCGCCACCGCCAGCTGGCGGACCTGGCTCTTGTAGAGATCGCCGATCGGGTTGAAGGCGCAGGCGTTGTCGCCGAAGACGGTCGTGTAGCCGATGAGCGTCTCGGTCTTGTTGCCGGTCCCGACGACGAGGCCGCCGAAGGTGACCGAGTGGTCGTAGAGGACGGCCATCCGAGTCCGGGCAGCGAAGTTCCCCCGCCGGAGCGGGCTCGCCTCCAGGCCAGCAGCCCCGAGGGCGCCCAGGACGGCCGGCCCCCCACCCTCGGCCGGGCGCCCGAAGTAGCCATCGACCATCGGCGTGATGTCGACGACCGTCGAGTGGCAGCCGAGCCGCCGGACGACCTCCTCGGCGTCGGACCGCGATGCCGGCGACGAGGTCCGGTACGGCATGAGGACGCAGAGGAGCCGCTCCGGCCCGATGGCCTCGGCGGTCAGGTAGGCGACGAGGCTCGAGTCGATCCCGCCCGACAGCCCCAGGACGGCCCGCTCGAAGCCAGCCTGGCGGAGCTGGCCGCGGATGAACTCGGCGATGACCCGTCGGGCGACGCCGGTGTCGATGGCGAGCTCGGCCGGCAGCTCGAAGAGGGGTTCGCCGCTCGGCGCGGGGTCGCTCACCGTCGGCTCCTCCCCGGGAGCGGCAGACCGGCGTGGAGGTCGACGCCCTCCGGCCCCACCTCGCCGGTCGTGTCGACGGCGAGCCCGGCCCGCTCGGCGATGATCCGCTCGAGCTCGCGGACGACGAGCTCCGGCCGCTCGTCCCGGAGGAGGGGCAGGGCGATCCGCTCGCGGCGGACGTCGGCGAGGTCGACGTCGACGCAGTAGAGCCCTTCGTCGTAGAGGGGGGCGGTGAAGACCGGGGCCCCGGACGGGGCGATGACCTCGGAGCCGCCCCAGAAGGAGATCGACTCGTCGACGCCGACCCGGTTGCAGTAGACGATGAACGAGGTCGTCAGCTGGGCGTAGGTCCGCATGAGCGTCCGCCACGAGGCGGCGGTCCCGAGCCCGACCTCGTTCGTGGCCGCCAGATCGCGACCCGGCGACGAGGACACGTTGACGAGGAGCTGGGCACCGTCGAGGGCGAGGAGGGCGGGCACGGCCAGGTGCCAGAAGTCCTCGCACACCGCCAGGCCGACCCCGACCCCGAGCCGCGACGGGACGGCCCGGATCGCGTCGCCGGCGGCGAAGAAGCGCCGCTCGTCGAAGAGGCCGTACGTCGGCAGGTAGCACTTGCGGTGGACGTGGACGATCCGCCCGTCCTCGAAGAGGGCGGCCGCGATGAAGAGCCGATGGTCGGCCGATTCCTCGACGAAGGAGGCGACGACCGAGAGGTCCCGGCTCGCCGCGACGAGGCGACCGAGGCGTGGGTCGTCGAGGCGGAGCGCGACGTCGGCGGCGAGGTCCTGGAGCAGGTAGCCGGTCAGGCCGAGCTCGGGGAAGACGACGAGGCCGGCGCCCTGTTCGCGGGCGGCCTCGACGAGCTCGAGGTGGCGGGCGAGGTTCGCCTCGAGCTGACCGAGCCGCGGGGCGATCTGGGCGAGGGCGATCCGAAGGGCCGTCGGCTGCACGGTCCGAGTCTAGTCGGTCCCCGCCGGGGGCGGCTGGCGGGGCGGCGGCCCGACCAAGGGTCAGATCCCCTCGTTCCGCGCCGGAAGCGCCTCGATCGTCGGACGGGATCGCCTCGCCCCGCCGTCGGCGCCTCGACTCCTCCGCCTCCTCCCCTACCCCGTCGCTTGCCCCGTCGCCTGGCGCTGTTCGGCCGAGCCGTCGACCCGCTCGGCGAAGTGGCAGGCGACGAGGTGGCTGGGCGCCAGCTCCCGGAGGGCCGGCGCCTCGCTCTGGCAGCGCTCGGGGTTTCCGAGCCGCTCGCGGAGCCAGCAGCGGGTGTGGAACCGACAGCCCGGCGGAGGGCTGACCGGCGAGGGCACGTCCCCGGTCAGGATGATCCGCCGCCGGCGGGCCTCGACGGCCGGGTCCGGGATCGGAACCGCCGAAAGGAGGGCGACGGTGTACGGGTGCAGGGGGGCGCCGTTGAGTTCCCTGGCCGGCCCGAGCTCGACGATCTGACCGAGGTACATGACCGCGATCCGGTCGCTGACGTGGCGGACGGCCGAGAGGTCGTGGGCGATGAAGAGGTAGGTCAGGCCGAGCCGGTCCTGGAGCCGTCCGAGGAGGTTCAGGATCTGGGCCTGGATCGACACGTCGAGGGCGCTGATCGGCTCGTCGGCGACGATGAGGTCCGGCTCCAGGGCGATGGCCCGGGCGACCCCGATCCGCTGCCGCTGCCCGCCCGAGAACTCGTGGGGGTAGCGGACCCCGTACTCGGGATCGAGGCCGACGAGGGAGAGCAGCTCTCGGACCCGCTCCCGGCGCTCCCGGGCCGTCCCCCAGCCGTGGATCTCGAGCGGCTCGCCGACGATGGCGCCGGCCGTCATCCGCGGGTTCAGGGAGGCGTATGGATCCTGGAAGATCATCTGCATCCGGCGCCGGATCCGGCGGAGCGGCTCGCCCTCGAGCCGACCGACGTCGACCCCGTCGAAGACGATCCGCCCGGCCGTCGGTCGGAGGAGCCGGACGATGGCCCGCCCCGTCGTGCTCTTCCCGCAGCCCGACTCCCCGACGAGGCCGAGCGTCTCGCCTCGTCGCAGCGAGAAGCTGATCCCGTCGACGGCGCGGACGTCGCCGACGTGGCGCTCGACGATGATGCCGACCCGGATCGGAAAGTGGACGACGAGATCCTCGACGACGAGGAGCTCCCGCTCGAGGCCGCCGCCCGCCCGCGCCGCGCCGTCGCCGACCCGCGCCGCACCGTCGCCCGCCCGCGCCGCACCGTCGCCCGCCCGCGCGGCGCTCGGGGCTCGAAGCCCGTCGGCGCCCAGCCCGCTCATCGACCGCCTCCAGCCGCGTCCCCACCGGCATCGGCCGATCCACCGGCAGCGGTTCCCAGCTCGTCGACTCGCCCCTCGGGCGGCGGCGCTGGCCGGAACCCGCTCCGGAGCGGCCGCCCGACCCGCCCCTCATCCACGGTCGGTGGGTTGTGACAGGCCGTCAGATGGACCGCCCGCCGACCCGCCGCCGCGACCGGCCCCAAGGCCGACGGTCCGACGACCGGCTCGAGCCCCGGGTTCGCCTCCCAGCAGACCGCCAGCCGCCAGGCGCACCGCGGCGCGAACGGGCAGCCAACCGGGAGCTCCCGCATGTCGGGCGGCCGTCCTTCGATGGGGATGAGCTCCTCCCCGTCCCGTTCGTCGACCCGGGGGATCGAGTGGAGGAGGCCGACCGTGTACGGGTGGGCCGGTCGAGCGAAGAGGTCGGCCGTGGCCGCCGTCTCGACGATGAAGCCGGCATACATGACCGCGACCCGGTCGGTCATCCCGGCCACGACGCCGAGGTCGTGGGTGATGAGGATGAGGGCCGTCCGGTGTTCCTCGGTGAGCCGCCGGAGGAGCTCGAGGACCTGGGCCTGTATCGTCACGTCGAGGGCCGTCGTGGGCTCGTCGGCGATGAGGATCTTCGGCTCGAGGGCGAGGGCCATGGCGATCATGACCCGCTGGCGCATCCCGCCCGAGAACTGGTGCGGGTAGCTCCGGAGCCGCGCCTCCGGGTTCGGGATGCCAACCATCCGGAGCAGCTCGATCGCCCGCCCCCGTGCCTCGGCCCGACTCACCGGGCGGTGGGCGGCGATCGTCTCGACGAGCTGTTCCTCGATGGTCAGGACCGGGTTGAGGGACGTCATCGGGTCCTGGAAGATCATGGCGATGTCCCGACCTCGGATGTCCCGAACCTCCTCCTCGCGGAGGGCGAGGAGGTCGCGGCCGTCGAAGCGGACGCTGCCGCCTTCGATTCGACCCGCCGGCTTCGGAAGAAGGCGGATGAGGGCGAGGTTCATGACGCTCTTCCCGGAGCCCGATTCACCGACCAGACCGAGCCGCTCGCCGGCCTCGAGGTCGAAGCTCACCCCGTTCACGGCGTGGATCGTCCCGTCGGCCGTCCGGAAGCGGACCACGAGGTCGCGGACCTCGAGGAGGGGGTGCCCAGCGGCGCCAGCCGACCCGCCCGAGGCGGTCGACCCGAGTGGCCCGGCCGACCAGCCGGACCCAGCGGACCCGGACGACCCGACCGAGGCGATCGGCCCCTTCGGCCCCTGCGCGTCGATCGCCATCCCACCCACGCCCTCAGCGCTTCAGGCGCGGGTCGAGGGACTCCCGCAGCCCGTCCCCCAGGAGGTTGAAGCCGATAGCCGAGACGACGATGGCGCCGCCGACGAAGAAGACGATGTGCGGCGCCGTCTGGAGGAAGCGCCGCGCGTCGACGAGCATCGTCCCCCACTCTGGCGTCCGCGGATCCGGCGGCCCGAGGCCGAGAAAGCCGAGCCCCGCGATGTCGATGATGGCGGTCGCCAGGACGAGGGTCGCCTGGACGATGAGCGGGCTGATGGCGTTCGGGAGCATGTGCCGGGTCAGGATCCGGAGCGGCGAGGCGCCGATGGAGCGCGCCGCGACGACGTAGTCGACCTCCCGGAGGGCGAGGAGCGAGCCGCGCAGGAGCCGGGCGAAGATCGGCGTGTATGTCACGGCGATGGCGAGCATGAGTTGCGGCATCCCCCGCCCCAGCCAGGCGACGACGCCGATGGCGAGGAGGATGCCCGGGATGGCGAGGAGGACGTCGGTGAGGCGCATGAGGGCCGCATCGACCCAGCCCCCGAAGCCGCCCGCGAGGGCCCCGATGACGCCGCCGGAGAGGAGGGCGAGGAGGACGGCGACGACGCCGACCTGGAGGCTGATCTGGGCCCCGAAGAGGACGCGGCTGAAGACGTCCCGCCCGAGGAGGTCGGTCCCGAAGGGATGGACGGCGCTCGGTGGCTCGAGCTGACCCCCGGCTCGTTCGTACGGCCCGTAGGGGGCGAGGGCCGGCGCGGCGACGGCGGCCGCGACGAAGACGGCGACGAGGGCGAGACCGACGAGGGCGGGCCGGTTGCGGAGCAGCCGCCGGGCGGCGTCGGCCCAGAGGCCGCGACTCACCCGGGCATCGGTGCCGCGGCCGCGGCGGCCGATGGAGAGACTCGGGGCGGTGGGTCGGGTCACGAGTAGCGGATCCTCGGGTTCAAGAACGCGTAGCCGATGTCGACGATGAGGTTCACGATGAGGAAGATGAGGGCGAAGACGAGGATCGTCGACTGGACGATGGTGAGGTCACGGTTCCCGATGGCGTCGACGACCCAGCGGCCGACCCCGTTCCAGACGAAGACCGTCTCGGTCAGGACCGCCCCGGCCAGGAGGCCGCCGACCTGGAGGCCGATGACCGTCGTCACCGGCAGCCAGGCGTTCCGCATGATGTGCCGCTCGTCGACCCGGCGCTCGGCGAGACCCTTCGCCCGAGCCGTCCGGACGTAGTCCTCGTGGCTGACCTCGATGACCGACGCCCGCGTGATCCGGGTGATGATGGCGAGGGGGATCGAGCCGAGGGCGATGGACGGCAGGATGAGGTGGCGGACGGCGTCGACGAAGAGGTCGAGCCGCCCGGCGAGGAGCGTGTCGACGAGCATGAAGTTCGTGACGCTCTCGAAGCGGAGTCGGGCGTCGATCCGGCCCTGGGTCGGCAGCCAGCCGAGGCCGACCCCGAAGATGACGACGAGGACGAGGCCGAGAACGAAGACCGGAATGCTGATCCCGAAGAGGCTGATGGCGGTGACGACCCCGTCGAGCCAGCCCTGGGCGTGGCGAGCGGCGAGGCGGCCCAGGGGGATGCCGAGCCCGACGGCGAAGGCGAGGGCCCCGACCGTGAGTTCGATGGTGCCGGGGAAGCGGACGAGGAACTCGTCGAGGAACGGCTTGTTGTTGATGACCGAGGCGCCGAGATCGCCCCGCAGGAGCCCACCCAGATACGAGAGGTACTGGACGTAGAGCGGGTCGTCGAGGCCGAGGTTCGCCCGGAGCCTGGCGCAGGCGGCCTCGGTTCGGTGCTGGCCGAGGATGGCGCTGCAGGGATCGCCGGGCAGGAGATGGACGAAGGCGAAAAGGACGACCGAGAGCCCGAACAGGACCGGGATCGCCCCGAGGAGGCGGCGGACGATGTAGCGGATCATCGACGAGGGTCCAAATCACCTCCGGGGCCCGAAGGCCCCGGAGGTGTCCGATGCGGTGCTGGAGCCGAGACCAGCACGGGCGCTCAGCGGTCGAGCCAGACCGTGTTGAAGTACTCGGTCAGGTTGCCGGAGCCGACGAAGCCCTTGACGTCGGCCCGAGCCGCCGCCGGCGGGGTCGAGTTGACGAGCGGCACCGTCGGCATGTCGGCCCGGATGAGGTCCTGGGCCTTCTCCCAAAGCGCCTTCGCCGTCGCCTCGTCGGTCGCCGCGAGGGCGTCGTTCATGGTCTTGTCGAGCTCGTCGTTTCGGTAGGCGAACTCGGTCGACGGCTCGCCGTCGACGTAGCCGAAGAAGGCCGTCTTGAGGAAGTTGTCGGGCCCGGCCCAGTCGCAGGTCCAGCCCAGAAGCCACATCTCGAAGTTGCCGGCGTACTCGTGGTCGAGGTAGTCGGGCCGCCACGTCTCGGTGTGGGGCACGATGGTGAAGCCGACCGCCTCCAGGTCGGAGGTGATCGCCTCGAAGATCCCCTTCGGGTCGGGCATGTACGGCCGGGTCACATCGGACGGGTAGTAGAAGTCGATGGTCAGGTCGGTGACGCCCGACTCGGCGATGAGTTGGCGCGCCTTGTCGGGATCGTAGGTCGGCAGGTTGAGGGGCTTGGCGTGAAGGGTGTTGAGGGGCATCCAGTTGTCGGCCGGGACGGCGAGACCGGCGTAGAAGGTGTCGATGAGGTACTGCTTGTTGACGGCGTAGGCGATCGCCTCGCGGATCTTTTTGTTGTTGATCGGGGTGTACTTGTGGTTCATCGAGATCTGGGCGATGTTGCAGGACTCGCCGCGGTCGATGACCTGGAGCTCCGGGTTCTGGCGGATGGTGGCGATGTCGACCGGCGCGACCACCTGGGCGAAGTCGAGCTCCTTCGAGGCGAGGCCGTTGAGTCGCTGGGCCTCCTCGGCCACGGGCCGGAAGACGATGGCGTCGAGGTACGGGACCGCGTCCTTGTTCCAGTAGTCGGGGTTCCGCTCGACGGTCACGTGGTCGCCGACGACCCACTCCTTGAACTTGAAGGGTCCGGTCCCGACCATCGCCGGCGGCCCACCCTGGGCGTAGGCGATCTTGCTGACGTCGGTCTCGCTGTTGTCGGCCTTGCCGGCCCGCAGCGCCGTCGGGCTGCTGATGGCGAAGACGGTCAGGGTCTGAGCGAGCAGGAAGCTGGAGTTCGGCTGCTTGAGGGTGATCGAGACGGTGAACGGGTCGACGACGTCGACCGCTGCGATGTTCGAAGTGTCGCCGTAACCGCCGAACACCGCCCCGGCGTAGTAGCTGTAGTCCTGGAGCTCGGTCGGGAAATTCTTCCAGCGGTCGTAGTTGAACTTCACGGCCTCGGCGTCGAAGTCAGTTCCGTCGTGGAACTTGACCCCCTGGCGGAGCTTGAACGTGTACGTCCTGCCGTCGGGCGAGAGGGTCCAGCTCTCGGCCAGGGCCGGGACGATCTCCGACGTCGTCCCGGGCTTCAGGGCGACGAGGCCCTCCATGACCTGGGTCATGACGTACGAGCTGTTGCTGTCGTCGATGAGGGCCGGGTCGGTCCGGGTGATGTCGCCCGGCAGGGCGACGACGAGCGTCCCGCCAGACTTCGGCTGGCCGGACGGGGGCGCCTCGGAAGCCGGGGCCGAGGCGCCGGGGGTCGGCGAGGCGGCCGGCGTCGGTGACGCCGCGCCACCGCAGGCGGCCACGATCAGGGCGGCCGCGGCGAGGACGGCAAATGGACGTCGGATCATGCGTCACTCCTCCTCCATGACTGCCCGATCGCCGGCACGATCGGGGCTCGGTCGGGCAGCCCGGCCGTCGGCAGGCGGGCTGCGAGTTCCGACATCCTACTCACTGTGGCGCCGGCCGTCAGCCCGGCTGGCGCCCTGCGGCCCGGGCCGGGCCCACCAGGAGGAGTGCCCCGAGTGCTGGGATTTGCGCTCGACTCCCGAGCAGCGCAGGGCGACCACCGCCGGCCCAACCGTTGCGCTTACTCACGGAGTGAGTAGGCCGGTCTCGCGAGGCGCCGAAAGGGCGACGATTACTCACCCGGTGAGTGAGCGAGAAGATCGGTCTTGTCGTTTACTCGCCTGGGGAGTACCGCGAACAGTTCGGCGCCGGTCCGGTCCCTGGCCACGCTCGGGCAGTTGCACAAAACGCGGCTCGGGTTCCTCGCTCACTCCCCCGGTGAGTAAACGAGAAGGACGGGCCGTTCGCGGCGCCGCGGGCGGCCACGGCACGGGGGCCCCTCGCCGCCGACGGGCCGGACGGGTATGGCTGGCAACGCCGCGCCTGCCAGCCATTCACGGGCTGAATGAACGACCGGGGTGCCGCGGCCCCAGCCAGCTCGGCGGCCGGGCAGGCAGGCGGCCGCCGCGCGCTCACGGAGACCGGGTGCCACGGGCGAGCCCGCTAGCCAGTACCGACGCCGCCGGACGGGCCGCCCAGACCGGATGCCGGTGCGGAGACCGCCGACACCGAGGGCGACGCGGCCCCGACCGGAGCAGGCGGCGGCGGCACCGCCGGCACGGCCGCCGCGACGACGTCCTCGGGCACCGCCTCGGCCCAGTGGCAGGCGACCCGGTGGCCGGGCGCGATGGCCCGGAGCGGCGGCTCCTCCGTCGCGCAGTTCTCGGGATTGCCGAGGCGCTCGCGAAGCCAGCAGCGGGTGTGGAACCGACAGCCGGGCGGCGGCGCGGCCGGACTCGGGACGTCGCCCTTGAGGACGATCCGCTTCTTGCGGACCCGGGGATCGGGATCGGGGACGGCCGACAAGAGGGCGATGGTGTACGGGTGACGCGGCCGCGTGTAGAGCTCGCTGACGTCGGCGAGCTCGACGATCTTGCCGAGGTACATGACCCCGACCCGGTCGCTGATGTACTGGACGACCGAGAGGTTGTGGGCAATGAAGAGGTAGGTGAGGTTGAACTCGCGCCGGAGATCGAGGAGGAGGTTGAGGATCTGGCTCTGGATCGACACGTCGAGGGCCGAGACCGGCTCGTCGCAGACGACGAACTCGGGGTCGAGGGCGAGGGCGCGGGCGATCCCGATCCGCTGCCGCTGGCCACCCGAGAACTCGTGCGGGTAGCGGCGGGTGTAGTCGCGTCGCAGCCCGACGGCCTCGAGATAGTCCTCGACCCGCTTGTCGCGGATCTTGCGATCCTTCCAGCCGTTCTCCTCGTCGGCCTGGGCCAGGAGCCCTTCGCCGATGATGTCGCTGATCGGCATCCGCGGGTTCAGTGAGCCGATGGGATCCTGGAAGATGATCTGCATCCGGCGTCGGAGCCGCTTCAGCTCCGCGCCCCGCTTGCTGAAGATGTCCTCGCCGGCGATGGTCGCCCGCCCCGCCGTCGGCGGCTGGAGGCGGAGGAGGGTCTTGCCGAGGGTCGACTTGCCGCAGCCGGACTCCCCGACGAGGCCGAAGACCTCGCCCCGGTAGATCTCGAAGGAGACGTCGTCGACGGCCTTCACATCGCCGATCTTGCGGCGCAAGAGGCCGCCCAAGATCGGGTAGTACTTGACGAGGTGCTCGACGACGACGAGGGGCTCGGCTCCCGACGCCGATCCCACCGAGCCCGACCGGCCGGCTCCGGCCGCCCCGGTCACGCCCCCACCTCCACCGGCCGCCGCGGCCGTACTCGCGGCGGAACGGGCGAGCCGGGCGCCGGCGTGTAGAGCCAGCAGGCGACGTCCGGCGGGTTCGCGTCTTCGATCCGGGGATCGTACTCGGCGCAGGGCTCGAAGGCGTACGGGCAGCGCGGCGCGAAGTTGCAGCCCTTCGGCATGTTGAAGGGGTTCGGGACCGTCCCCTTGATCACGTTCAGCCGCTGCCCCTTCATCCCCCGCGACGGGATCGAGCGGAGGAGACCCTCGGTGTAGGGGTGCTTCGGTGCCAGGAGGACGTCCTCGACCGTCCCGGTCTCGACGATCCGCCCGGCGTACATGACGAGGACGTCGTGGACGGTCTCGGCGACGACGCCGAGGTCGTGGGTGATGAGCATGAGGGCCGTCCCCGTCCGATCCTGGACGTCCTTGATGAGCTCGAGGATCTGGGCCTGGATCGTCACGTCGAGGGCGGTCGTCGGCTCGTCGGCGATGAGGAGCTTCGGGTCGCAGGAGAGGGCCATGGCGATCATGACCCGCTGCCGCATCCCGCCCGACAGTTCGTGGGGGTACTGCTTCACCCGCCGCTCCGGGTTGTTGATCCCAACCGCCCGGAGCGCCTCGATGGCCTTGTTCCAGGCCTCCTTCTTCGAGAGCCGCTGGTGGAG
>DAOTYQ010000156.1:0-2010 GCA_034434735.1 Chloroflexota bacterium
TCGTCATGCGCGAGCTCCTCAAGCGCGACCTCCTCCACGGCGGCTGCCGGACCGTCGATGGGCGGACCATCGCCCAGATCGCGGCGGCCGCCGTCGAAACCCCGGGCCAGGAGGTCGTCGTGCCCATCGAGCGGCCGCTCAAGCCCGTCGGCGGCCTGACGATCCTGCGCGGGAGCCTCGCTCCGGACGGTTGCGTCATCAAGCTGGCCGGACACGAGCGGCGCTACCACCGCGGCCCGGCCCGGGTCTTCGATTCCGAGCCGGCCTGCTTCGAGGCGGTGAAGAACCAGCAGATCCGACCCGGCGACGTCATCGTCATCCGCTACGAGGGCCCCGTCGGCGGCCCGGGGATGCAGGAGATGCTCAGCGTCACCGCCGCCCTCGTCGGGGAGGGGCTGGGGCCCGAGGTCGCCCTCCTCACCGACGGCCGCTTCTCCGGCGGGACCCACGGGCTCATGATCGGCCACGTCGCGCCCGAGGCAGCCCTCGGCGGTCCGATCGCCCTCGTCGAGGACGGCGACCTCATCGAGATCGACGTCGACGCGAAGCGGCTCGACCTCCTCGTCGACCCGGCCGAGCTCGAGCGCCGACGGGCCGCCTGGCGACCGCCGGCGCCCCGCTACCCGAGCGGCGCCCTCGCCAAGTACGCCGCCCTCGTCTCGTCGGCCTCGGAGGGTGCGGTCACGACCGGCGCCCGGCTCCGGGCGGCCCACCCGCTCGGCTGAGGGATGGAGGCGAAGCCCGCCTGTCGGCGCAGGCCCGATGCCGCGCCCCGAGGCGGGACGCCGACCGCTCGAGGGATGGCCGCGACGGCCGTCCGCCGGCGAGCGGGCAGGGCGGCGGTCGGACCGGCCGTCCTCGGCCGATGACGGTCCGGATCTCGATCAAGACCTCGCCGCAGCGGGTCGACTGGCCGACCCTGGATGCCACCTGGGCTCGGATCGGCGCCTCGGATGCCTTCGACGGTATCTGGCTGAACGACCACCTGACCGACCTCTCCGGCGACCGCTGGGGCCCGAGCTTCGAAGCCTTGACCCTCGCCGCCGCCCTCGCCCACCACGTGCCGGGGCGCTGGATCGGCCATGCCGTCCTCGCCAACACCTTTCGCCACCCGGCCGTCCTGGCCAAGGCGGCGACCGTCCTCGACCACGCCACCGGTGGCCGCTTCATCCTCGGCCTCGGTGCCGGCTGGCACGAGGGGGAGCACGCCCAGTTCGGGATTCCCTTGCCGCCGATGCCCGAGCGCTTCGACCGCTTCGAGAGCGCCGTCGAGGTCCTCAAGGCCCTCTTCTCGCCGGCCGCCGCGACGCCACCCGGAGTGACCCGGCCCGATCCCTACTACCCACTCGACCGGGCGACGAACGAACCGCCGCCGCTGACGCCGGGTGGGCCACCGATCTACCTGGGTGGTCAGCGCCGCCGGGGCATCGCCCTCGCCGCCCGGCTCGCCGACGGCTGGCTCCTGCCGGGCGTGGCCGCGGGCGACGTCGCCTACTTCGTCGATCGGCGCGATGCCCTGCGAGCGGCCTGCGAGGCGGTCGGCCGCGATCCGGGGAGCCTCGCCCTCGTCGGCCAGGTGACCTGCGGCACGACGGCGGCAGACCGTCGGGCGGCCGTCGAGGGAGGACTCGCCTTCGCCCGGGCGGGCGCGAGCGAGATCGTCCTGGCGATGGTGCCCGCGCAGGGGCCGGCGGGGGTGGAGGCGATCGAACGAGAGGTGGCTCGACCGCTTCGGGAGGTCCTCGGCTGACGCCCGTACCGCGACGACGCCGGGCCAGAGGGCGGTCGGGTCGGTGAAAGGCGTCGGGGATGACGGTCGAGACCCATCAGGACGACGCCATCAGACGGGCCGGGAACGGTCCAAGTCGGCCTCGTCCCCGTCGACGGGTAGGGCCACCCACGCTGCCCCGGCGACGTCGCCCTAGCCGACGACCCGCCAACCCTCCCGCGGCCAGACCGTCCGCTCCGCCGCCGCCGCGGTCATCGCCAGCTCGCCATCGGCGGTCACCC
>DAOTYQ010000157.1:0-1636 GCA_034434735.1 Chloroflexota bacterium
GGATCCACCCGGGACATGATCTTCTCCATCGCCGAGCTCATCGCCTTCATCAGCGCCGTCATCACCCTCGAGCCCGGGGACCTCGTCGTGACCGGAACCCCGGCCGGCGTCGGGGTCTTCCGGACCCCGCCCGTCTTTCTCGAGCCCGGCGATCGAGTCCGGGTCGCCGTCGACGGGATCGGCGAGGTCGCGAACCCCGTCGTCGACGCCGCCGACACGCCGATCCCCGACCCGTCGACGGCGGCCGAACAAACCCCGACGACCGAACCCGGTCGCCGAGCCCGTCGTCCAGCCCGGCCATGAGCGGGACCGGCGAGCGCCCGCGGACGATGCTCGCCCTGGTCAAGACCGCCCCCGGCCCCGGCCTCGAGCTCCGCGAGGTCCCGGTCCCGGAGATCGGCATCAACGACGTCCTCATCCGCGTCCACAAGACCGGCATCTGCGGGACCGACCTCCACATCGACGCCTGGGATCCCTGGGCCGCCCGAACCGTCCGACCGCCCCTCATCGTCGGCCACGAGTTCGTCGGTGAGATCGTCGAGGTCGGCAGCAACGTCACCGACTTCCAGCCCGGCGATCTCGTCTCCGGTGAAGGCCACGTTGTCTGCGGTCGCTGCCGCCACTGCCTGGCCGGTCGCCGCCACCTCTGCGCCCACACCATCGGCCTCGGCGTCGGCCGGGACGGCGCCTTCGCCGAGTACGTCGCCCTGCCGATGACGAACGTCTGGCACCACTGGCCCGGGATCGACGAGGAGGTCGCGGCGATCTTCGACCCCTTCGGGAACGCCGTCCACACCGCCCTCGCCTTCCCCGTCCTCGGCGAGGACGTCCTCGTCAGCGGCGCCGGGCCGATCGGCCTCATGGCCACCGCCGTCGTCCGCCACGCCGGCGCCCGCTTCGTCGTCGTCTCCGAGCCGAATCCCTACCGCCGGGCCATCGCGGCTCGGATGGGCGCCGATGTCGTCATCGACCCCCGCGAGCGCGACCTCCAGGACGTCCAGCGCGAGCTCGGGATGGTGGAGGGCTTCGACGTCGTCCTCGAGATGTCCGGCAGCCCCGGCGCCTTCCGGACGGCTCTGGCGAACATGGCCCACGGGGCCGGGATGGCGATCCTCGGGATCCCGACGAGCGAGTTCGCCATCGATCTCTCGGAGATCATCTTCAAGATGCTGACTTTGAAGGGCATCTACGGCCGCGAGATGTACGAGACGTGGTACAAGATGACCGTCATGCTGCAGTCCGGGCTCGACATCCGACCGGCCATCACCCATCGCTTCCGTGCCCGCGAGTACGCCGCCGCCTTCGCCGTGGCCCGGTCCGGCGAATCGGGCAAGGTGATCATGGAATGGACCGACCGATGAGCGACGCCACGACCGATCCGCCGAGGCTGGCCCGGCCTCCCCTCGCCTACCTCGAGGCCGAGCTCGCCGAGCTTCACGCCCGCCATCTCTATCGGCCGCTGCGGGTCATGCAGTCGGCTCAGGGCCCCGAGGTCGTCCTTGACGGGCGGCGGGTCATCAGCCTCTCGTCCAACGACTACCTCGGCCTGACCCACGACCCGCGGCTCCGGGAAGCGGCCATCGCCGCCGTCCGCGACTACGGGGCAGGATCGGGCGCCGTCCGGACCATCGCCGGG
>DAOTYQ010000158.1:0-4636 GCA_034434735.1 Chloroflexota bacterium
GGAGGGACCGGCGACCTGGGGATCGTGGGCATCCATGCACCGGGTGCATGTCCGATCGGAAGGCGACGGCCACTTCCTGGCATCCATTCGCGGGATGCGTGGCTGATCGGAAGGCGACCATCGGTTCGTGGCTCCCATGCGCGGGCTGCATAACTGACCGACAGAACCGGCGAGTCCATCGAGCGGGGCCCGCTCGCCGAGCAGGGCGGACCGTCCGCGGCCGGGCAGAGCGGACCCAGGCCGGCCGCTCGCATGCACCCGGCGCATCGCTGATCGAGTGCTGATCCCGCGCGCAGCGCATCCAGGGCCGCTCCCGCCCACAGCGCATCCGGGGTTGATCCCACCCCGATCTCGCGCAGGGCCGGTGTCCGCGCCGAGCCCGTCCTGATCCCGCGCACAGCCGATCCGAGGCCGATCTCGCCCTGATCCCGCGCCGATCCCGCGCAGGGCACCGCTCGGCCGAGCCTCGCCAGCGACGACGTCGGAGCGCGAACCGTCTCGAGGCGAGCCCGCCCCGGGCAGGCCACCCAGGACCGCGGGCGACCGAACCGCCGCCTCGCCATCGTCCGCCGGGTCCGCCACCACGAGGGCCGTCCGCTGACTGCGAGGCGACGCCCCGCGTCGATGTCCGCACCGCAAACCCGTGCAGCGCCACGAACCGCATCGGTCACCCGAACGAGGACGCAACCGCCGACCCCAGCCGATTCCTCGACCCCGTCGCTACCGGATCGCAACCTTCGCGCACCCTCTTCGGTGCCGACGCCGGCCCCGAGAACCCGTAGCCTGACCGTCGCCGATCGACGCGACCGGCCGATCCCTGCGGCCGTCGCCATCGACGGACTGCGCACCATCTCGCACCAACGACATCCGGAAGGACGGTCCGATGCTCTATCCCGCCGATCCAACCCGTCGCTTCCCGTATGGCCACGCGGTCAGCGCCACCGGGCCGGTCACCTGTGTTGCCTGCGGCTGCCGACTCCAGCTCGTCGGGCCGGAGGGTGCCGCCGCGTGGTTCCACTTCTCGCCGCTCGGCGGGCGGGACGCGCGCGGTTGCCGCGTTCCCTGTGTCGACGCGGCCCACGATGCGAACGGCCTGCCGCTGAGCGTCCGAACCGCCGCCTAACGTCTCTCCCTGCACCCCGGCGGTGCGCCGGGTGCCTCCCATTGCCCGCCGGTCCGCGTGCTCGGGCGGATCGGCGGGCGCTTTTTCGCCCCGGAGCGCCACCGTTGCGGGGCGGACGCGGAACGGAGGACGACGGTCGTTGGCCGGCAGGGCGCCCGCTGGCTCGGGGCGACCGCGACGGCGGCCGCGTCGCGGGCCGGTGACTCGGGAATGGACGAAGGGATGGGCGAAGGCGAGCCCGCCGCGAGGGCGAAGGCGAGCCGCAACGGAGCAGGACGGCCGCGAGGGAGCAGGCCAGGCGCGAGGGAGCAGGCCAGGAGCAACGGAGCAGGACGGCTGCGAGGGCGAAGGCGAGCCGCAACGGAGCAAGACGGCCGCGAGGGAACAGGCCAGTGCGCAGGACGGTGCCAGGAGCCCGGTTCGAGTCAGCGTCGACCGCTCGCCTCGATCCGGTAGCCGACGCCCCGGACCGCCACGATGGCCGGGCCGCCGGCGGCCCGGAGCTTGGTCCGGACTCGGGCGAGGTGGGGCTTCAGCCAGAGCGGGTCCGGATCCGGGTCGCTCGGCCAGCCGGCCCGAAGGAGACGCTGGTGGGGGACGACGTCGCCGCCGGCGGCGACGAGGGCCTCGAGGATCCGGAACTCGGTCGGGGTGAGCGGGATCGGCACGTCGCCGACCTGGACCTCGTGGCGGCCCGGGTCGAGGCGGAGTCGGCCGATCTCGAGGGGGCCCGGTCCCGCCGGTCCCGGCGCCCGTTCGGCCCGGCGCATGACCGCCGCGATCCGGGCCAGGAGCTCCGCCTTCCCGAACGGCTTCGTCAGGTAGTCGTCGGCGCCGATTTCGAGGGCCCGCACCTTGGCCGCCTCGCCGCTCTCGCCGGAGACGACGACGATGGGGGCCGAACCGAGGGCCCGGATCTGACCCGCGACGCTGAACCCGTCGGGCCCCGGCATGGCCAGGTCGAGGAGGACGAGATCCGGCGACTCCTCGCGGAAGCGCTTGATCGCCGTCAGGCCGTCGTAGGCGGTGATGACCTGATGGCCCTCGGTCCCGACCAAGGCCGTGATGGCGCCGACCATGGCCGGGTCGTCGTCGACGACGAGGATCCGAAGCGGGCGGGGGGCGGGCATCGGCAGACCTCAGATGGCAACCGCCGCCGGGAGGGCGACGACGAAGCGGGCGCCGTGGGGTTCGGCCGGCTCGACCCAGAGCCGACCGCCCATCGACTCGACGAGGCGCTTGGCGGCGTAGAGGCCGATCCCCGAGCCGCGGGCGGTGTGCGTATCGCGGCGGGCGTACGGCTCGAAGATCCGCTCCCGCCACTCGGGCGGGATCCCCGGTCCCTCGTCGGTGACGGCGATCCGGACGACCCCCTCGACGAGGTCCGACTCGATCCGGATCGTCGTCCCCGGCGGAGCGTACTTCACGGCGTTCTCGATGAGGTGTTCGAGGACCTGCCGGAGGCGTGGCGGGTCGGCCATCGCCTGGCGTCGGACGTCGATCCGGACCTCGGCCCGGTGCTGGCGGAGGAGAGGCTGGACCTGGTCGAGGGTCGTCCGGACGACCTCCTCGACATCGACCGGCACGACCGCCGCCGCCTGGGCCTGCTCGGGCAGCGGCCGGACCGAGGCGAGGATCGAATCGACGAGCCGGTCGAGGCGCTCGATCTGGTCGATGGCGGCCCGGTGCCACTCGGCCCGCCGCCGCCGGCGCTCGGGGTCTCGGGAGCGGCGCCCCTCGAGGGGTGGCTCCTCGGCGAGGAGGTCGGCGTAGGCGCGGACGACGGCG
This sequence comes from Chloroflexota bacterium, assembly GCA_034434735.1. Taxonomy (GTDB): domain Bacteria; phylum Chloroflexota; class Limnocylindria; order Limnocylindrales; family CSP1-4; genus BPIH01. The sequence continues at coordinate 2,912 of DAOTYQ010000158.1, forward strand.
AGGGGGGTGCGGAGCTCGTGGGTGACGAGGGCGATGAGCTCCGCCCGGGCCTCGTCGAGGGCGCGGAGCTCCTTGGCCCGCGCCTCGGCCTCCTCCTGGAGGCGGACCCGCTCGACGATGCCGGCCAGGACATCGGCGATCGCCCCGAGCTGGGCGACGTCGCCCTCGGTGAAGCGGCGGTGGCGCTCGGTCTGGACGTTGAGGACCCCGACGACCTGGTCGTGCCAGATGAGGGGGACCGAGAGCATCGAGGCGATGAACCGCTTCTGGTCGATGCCGCGGACCCAGAGGAAGCGGGGGTCGGAGGGGACGTCGGGGATGATCATCGGCGTCCGGCTCGCCGCGACCCGGCCGGTCACGCCCTCGCCGAAGGGCACGCGAGCCCGGCCGATCTGATACTTGTCGAGACCGTTCGTGGCGGCGAGGGTGAGGTACCGCCCGTCCCGATCGAGGAGATAGAGCGAGGAGACATCGGCGTGGAGCGCATCGCGGGTCTGATCGACGACGGTCTCGAGGAGCTCCTCCCAGGTCCGGGCCGTCGTCGCCAGACGGACGACCCGGTGGAGGAAGCGGAGCTGCTCGAGCTGCTCCGCGGCGGAGTGCTCGACGTCGATGGGCGGCTGCGGAGTCGGTTCGCTGATGTGCCTGATCTCGGTCTTGGCGGTCGTATCGGTCGTGTCGGTCGTCGGCATGGCCGTGAGGTCGGTCGTCGGCATGGCCGTCACGTCCCAAGCGTAACCCCGACCGGGCGACGGCATGGTTGCGGCATCGTTGCGGGATGGGGACGGAACGGGGGCCGGGGCACGACGGTGGGCGGATGGCCGCGGGGTGGGCGATGGCAGCGCTAGGGCGGCGGGCCGCGGCGGTCGGGCCGGGCGAGCCGGGTGGGTCGGTCGGTCAGCCCGGTCCGGTCGGTCGACCCCGCCCGCAGCCGGCGGTCCGCAACCCGGCCGTTCGGGCCGAACCCACCGGCGTCGGCTCGGCCGGTGCGCGGAACCCCCTCGCCCGGGAGGTCCGACTCCTCGGCAGCCTCCTCGGGCAGGTCATCGTCGAACAGGCAGGCCTCCCCCTCCTCGAGACGGTCGAACGGATCCGGCGGCGGATGATCGAGCTCCGGCGCCGGCCCGACCCGGACGAGCGGGCCCGTCTTGCGGCCGAGATCGCCGCCCTCGACCTCGAGACGGCCGAGGCGGTGATCCGGGCCTTTAGCTGCTACTTCCAGCTCGTCAACCTGGCCGAGGAGCGGGATCGGGTCCGCTCGCTCCGTCGCCGGGCCCGGGCGGCGCGGGGCGGGCCGGTCCCCGACTCGGCGGCCGACGCCCTCCTCGGCCTCGTCGCCGACGGCCACCCCCCCACCGAGCTCGAGGCGATCGTCGGCCGGCTGCGGATCTCGCCGGTCCTCACGGCCCACCCGACGGAGGCGCGACGGCGAACGGTCTTGGTCGCCCTGCGCCGGATCGCCCGCCTCCTGGAGCGCCTCGACGACCCGCGGCTCACCCCGGCCGAAGACGCCGATCTCCGGCGGCGCCTGCGCGAGGAGATCACCATCTTCTGGCGCACCGGCGAGCTTCGAGCGGGCCAGCTCTCGCCCCTCGACGAGGTCCGGACGGCGATGGTCTTTTTCGACGAGACCCTCTACAGCCTCGCCCCCGCCGTCTACCGCGAGCTCGACGCCGCCCTCGACCGGGCTCGGGAGGCGACCCGCCGGGGACGTCGGGCGCGCCC
>DAOTYQ010000159.1:0-5099 GCA_034434735.1 Chloroflexota bacterium
GCCCGAGCCAGCCGACGGCCGCCAGCAGGTCGCAGTCGAGGCCGACCGCCTCGTCGGCCGAGGCGCGCACGAGGGCGGCTTCGATGGCGTCCGTCCGGCCGTCCGAGTCGCCGGCTACGGCAAGGTGCCGGACGAGCCCGACCCGCCGCCTGCCCGCGAGGAGCGCCGCCCCCACCGGCTCCGTGCCCGCCCGGGCGACGAGGCCGACGTGGCCCGGCAGCTCCAGCGTTCCGGCGAAGATCGAGCCGAGTCCACCGTCCGCTTCTCGTTCACTCCCCAGTCCTGCCGCGATCAGGGCGCCGACCGTCGCCGCCTCGCTCCGGGTCGCCGGCCGGACGATGACCGGCTCGCCGCTCGGCCCGCGCGAAGCCCGAACCCGGTCCGGCTCGATCCCGAAGACCCCGAGGCGGCCGACCGTCCGGCTGCCGGGCCGGAGCCGGTCGACGGCGTCGTCATCGGCGGGCAGCGGAAGCCAACCCACGGACCCGACCCGTCGGAAGGTGTCGACGACCCGATCGAGGAGATGGGGGACGGTTCGCAGCCCGTCCGCCCAATTGAAGCCCGGTCCGGCCAGGGCGGCAGACGCGCCGACCGCCAGGTCGCCGTCGTCGACGATCTCGATCGGCCAGCCGAGGTCGGCCGCCCGCCGCCAGCGCTCTCGATCGGCGAACTTCTCGGCGGCCTCGATCCGGTCGAGGAGGAGGTGGGCGGCCGCGTCGCTCTCGGGGAGGGGCGGCAGGACCCGGATCGGATCGCCGGGCCGCACCGGGCCCTCGACCAGGACGCGGGCGTACATCCGAGCGTCGGCCGGATGGAGGACGGGCGAGATGCGCGCGAAGCGGCCGTCGGCGAAGGAGCGGGCGACGGTCTTGCAGGGGGTGACGGGCTTGCTCAGCTCCAGGACGAGGCGATCGCCGATGGCGAGCCGGGTCCCGACGGGGAGGAGACCGAGCTCGATCCCTTCGGTCGTCAGGTTCTCGCCGCAGCTTCCGGGGGCGATGGGATGGCCCTCGGCCGCCACGCGTCGGATCGCCTCGATGGCGAAGAGGCAGACGGCCCGATGGGGACCGCCGTGCTCGCCCGGCTCGGCGTGGCCGTCGCCCTCGAGCCCGAGCCGCCCGACCCAGGCCTCGGCGACGGGCCGTTTCGGCACGCCGCCGGGGGAGACGTTGACCTGGAGAACCCGGCCGGTCAGATGATCGCCCATGGCCTTGACTATAGGCACAGGTGGCTGCTCGCAGAAGGCCCGCCAGCGGAGCATGTCGAGCATTGGCTGGAACAGCGCTCGTGACGGCGTCTTCGCCGGCGAGGCGATCGACAACACCTCGCTGCGGTCATATGGGACAAACCCGTGGCTTGCCTGTAGGGTGCTGGCTGTGTCACCGCTGTGGGCATAAGAGCTAATCCTTCTGGTTGACAAATCAGAGAGAGAGAGAATGGCCACGGTACCCCGCAGCAAGGGAGGGATAATCGAATGCTGGCTCAAGTTATCGTCAAGCGGCGTCGGTCTCAGGTTGTGGCAACACTGTGGCTCTTGGTCGCTCTCGGAGCCGTATTCGCTGGATCGGCCCGAGCCGACGCGAGGTGCAACGGGGCCCCCGGCTACCAGGTCTGGGAGGATATCAACCGGGGCGGTCGAAGCGCGTTGACGTGCGGGGTGTCATCCACGACGTGGCGCCCCGACTACACCCAATGGCGCGACAATCTGACCTGGATCTGGGAGACATGGAACGACCGCGTCAGTAGCCTGGAAACATTCAACTTCACCGGACACCGCGCGGACTTCTTTCGTGACGTGAATTACGTCTATCGGCTCCTCATTGTCACAGACAATGAAACGGTAAACGATCTCCGCCCATGGAATGCGAACGACCAGTTCTCATCGTCGCGGACCCCATACTGACGGTCAGCTCGCCCTCGTGAGTACTCGCTCTCCGGCTGAGGATGCGGAGGTTACTTAGTCCGACCCGCGCAACGGCGGTAGCGGCGGCGGCGCTGACGATACTGGCTCTGGTCGAGGGGCCTCTGCAAGTACCGCTTCGGTCGTTCCTGGCCCAACCCCCGCCTGATGGCTACCGCTACACCCGCTCCGAGGGCGCCGACCTGCTGGGGGGCGTGGGTCGGTATAGTGTGCTCGTACCCTTCGAGCGGGAAGCGTGGATTGGTGCCGATGGCTCTGGCCGCCTACGGGTCCGCTATGGTGCACCTGCTTTCTTCGGAGCTCGTGACCGCCAGGAATGGTCGAGCCAGACGACGGCACGAGAAACCGACGAAGTCTATGGGCCTGGCGGCCTGTCGGTCGTCGCGCTTGATAAGCTCCCGACAGAACCCGATGCCCTTCGAAAGTTCCTGCAGGCGCAACTCGACGACGGCGCCTCCCACCCCGGCGAGCTGCTCATCGCGGCGGCAGGCTACCTCCGGGAGACGGTCCCGCCCGCCACGTTGTCGCGGGCGCTTTTGGAGGTCGTCTTGACGACGAGGGGGCTCCACATCGAAAAGGTCGAAGCCGGTGCGCCGGCTCTTCGGTTTAGCGTGGAGACCGGTCGGCCCCGTCTCAGGTTCGCGATCGTCCTAGCCGCCGACGATGGCCGGCTCCTCCAAGAGGAGCGCGTGCTCCTGGAGAGTAGCCTCGACATCAATGCGGAGCCCCCGGTCGTCGTAGGATGGACCCGCTACCTGGACCAAAGGATCGTGGCCGATCTCTGGGGACCGTAGCCTGTGGCAATAGCAGCGTTCGCCCTCGAGGCCCACGGGCTTTGGAAGCAGTACGGCCGGACGACGGCTCTGCGAGACGTGTCACTTGGCGTTCCCTGGCAGTCGGTCACAGGCCTCGTCGGGCCGAATGGGGCCGGGAAGACGACGCTCATGAAGGCATGGGTCGGCTTTCTCCGGCCGAATGCAGGTCGAGTGCGCGTGGCCGGGTTCGACCCGATCCGGAGACGGGCCGACGTCGTGGCGAGAGTGGCCTATGTCGCGCAACGGCCGATGCTCTACCGCGAGGTGCGTGTGGCCGACCACCTCCACTTGGCCGCCCGATGGCGCGGGTGGTTCGATCACGATCGGGCCCGCCGATGGCTCGCTGCGTTCGGGATCGACCCTGACCGTCCGGTCGGCACCCTCTCGGGCGGCCAGCAGGCGCAAGTGAGCCTCGCCGTCGCGCTCGGTACCGGCGCCCCGATCCTCATCCTCGACGAGGCGCTCTCGCATCTCGATCCGCTGGCGAGGCACGACTTCCTCCACGTCCTACGATCGGCGGTGGCCGAGGACGGACGTACCGCCGTCCTCTCGTCCCACGTCGTCGCCGACCTAGAGCAGGTTTGCGATCGCATCGTCGTCTTGGGACTCGGGACCAAGCTCCTCGATGCGCCGCTAGCAGAACTCCGACAGGGGTACCGAATCGTCCCCGGTTGGGACGCTGCCGGGCCCGGCGAGGAGCCGGTCGGGCCGCTTCCGCAGGGCGGCGGCTTCGTGGTGCGACTGGCTGCCGGCCACCCGGAGACCAGCCCAGCAGGGCTTGCCAGCGTGGAACAGGTTGTGTTGGCGTATCTCGGAAGCCAAAGGGCCCAGGTTCAGGGGGTCGGCGTCTCCTCGGTGCTGCCGAAGTGAGGAGCGTCTGGCGCCTGACCTGGTCTGTCGCTCGCGGCGAGATCGTCGGAGCCCTCGTTACGACCGCCGCGCTCGCGATCGTCGCTACCGTCTTCGTCGCGCGCCTGAGCGCCGAGCTCGCTGCGCAGTGCCCGGGGGCGCTGCCGGGCGTTGGCGAATGTGATCTCTCCGGGATCGTCGACCTCGAGCTTGTGCGCCAACTGGTGATCGTTGTCGGGGTCGTTGGCCTCGAGGTGGCGGCGATCCTCGGCGGCCAGCTCGTGGCGCGCGAGATCGAGCACGGGACCGCCGTCTTTGGCTGGTCGAACGCTCGTTCGCGGACTCGCTGGCTCGCCGAGCGGAGCTCTACGATGCTCCTGCCGGTGGCCGTCGCCCTCGTCACTCTGGCCGCAGCCGGGCATCAGCTCACGGCCGTAGCCGAGCCCGGCCGCGACCTCGGCGCCAGCTTCGCCGGCTACGGTTTCCGCGGTCTCGGCCTCGTCGCGCGCGGGCTCGCCGTCTTTGGTCTCGCCCTCCTCGTCGGCGCCGTCATCGGGAGGGTGCTTCCGGCCGTTCTCGTTTCGTCGCTCTTGGCAGCGGCCGTCTTCGCCCTGGGGGCGACGACACCGTTCGTCGTGCGGCCGTCAGAGGTCATTGCGCCGCTCGGGAGCCCAGACATCGCCGACGCCCTCGGATCCGAGACCGCCTTCCTCGCCGCTGATGGTCGGGTCTTGAGCCTCGAGGAGGCGTATGCATCGGCCCCGCCGGGGGTGAACGCCGACGACTGGGTGTGGCAGACGTACGAGCGGGTCGCGGTCGGGATCCCTGGGAGACGCTTCGCCGACGTCGAGCTCGAGACGAGCTTGCTGCTGGGTGGCCTCGGAGTCGGGGGTTGGTTGTTGGCGGCGGTCGTCGTTGGCAACCGCTCCCCGGAGTGAGGCTTTTCCCGGGTCGCTACCGGGAGCCGCTGCCAGAAGTGGGCGACGTATCATCGCCGCGAGGCCCAGGCCCTAAGCACCCGACCGTCGGACGCGCTCCGAGCCGGGGACCGGATTGATAGCTCGACAGCCCACCTCCCTCAGCAGGCCTGGGGCCAAGACGGAGTGAGCACTGCCGTACCGGACCAGTCGGCGCCCTTCCACGTCCGTCGACGGGCGACGGCGACCGTCGAATCTCGCCGCCCGATGATCACGACATCGACCACCTCGTGATCGCCGTCCCCGACCTGGCTCGGGCGGCCGAAGCTCTCGCCCGCGACGTCGGCCTGGCAGTCGTGCCGGGCGGCACTCATCCCGAGCACGCGACGGAGAGGATCGGCTGTCCATCATGGCCAGATCGCTCGCGCTATGCTAGCCAACATGACAAAGCGCGTGGTCTCAATCAGCCGGGCGAAGAACGAGCTGAGCGCGCTCCTCGATCGGGTCCGGGCGGGCGAACGGATCGTCATCACCGATCGCGGGGTGCCGGTAGCGGTCCTCGAGCCCGTCCTTTCGCACGGTGACGCTGCGGGCCGG
>DAOTYQ010000160.1:0-4313 GCA_034434735.1 Chloroflexota bacterium
GGCCATCGCCCTTGGTCCTCCCAGCGACTGGTTGTGTCTTGTCTTGCTGGAAGCCTAGGCGGTGGCCGCTCCGCAGTGGAGCACCCCCGCAATTTCCACCACGTCCTGGGACACTACTCGCCGCGGAGCCGGATCGAGACGCCTCATGGGGATCTCCGGCCACCCCGTTGCGCACCCAGCCAGCCCGTTGCGCACCGAACACCAAACCGGGGGTGCGGCGGCGATCCGAACGGCCCATTCGGCGGCTTTGGTGCGCACCGAACATCAGATGCCGGCCGCGGCGGCCGATCACCCCGGGGATTCGGCCGCTTTGGTGCTCCCAGCACACGCCCTCCGAGCTGCGGGCCGGCAGGCGCCCAGGGGTGTCCCCGAGCCGGTCCATCCCCCACGACCAGCCAGGGCCCGGCGCTGCTGCGCCCCCGCCGGGCCGGCCGAGTTCGTCCCTGGGCACCTTCCCTCCGCGTTCGGCCCGGCCAACGACTCGGCACGCTACTCGGCGGCGATCGAGCCGCCCCCCGCCGCCGAGTGGAATGCCGAGCTCACCTGCCGCCCAGGTCCCAGCTCTCCTTCGGCGCGGTCCGCGCCGGCACGCGACGGCCACGCCACGTCTGGCCCATGCTCCAGGACGGTATGCTTCGCGCCATGAAACGGCGCAACGCGAGCGTGACCGCGTCGCCGTTCGCCACCGCCCTTGGCCGATCGGGGCGACGCGTCAGCCCGAAAACCAGGGCCACGGGCCGCTCATCGCGGCTCGGCTGGGCAATCCGAAGGCACTGAGCGATGGCCCCAGACGACCTCCTCCGCGAACGACGCGACGAGATCCTCCGCATCGCCGCGAAGCATGGCGCGCGGAACGTCCGCGTGTTCGGGTCTGCCGCTCGTGGCGAGGCCGGCGACGAGAGCGACGTCGACCTCCTCGTCGAGTTCGAGCCCGGAAGGACGCTGCTCGATCAGGCGGGCCTGGTCGTCGAGCTGGAGGAGCTGCTCGGGCGGAAGGTCGACGTCGTCACCGAGGGCGGCCTCTACTGGCTCCTGCGCCGCCGCATCCTCAAGGAGGCCCGCCCGCTGTGACCAAGGACCCGCGTGTCTACGTGGCCCACATCCTGGAGTGCATCGACAAGATCGAGCGCTTCACGGCCGACGGACGGGAGCGGTTCTTCCAAGAGGCCATGGTGCAAGATGCCGTCCTCCGCAACCTCGAGGTCATCGGTGAGGCCGCAAAACGGCTTGACGACGCCTACCGTGCCGCCCACCCGGAGGTGCCGTGGCGTGCGCTGGCCGGCCTGCGCGACGTCCTCATCCACCAGTACGAGGGCGTCGACCTGGAGAAGGTCTGGGCCATCGTCGAGCAAGAACTGCCTTCTCTGCGTGGCACCCTCGCCGCCATCCTGCCGCCCCTCGACCAGCTCGAACGCGAGCTGACCGGGGAGGACGAACCGCCGGAGGAACGGTGAGGTCGCCGGGCGGGGCCGGGACCGGGTCTCCATCGCGCACCGGCGCCTCTCTGACGAACCGCCAAGGCGGGTTCGGTCCGCCCGCCGCGACGCCCTCACATCTAGCCTTCACGGACGAGTCGAACTGGAACACGGGACGGTTTCGAGCCGTGGCAGCCGTGAGTCTCCCAGCCGCCCAACATAGGCAGCTCACCCGAGACGTCGCCGAGATCGCGCTGCGCGAGCGCCTCACGGAACTGAAGTGGAATCGCGTCGGCAGCGACGATCGCGCCACCCGCGTTGCGAAGGCCGTCTTCGAGTGGCTCGCGAATGCAGCTGCCACCCAACGAGTGAGATTGGATGTGCTGACCTGGGACGTCCAGGACAGTAGACATGACGTCGTCGGCCGCGACGATCGCGAGAACCTCGCTCGCATGTACCACCACCTTCTCGTCCACGTTTGCCAGCGATGGCAGTCAAGGAGCTGGTCCATCCATCCCGATGAGGGAAGCCCCGTTCGATGGTGGGAGCTGGAGTTCACGGTTCCGACGGCCTATCGAAAGAAGAGCGAGGCCAAGAAGCGACTTCCCCTATGGCTCGGCGCAGCGTCGGGGATCCGCGTTCGCGTTGAGCCGCGAGACTCCAAGAACGACCTCTTGATCCAGGTCGCGGACCTCGCTGCCGGGGCAGTTTGCTTCTCTCGAACCAAGTTCGCCCCCGAAGTGCTCAACCAATCGAGGGGTCAAATGTCCTTCTCCTTTGCCGGGGACGGGCCCAAGGCGTCAAAGTCCGACCAAGCCCGATGGGGAGTGCTGCTCGCGTTTACCGACGCCTGTAGGAAGCACAAGATGGGCGTAAGCCTCGACAGCAGCGGCGGGCTGAAGACATACTCTCCCAACGGCCCCATCAACTTCTGGTGGTGGACTCCTCAGGGCGACTACGACAAGGCCCCACGTCGAGACGGTTAGCCCCAAGGGCAACGCCGCCCGGAGGCGCGACGGGCCGCACGGCCTGCCCGGCCCAGCGAGACGCAACCAGGGCCACGCGTTCCGCGCCCAGTACGCCGACGCAGGCCGGCCTTGCCCCATCCGTGGCGACTGCAGCGCGCCAGTCCGGCCAGCCCCGCTTGCGGGCGGTCACGCCGCCTTTGACCGATCCGGAGGGACGCTATCCTTCTCGGTCATGGAATGGCGCCCGCGCGAAGGCGACCGCGTTGCCGTTCGCCACCGCCCCTGGCGGATCGAGACGATCCGCTGGATCGGCGAAGGCCAGGCGCTCCTGAAGCTCTCCCCGCTCGCCGGCGACGGCCGCTCTCCGCTGAGCGTCGTCCACCCACCCGAACGGGTCACGCCCCTTCCGCCCGATCAGCTCCGCTTCGACCTCGAGGAGCTCGGACCCCTCCGCCCCTGGATCGCCGCCCATCGCGCCCTGGCCGCGACGACGATCCGCGAGGACCACCTCGGCGGGGCACGCTGGGGTCGCGTGAACCTGGAGGCGTACCAGCTCGCGCCTGTCCTCAGAGTCCTGGCCAGCCCACGACCCAGCCTCCTCATCGCCGACGACGTAGGCCTCGGCAAGACCATCGAGGCTGGGCTCTGCCTCCTCGAGCTCATCCATCGCGGCCGGGCGAATCGCGTGCTCGTCGTCGTTCCGCCGGGCCTACTCCCCCAGTGGCAGGAGGAACTCCAGGAGCGACTCGGGCTCGCCTTCACCGTCATCGAGAACGCCACCGGCCTCGCGCGCGAGCAGACATTCCTCCCGGCTGGCGTGAGCCCGTGGGACCTGCCGAGGGCCCGCATCCTGACGTCGATGGACTACCTCAAGAAGGACGAGGTCCGCCGCCGCGCCCTCGCCCAGCGCTGGGACCTCGTCATCGTGGACGAGGCCCACGCGCTCGCCGAGTCCGGCACGCCCAACAACCCGTACCGGACGCGGCGGACCCGCCTCGGCGAGGCCCTCCGCGAGGCATCCCACGGCCTCCTCCTCCTGACCGCCACTCCCCACAACGGCTATCCCCATTCCTTCCGGTCGCTCATCGAGCTCGTCGAGCCGACCGCCGCCACGCTCACCGGCACGAACGCTCGCGAGCGCATCGAGCGGGCCATGGTCCGCCGGATGAAGCGCCAGATCGTGCGTCGCGAAAACGGGGCGTGGCAGCCTGCCTTTCTCGCGCGCTCCGTGGCGCCCATCCCGGTACCGGTCGGGAGCGAGGCCGGACGCCTCTTCGAGCTCATCGGCGCCTACTGCTCACGGGCGGTCAAGGACGCGAGAGGAGCCGAGGACGAAGAGCTCGTCTCCTTCGCCATGCAGATCATCAAGAAGCGCGCCGCCTCGAGCCGTCTCGCCCTCAGCCGGACCCTCAGCCACCGCCTGGAGGCACTCCGCAGAGAATCCGAGCGGGAGGAGCCACCTGATCGAGCCGAGATCCGGGACTTCCAGGCCGACATCCCGATGTCGGACGCGCAGGCGGAGCGCGTCGCTCGTCGGATCCTGCGCTCGGCCGTCCCGAGGGACGAGCGGCGCCGCAAGACAGAGATGCGGCAGATCACCGACATCCAGCGCCTCCTCGAGTCCCTCCCGGGGCCCGACCCGAAGGTGACCACGCTCGTGGAGCACCTCCGCGCGGTCCTTGCCGCGGACCCGACGGCCAAGGTCATCGTCTTCACCGAGTATCTGGACACCCTCGAGGCGATCCGGGCCGGCCTCGATGCCGCCGGTCCCCCTCTCGCCGGGACCCACGTCGAGCTTCGCGGCGGGCTCTCGATCCGCCAGCGCCAGGCCGTCCAGCGGCGGTTCGACGAGCCGGGCGTCCGCGTCCTCGTCGCCACCGACGCGGCGAGCGAAGGGCTCAACCTCCAGAACTACTGCCACCGGATCGTC
>DAOTYQ010000161.1:0-24896 GCA_034434735.1 Chloroflexota bacterium
GAACCGCCGCCGACGGCTGAGTCCCATCGGCCAATCGATCGACGAGACCAAGAAAGTACTGCTCGTACGAGATTTCCCGCACGGAGCCTGCGAATTCGACCTCCACGACATCGCCCATGACACGGTGGACGAGACCGAACCCGAACTTGTCGTGGTGAACACGGTCTCCAACCCTCGGGTCGGAGAGCCTTTGCCAGATCGGGGGCTCCTCCTCCCATGGAGACCCCAGCCGCTGCCTGGCGGTCTCGACGTCGACGGGCACGAGCTGCGGGGTCTGCTTGATCTCGATTTCCGGCTCGCCACGGTAGCTCGCCACGAGCCCGCTCGCCAGAACCAAGAGCGGTTCCTTGCGTCGGATCGCCTTGAGCACGTCAGGTTGGATGCGATCGAGAGCCTCCGACCACACGACGAGTCGCAAGCTTTCGCATCCCCGTGCACCAACGTTGATGAAAAGGTAGGGATCGCCGTACCGGGTGCGTCCTCGTCGATAGCCAACAACCTCGCCGATGACCCTCACAAAGGAGCCCATGAAGGCCATTGGATCGTCTCGCCGGAGGTCGAGCAGGACCGGCGGAGCCAGGTAAGCGTTTGGCTCCGAGGTAGCTCGCGGAAGCTTTGGAAATTCCTGACCCACAAAGGCGCGAAAAGAGGGAACGCGTTCGATGTCCGTTCTCGCGGCGGCCGCGATACGCTCAGCGATCCACCGGAGCTCGCTATCTCCACGGATCCGCCTCATGAGCTCCGAGGCCTGGGGCTGTGCGAAGTCCTGCGCGGTGAAGAGGAGGTTCTCTCCCGAGTTGAATTCGTCCCACCACTCCGGGTGGCTCTCGAGGACGCGGAGCGCGGCCCAAATCACGATCGCAGGGAATCGGTCGAGCCGCTCGTCGAACTTGGCCTCTCGTCGACCCGGGTGCTGGTAGTTTCGATGCCCAGCTCCGAGCTGCTCCGACATGCCCGTCATCGACGGGACGAACATGTCGTCATAGTCGACGAGCACCAGCGATCCATCGGGTCGAACGAGGATGTTGCCGTGCTGGAGGTCGCCATGCGCGATCCCGACCGACTCCAGCCATCCCACCATCTCCGCGAACGCCGCGCGAAGCTGGGCTACACGCGTTGGGTCGCGATCCCGGTCTAGCGCCTCGTTCAGTGTCACGCCTTCGACCCAGCGCATCTTCGTTATCGGCCACCACGCGCCATTGACGCGAATGCCGCGACTCTGGAAGATGACCTCGACGAGATGAGGGGATCCGGCGCTCGTCACCGCTTCTGAGATCAACGCATACCGACGCTCAAGATCCGGGCTCGGGCGTGCGAAGCAGCGCACTGCCCACGATCCGGTGGGCGTCGTGAGCTGGTAAACGATGGCGTAGCCACCGGAGTAGGCCTTCGGCAGGTCGAGTTGGTTGAGAGCAACCTGGCCTCGCTGCAGGTCGGGATCGCCGAATGCCGCCGCCGGGCTCTGGACTGCCTCGGTGAACTCGACTTGTGATGGCGCAGTCATGTCACCCAGACCCGCGCCAAGGTTACGTCATCGTTGCGCAACATCCCCCGATGGCGCCATGCCTCGACCAGCGCGGCGAACCGACTTGGATCCCCGAGAGCCCGCTCCCACTCCGACCACCGTGGGTGGCGGCGCCTGGCGATCAGGGCCGAGGCCAGAGCGTCCGTGGCGATCCAGATGTCCAGAAGCCGCGTCGTTCGGCCGGCTTTCACCACCAGACGGGCAGGGGCGGAGGCCGTCGTTGCCAGGAGCGCGGGGAAAGAGTCGAACCGTGGCTCGCTTGGCACGGTGAGTCGATCCTTCGAGCGGCGGATGAATACGACGCAGTCGCCGACAACCGATGCGGCCCAGGACACCCCCTCCTCAGCCTCGGTCACCTCTAGAAACGCGGCGGTAGCGTGGCTACCGTTACCAAGCTTCGCGAGTGCGTACCAGGGCAACTGCTCCTCGCGAGGCAGTGACCGCCTCCAGTGGTCTCGGGCCTTGCCAAGGACCGTCGCCTCGAGATCCCCGCCGTCACACCAGCTCTCGACCAGGGCCTCGGCCCACTCACCGGCGAAGATCGACTCCGTGGCACCATCTGCGACGGCGATTCGCAGACGGGAGCCCTCATCCAGGCTCCTGCCCTGACAGCGGTCCTCGTTCTCGTGAGTTGCGTTACCTGCCTTCGGGACCGACTGCGCGAGCCAGCAGAGCGTCATCGCTCGAGAACTAGACTCTGGCTACTTCTGGTTCCGATCTCCAGAAACTGGACGAACGTGGCGGCATCAGCCTGATACGCATAGCCACGAGCTCCGTCCTCGAGGTTATGCCCGAACTCCTGGGCGACCCGTCGGAGGATGGCCGGTAGCTCGCTCGACATCGCGAACAAGAGGCGCGCGTAGCGGTCCGGAAGTCCACCCGGTGAAGATGGATAGAGGATCGGGCTTCCTGAAAGGCCGCTTATATGGCAATTGAAGACCATTACATGGCCGTCTTCCGTCGCAAGTGATCGGATCTCTGCGGCAAGGGATGACGGATCACCGTCCGTGAACTCCCCGTCGGTCACACTGAGCACCGTAGGAGGAAAAGACGTCCGGTGCTCGCCCACCCATGGACGGAGTATCGCCAGGGCTCTCGCGAACGCAGCTCGCATTGGAGTGTTCCCCTCGGCTCTCGGCTCCAGCCACACCGGGAACTTGACCGTGCGCTGGATGACACCTCCAGCGCCATCATCCACCATCTGTCGCCTGTCCTCGACCCGAAGGGGAGACATGCCAACCTTACTGATCGGCGCCAATTCGTCGTCAGCGCCGGGAATGGCTGACTGAACGTTCCCCCCACCGAAGGTAATCACGCCAACGTGGAAGTAGTCGCGGATGTCGTTGCCCTTTGCGGCTCGGAGAACGAGCCCTTGGAGCCAGCGATTGACCACGTCCGTGACGAATTGCGCCTTCGAGATCGAGAGATCCATCCCGAAGCGCTCGGCCATGGATGCCGATTGGTCGACGAGGAGCAAGAAGGCGGTCGGGTTACGCCGGCTAATCTCCGCCTCGTACATGGTGTCCTCCTCTCGAGATAACGCTCGCCCGCTGCAGCGAAAGCGTACGTCCAGGTGCCGAGCCGTTCCGCATTTTAGGCGCCAAACCAGGCGCTGGCGTCGATCCGGCGCGGATGGACAATCACCCCTTGGAATGCGAGTCCCGATCGTTCGGATGCTCGTCAGCGGCTGGATGGCTTGGCCACCCGACGTGGCAGTTTCGCCGTAGATGACCGTGACGGGCTCCGTCCCCGTCGGCTCGTGGGACGCCTGGACGGGGAGCGCAACGACGGCATCAATGACCACCGAGGCCGATCCGGCCTTCCGACCGGCGACGAGCCGGGGGCCGATCTGTCCTTGGTCTCGTCGACGGAGTCAGCCTCAGGCGATGAGCCGCCCCTCGCGCCGAACGAGATCCATCCAGGGCCGTTCCCGGCCGATGGTCGTCTCGGGACCGTGGCCGGGGAGGACCCGGACCCGGTCCTCGAGCTCGCAGAGCCGGGCGACCGACGCCGCCATCGCCGCCTCCGAGCCGCCCGGAAGATCGGTTCGCCCCCAGCCTCCGGCGAAGAGGGTGTCGCCCGAGAAGAGGAGGCCGCGGTCGGGCTCGTAGAGGCAGACCGAGCCCTCGGTGTGGCCGGGCGTGTGGAGGACGCGGAGCCGGACGGCGCCGAAGCGGACCTCGCCGCCCTCGACGAGGTCGACGGCCGGGACGCAGGGCGGGATCGGGAAGGGCGCGAAGAGGGGCTGGGGATCGACGAGGCGGTACCGATCGTCGGGGTGGACGGCGATGGCGGCGCCGGTGTGCTCGGCGACGGCGGCGTTGTCGCCCATGTGGTCCCAGTGGCCGTGGGTCGTGACGATGAGGCGAAGGGTCCAGCCTCGAGCGGCCAGCTCGTCGGCGATCCAGGCGAGGGACGGGATCGCGGTGTCGATGGCGA
Source organism: Chloroflexota bacterium (assembly GCA_034434735.1). Taxonomy (GTDB): domain Bacteria; phylum Chloroflexota; class Limnocylindria; order Limnocylindrales; family CSP1-4; genus BPIH01. Next base: position 3,965 of record DAOTYQ010000161.1, read on the forward strand.
TGGCCTCGCGCCAGGTCGGGTCGGCGAGGAGGTGGACGTTCGTGGCGAGGGGTCCGACGACGCGGTGGAGGTGCTCCATGGCGGAGAGTGTGCCCTGGGTCGTCGGGCGCTGCTCGGTGGGCGCGTCTCGGGGGCCCACCCTGGGTGGCACCGGTCGCGGCACGGTGGCCGCGTTTCGGCGGCTGTGCCGGGTACGGCGGTCGCCACGCGGGGGCACGACTCTGGAGCTTTGCCGGTTGCGCCGGTCGCGGCACGGTGGCCGCGTTTCCCGGAAGCACGGTCCCGGTGACGCGGGCCTGCCCGCTCCGACCCAGACCGGGCGGGGCAAACCCGCCCGGGCGGGGCGCGTTCCGGGGAGGCACGTTTCCGACTCGCCGTCCGGGAGGTGGAGGTTGCCGGGATCACACAGGCCGTGCGCGTTCCCGGGAGTCACGTTTCGGGCATCCGCGTTCCCGACAGTCACATTCCTGAGACGGACCGCCCTGGGGCCGCTCGTTGCGTTCCTGGCCGGCACCATTCCGACCTCCGTCGGCCGTCCGGGGCCGGCGTCTGCCCGCGGCGTTCCTCCCAGGCACGCCATCGACCGCACCCGCGGCTCGACGGCCCAACCGGCGGCCAGAATGTGCCCACCGGGAACGCGCCACCTCGACCCCTACCCGCAGGTGACCCGGGCAGCCGTCCAGGCAGGGCCCGCTGGGCCCAGCTCGCCGGCACCCGCAGCACCTTCCCCCTCCGACGGTCACGGACGGCCGTCCGGCCCGTGCCCGAGCGACCCTCGCCAGCGTCCGATCGGCCCTCTCGCGAACGGCCGATCGAGCGTAGGATGCGGACCGGAGGTGCGAAGACGATGACGACCGAACTGCAGCTCGAAGCGAAGCTCGTTCCCTGGGACGACCCCGCCTTCGTCGCCGCCTTCGAGCGGGCCCGGGCGACGCTCCAGGCCGAGGGCGCGCTCGCCGGCAGCTGCCAGGCCGCGGCCCTTCGCGCCCAGGCCCTCCTCCGAGAAGCCGGCTATCCCGCGGCGACGGTGGAGTGCGTCCGGAGCGTCGAGGACGTCATCCAGCGGACTGCCCACTGGATCGTGCGGCGCGACGGCCCGGGCGGGCCGGGCAGGCCGAGCGCCTCACAGGGCCGCTGACATCCAGCGTTCCGCAGCGCCGCCGCCGTCCGCGGCCGCGGGGAGCGTCCCGACGTCGCGTCCGTCTCCAGCGGGCCGCGACCGAAGGGCCGAGGAACCGACGCCGGTCCGGCGGCGTCTCGGCGACATGACCACCTCGACCCGAGCCCTCGCCGCCTTCGTCGTTACCCTCACCGTCGTTCTCGGCGCCTGCGGTGGCGGACAACCGGGGAGTCCCAGCCCGCCGGCGGTCGACCTCCCCTTCGAGACGAAGGCGGTGGCCGTCGCCCTCGCCTCGGACCCCCGCTTCCGCGGCTTCGGCCCCCTCGACCCGAACCTCATCGGCCAGGACCGCTGGTACGAGGTTTTGCCCCTCGGCGACGGCGTCCGCGTCCGGCTCCACGTCGGCTGGGGCGACTGCCCAGCGGGCTGCATCAACAAGCACGTCTTCGACGTCGACGTCGACCGCTCCCTCGCCGTCACCGCCGTAACCGAGAGCGGCGACCCGATCCCGGCCGGGCTGTTGCCGGGCGATGTCGTCTCCGAGCCGGCGATCCTCTCGGTCGCCGCCCTCGCCGGCCCGACCTGCCCGGTGGAGCGGCCGGGCGATCCGAGCTGCGCTCCGCGCCCGGTGGCGGCCACCATCGAGGTCATCGCCCCGAACGGGAGCGGGATCGCTGGGGTCCACACGGCGGCCGACGGCTCGGCCGAGCTCCGGCTCCCGGCCGGCGTCTACGTCGTCCTCGGCCGCGCCGACGAGGCGTTCATCACGGGCGACCCGGCCCCGGTCGTCGTCTCGCTCGCGGGCGGCCGCCTCGTGGCGGTCAGTCTCTTCTGGGACACCGGCATCCGCTGACGCGCCCCGGCATCCGGCGGCCGGGCGGTGCGGCCGGGATCGAATCCCGCTTCCCTGCATCCTGGCGCCCGCTTCACAGCCCGTTCCGCCCGGCACCTGACGTGGCGTCTGGCACTGCTGGGCAGTCTCGTGCGGGGCGGCAGTTCTCGCTTACTCCCGGAGCGAGTAACCTCGCGGCCGCACCCGCCGAATCTTCTCGATTACTCCCCCGGGGAGTGGGCTATCCATTCGTTCTTCTCGTTTACCCACCCGGCGAGTATGGCGAACGAATCGCCCGCGTCCGTCGGGTCGTCGCGAGCGTGGAGCGCCGTCCGACGCTTGATGAAACCCGGCCGCATCTGCTGAGCTACTCCCCCGGGGAGTAAACGAGAAGAACGGAGCCGATGGGCGGGCCGGGCACGGCGAGGTGCCACGCCCGCTGGCGAGGAGGATTTCCGAAGACGCGGCCGAGGGGCGGGCCTGGCAGCGGGAGCGGCGGCTCGCTCGGCTGGGAGACGACGGCTCCAGAGACCCGGGGCCCGATCGGCGGGGCTAACCGAGCCGGACGGTAGCGCAGCGGCCGATGCGGGCGACGAATCGAGAAGGACCCGCCTCGAGGGTGGCGATCGTCGGCGCATCTGCGCGAAGACCCGGCGCGCGCCACCGGGGATCCGGACCGAAGCGCCGTTGGTAAATGCTAGACTTCGATAGGCGACGACGGCCCAACGGCCGGCACGGCTGCGGACCAGTAAGGCTTTGACCGTCGCCATCGTGGCTGTGCCGACCGTCGGCAGAGGTGCTCCGATGGCGATGACGAACCTGGCGTGGGGCGGCCGCCTCGCTCCCCTCCTCCGGCACCGCGGCCTGGCAGCCCTCCTGGTCGCCATCGCGATCGTGACCATCGGCGCCCTTGCCGGGAGCCACGTCGCCGGGTCGAACTCGTGGCAGCACATCGCGGCGGTTCGAACCGCCGAACAAGACGACGCGCTCATCGACCTCTGGCTGCGAGACGAGGAAGCGGTCTACGTCGAACGAAGAGGCTCCGAGCTCGTCCGTGATCAGCGTTGCATGCGGGGGACGCTCACCGAATGGGCGCCGACGCATCGAGTCGTGCGGGAGCTGACCGATCGGCAACGGTGCTTCGAGCTCGCCACCGATCCCCTCCTCGGGTTCGTTCGGACCGCCCAAGGACCGGACTTTGCGCCCGCCGGGAAGGACGGCACCGACGCCGCCGCTTCGGTCTTCGAGGCGCGTGACGCGGCCGCTCACCTCCAGACCATCGTCATCGACACTGCCCGTGGGCTGCCGCTCCGGGCCGAGCTGCGGAGCGGAGAGGTCTGGACCTGGGCGTATCTCCCGCCCGTCGGGGACGGCCCACCGCCGCCGCCGAAGGAACCCGACCGGACCGAGACCTACACGGAGCTGACGCCCGAGGCCGCGGCGCCGAGGCTCGGTCTCCCGGCCGTGCCGACGCTGGTCGCCGGCCGACCGCTCCTGGCGCTCTTCCGGTACGACTCAGGAGCCCCGGCCTCATCGGACGTCGGGCCCCCGCGCGTCACGTCCACGTACGCCATCTGGGGTGAGGAGAGCGACCTCGAAGGAACGGGCCAGATCCAGCTCGTCGTCACCGACCGTCCGCCCCCGCCGGACGCGCTCGGCATCGAGGAGCTCGGCGGCGCGATCATCCTCCGGCTGGAAGAAGGCGGCCGACAGGTCCTCGTCAGCGCACCCGACAGGGCGACCCTGGAGCTGGCCATCCGTGCCCTCAGGCCCGGCCTGAAGCTCCCGCCCGATCCGGGCGGCTGACCCACTCCGGAGCGGAAAGGGGGTCCGCAGCGTGCGCCGGTCCGTCGTCAGCTTCCTGGTCATCGTCGTCGCCGGCCTCGGCCTCTTCGCCCTCGGGCGGTTCTGGCCGGGATGGCCGCTGCCGGTCGTCTACGGTTCCCTCATCGCCCTCGGCGTCGTCGCCGCCCTCGCCGGCCGCGGGCTGTCCGGGCTCTTCGCCTTCTACCTCGGCTACGGCGTCGCCCACCTCCTCGCCATCGGCCTCGGCCTCGTCTTGCCGCCGAGCGAGGGCGAGGTCCTCGAACGGCTCTTCTATCAGGTCTACGGTTCCATTATCGGGACGGTCGGCTACCTGGGACCCGTTCTCGTCCGGGCGCTCCTCCGACGGACCCGACGCCCGACCTGAGCAGAGGCCCGACCCAGTCGGGGCCGTGGTCCGCCAGGTCCGGCCTCAGGCCTCGAGCTTCGCCCGGATGCAGTCGAAGGTCTGGGCGGTGAGCTTGTTCGCCGTGCCTTCGATGAGGCGGGCCCCGACGGCCGCCAGCGAGCCCGAGATCGTGACGTCGGCAACCCAGTCCATGATCGTCGTCCCCGGCTCGTCGCCGTCCCGGAGCAACATCGTCGCCGTCGCGTCGGCGGCGCTCCCCGGCGCCTGGCCGTGGACCTTCATGACCGCCCGCTCCGGCGCGATCTGCTCGACGAGGGTGATGTCGCCGCTGAAGCGGGCCGAGATGAAGCCGACGCCGACCTTCGCCGTCGCCTTGTAGTGGGTGTCGTCGACCCGCTCGACGGTCTCGACGCCCGGCCCACAGCCACCCACGGCGAGCGGATCGGTGACGAAGGCCCAGACCTTGTCGCGGGGGGCACGGATGACGACGCTGCCGGAGAACTGCATCGGTCCCTCCTTGGGAAGCGCTCGAGCGTGGTTGCGGTGACCGCCCGGCGTTCGAGCTCAAGCCGGCGACCGCCGCCGGGAGGGGCGGTCCGCCGATGGTACCCGGTCGGCGGAGCCGACGACCACGGACGCCGACGCCGACCCGCCGCTCATCCCCACCGGACCAGAGGCGAGGAAGCCCGCCGGATCGCGGACGAAGCGGGTCCGGCACATGAGGCTGCAGAAGGCGTAGACGACCCCGTCGTACTCGGCCAGATGCCGGGCCCGCTCTCGCTCGACGGTCATCCCGCAGACGGGATCGACGAGGACGATCTCGTCGACCGGGCTCGGCCGCGCCCCCTCGCCCACCGTCGCGGCCCGGCCGGCCGGCCCGGCCGTACCCGCCGTCCCGGCACCGCCCGCCCCCGTCACCGTCGCCGGCCCCGGGGCGGCAACGAAGGGCGCCCGACCGCGCCGGACCTGGACGAGCTCGGCGAGGATCGAGACGGCGATCTCTTCTGGCGTCTCGGCCCCCAGGTCGAGCCCGGCCGGCGCCCGAAGGGCGGCGATCCGTTCCTCGGCGACCCCGGCCTCGCGGAGGTAGGCCCGCACCGCCGCCGCCCGCGTCGGCGAGGCGACGAGCCCGACGTAGGCGACGTCGGCCCGGAGCGCCGCCTCCACCGCCTCCTCGTCCCAGACGCCCTGGCTGGCGACGACGACGTACGGCGGCACCGCCGGTTCCAGGCCCCGGAAGTGGGCCGCCCGGTGGACCCGCTCGGCGGCCGGAAAGTCGGCCGGATCGGCGAGCGGGTCGACGAGGGTCACCCGGAAGCCGGCCGCCGCGCCGAGGCCGACGAGGGCGGCCGCGATCGGGGTCGTCCCGGCGACCCAGAGCTCGGGGGCAGGGAGGATCGGCTCCACGGCGATCTCCAAGGTCCCGCCGGAGTGGCAGGTCATGACGTAGTCGATGACGCCGTCGGCCCGGCGGCTCGCCGACGGCGGCTCCTTGGCGATCCGGAGGAGGCGCGGCTGCCCGTCGACGAGGGAGCGGAGCGCCTCCTTGACGACGATCGGCTGGGCGCAGCTCCCGCCGACCCAGCCCTCGATCTTCCCGTCCGGGTGGACGATCCCCCGGGCGCCCGGGCGGGCCGACGTCGGCCGGACGACGGCGACGACGGTCGCCAGGGCGAAGGGGCGGCCGAGCGCGGTCAGCTCGGCCGCCCGTCGGAGGATCGCTGCCGGACCGGCGACCGTCACGCCGTGGCCACCCCCTTCTCGCGGAGGATGGCGTAGACCTTCGGCGGCGTGATCGGGATGTCGATGTGGCGGACGCCGAGGTGCCAGAGGGCGTCGACGACGGCGTTGGCGATGGCCGGCGGCGCCCCGACCGTCGCCGACTCGCCGACGCCCTTTGCTCCCAGCGGATGGTGCGGCGACGGGGTGACGGTCTTCGCCGTCTCCCACATCGGGACCTCCATCGCCGTCGGGACGAGGTAGTCGAGGAAGGTTCCGGCCTGGTTGTTCCCGTTCTCGTCGTAGGTGATCGCCTCGTAGAGGGCGGGGGCGAGACCCATGGTCAGCCCGCCGTGGATCTGGCCGTCGACGATCATCGGGTTGATGATGTTCCCGCAGTCGTCGACGGCGACGAAGCGGCGGATCTTGACCTCGCCCGTCCCGCGGTCGATGTCGACGACGCAGATGTAGCTCCCAAAGGGGAAGGTGAGGTTCGGCGGATCGTAGTAGTCGACCGCCTCGAGGCCGGCCTCGAGCCCGGGCGGGTGGTTCGTGTAGGCCGCGAAGGCGATCTCCTGGATCGTCTTGAAACGATCGGGCGACCCCTTGACCGAGAAGCGCCCGTTCGACCACTCGAGGTCCTCCTCGTTCGCCTCGAGGAGGTGGGCGGCGATCTTGCGGGCCTTCTCGCGGATCTTGCGAGCCGCCACCGCCGTCGCCGCCCCGGCCACCGGGGTCGAGCGCGAGGCGTACGTCCCGAGCCCGTAGGGCGCCGTGTCGGTGTCGCCGTACTCGATGGTGATGTCCTTGGCCGGGATGCCGAGCTCCTCGGCAATGATCTGGGCGAAGGTCGTCTCGTGGCCCTGACCCTGGGTCTGGACCCCGATCCGGGCGATGGCCGAGCCCGTCGGATGGACCCGGATCTCGCAGCTGTCGAACATCTTGATCCCCAAGATGTCGAAGGTGTGCGAGGGGCCCGCCCCAACGATCTCGGTGAAGCTGCTGATCCCGATCCCCATGAGCTCGCCCCGGGCCCGCCGCTCCGCCTGCTCGCGCCGGAGCTCCTCGTAGCCGATGATCTCCATCGCCTTTCGGAGGGCGGCCGGGTAGTTCCCCGAGTCGTACTCCCAGCCCGTCGCGCTCCGGTACGGGAACTGGTCGGGCTGGATGAAGTTCCGGAAACGGAACTCGGCCGGGTCGATGCCGAGCTGGTGGGCGGCGATGTCGGCCATCCGCTCGATGGCGTGGACGGCCTCGGTGACCCGGAAGGAGCAGCGGTAGGCGACGCCGCCGGGCGGCTTGTTCGTGTAGACCCCGTCGACCTCGACGAAGGCCTTGGCGATGTCGTAGCTGCCGGTGATGACGTTGAAGAGGCCGGCCGGGAACTTCGATGGATCGGCGGCCGCGTCGGCGTAGCCGTGGTCGGCGACGGTCTTGACCTGGAGGGCGGTGATCTTGCCGTCCTTCGTCAGACCGAGCTTGGCGTGGATGTGGTAGTCGCGGGCGAAGGAGTCGGCCTGGAGGTTCTCCGAGCGATCCTCGATCCACTTCACCGGCCGGCCGGTCGTGAGCGAGGCGACGACGGCGAGGACGTAGCCCGGGTAGACGGGGACCTTGCCCCCGAAGCCGCCGCCGATGTCGTGGGTCTTGATCCGGATCTTGTGCTCGGGGATCTTGCTGACGAGGCTGAAGACGGTCCGGATGGCGTGCGGGGCCTGGGTCGTCATGTGGACCGTCAGCTTCTCGCGGATCGGATCCCAGTCGGCGACGCAGCCGCAGGTCTCGATGGAGGCGACGTGGATCCGGGGCAGGTAGATGTCCTGCTCAATGACGACGTCGGCGGCCGCCATCGCCGCTTCGGTCCCGGCCCGGTCGCCCGACTCCCAGTGCCAGATGTGGTTCGTGTCCTTGCCCTTGTCGGGCCGGAGGATCGGGGCCCCGGGCTCCAAGGCCTTGAAGGGGTCGACGACGACCGGCAGCGGCTCGTACTCGACCCGGACGGCGTCGACGCCGTCGGCCGCCGCATACCGACTCTCGGCGATGACCGCGGCGACCTCCTGGGCCTGGTACATGACCCGCTCGGTCGGCAGGACCATCTGGGTGTCGCCGGCGATGGTCGGCATCCAGTGGAGCCCGGCGGCTTCGAGGTCCTTGCCGGTGATGACCGCGACGACCCCAGGGACCTTCAAGGCCTCCGAGGTGTCGATGCTCAGGATCTTGGCGTGGGCGTACGGGCTCCGGACGATGTCGAGCCAGAGCATGCCCGGCAGGACGACGTCGTCGATGTACTCGCCCTTGCCGCGGATGAAGCGGGGGTCTTCCTTCCGCTTCATCGCGTGGCCCATCCCCCCGACCTCAGGGGGCGTGGTGGGTGCCTGTGCGTGCGCCATCGTGGCCTCCTCCCGCTAGGACGCGGCCGCGCCGGCAGTGCCGGCCGGGGCCTCGGCGGCGGCGCGGAGCTCGGCTGCCGCCTGCTGGATCGCCTTGATGATGTTCACGTAGCCGGTGCAGCGGCAGAGGTTGCCGCTGATCCCCTCCCGGATCTCCTGTTCGGTCGGGTCGGGGTTACGGGCCAGGAGCCAGGCCGCCTCCATGATCATGCCGGGCGTGCAGAAGCCACACTGGAGGCCGTGCTGGTCCCAGAAGGCCTGCTGGAGGGGGTGGAGGTTCGGGCCCTGGGCGAGCCCCTCGATGGTCGTGATCTCGGCCCCGTCGGCGGAGACGGCGAGCATCGTGCACGACTTGGCGCTCTCGCCGTTGACGAGGACCGTGCAGGCACCGCAGTGGCTCGTGTCGCAGCCGATGTGGGTCCCGGTGAGCCGGAAGACGTCCCGGATGAGGTGGACGAGGAGCATCCGCGGCTCGACGTCGGCCTCCATGAGTTGGCCGTTGACGGTGAGCCGGACGTGCTGGGTCGTCACGGGTCGTTCGCCTCCTCTCCCTAGGCTTCGCCGCGGGCCCGGGCGACGGCGCGCCGGAGGGCCCGGACGGTCATCTCGGCCGCCATCGCCCGCTTGTAGTCGGCCGGGCCATGGCTGTCGCTCGTCGGTCGGCTCTGGGCGGCGGCGGCCCGACCGGCCTCGCGGAAGGTCGCCTCGTCCGGGGTCGCCCCGACGAGGAGCGCCTCGGCCTCGGTCGCCGCGAAGGGCGCCTCGGCGACGGCCGTCAGCCCGATCCCGACCTCGGCGATCCGGCCGTCGTCGCCGAGCCGGAGCTGGACGGCCGCCCCGGCGGTCGGGAAGTCGCCGGCCTTGCGCTCGATGGCCGCATAGGCGCCGCCGCTCCGCCGACCGGGCCGCGGAACCCGGACCTCGGTCAGGACCTCGGTCGAGGTGAGGGCGGTCGTAAAGGTGTCGAGGAAGAACTCGCGGGCCGGGATCGTCCGCTCGCCGGCCTCGCTCCGAGCGACCAGGGCGCTCCGGGTGGCGATGAGGACGGCCGGCCAGGTCGCGGCCGGATCGGCGTGGGCGCACGAGCCGCCGATCGTCCCCCAGTTCCGAACCTGGGGGTCGCCGATGGTCGCCCCGGCCTCGGCGAAGATCGGGTAGCGATCGGCGAGGAGGGCGTTCTCGACGATCTGGCGGTGGGTCGCTCGAGCGCCGATCCGGATGTCGTCGTCGGTCTCGACGATGCCGTCGAGACCCGCGACGTCGCGGAGGTCGACCAGGAGCCCGGGAGACGCGAGTCGGAGTTTGAGGACGGGGATGAGGCTGTAGCCGCCGGCGAGGAGTTTCGCCTCGCCCTCGCGCTCGCGGAGGATGCGCAAGACGTCCGGTAGGCTGCTCGGCCGGACGTAGTCGAAGCGTGGTGGAATCATCGTCCGCTCGACCCTCCTCCGTCCCGACGGTGCGGGACGCATGCGTGCCGCCGTCGCGGCATCCCCTGAATGCTCGGTCGGTTCGGCGGACTCGAGGTCACCCGGTGGTCGGCGCTGCTCGCGTCGGCGCTCGTGACGCCGGTCGACGTGGGTCCGCGAACCGGCTGTGGAAGAGCATAGACCGCCGTCGATGACGGGTCAACGATGGTGCACAGCCGCGTTCCGCAGGGCCGAACGGCGGGCGGCGTCCCTGTCGCTCAGGCCGCCTCGGCCGGCCGCCAGGTCACGACGCCCGTGGCGACCGTCCGCTCGTCGACGTACCAGCGGCCCTCGCGCTGGCGGGCCACCTCGGCGACGAGAGCGACGAGCCGCCGGTCCTTCTCGCTCCCCTCGGCCACCCAGAGCTGGCGCCGGAGGAAGCCCACGAGCTGTTCGACGGACTCGAAGCCGCGCGGCGGCCGGGGGACCCGCTCGACCTCGAAGGGCCGCTCCATCGCCGCCAGCAAGCGGAGGAAGTCGTCGAGGGCCGGCAGCGGGACCCGCTCCTCGCCGTGGATCGGCGGCCAGAAGGCGTCGGCGACGGCCGAGGGTTGACGCTCCATGAGGACGGCGACGCAGAGGCGTCGGGCGGCCGCCTCCATCGCCGCCAGGAAGGGGCCGATGGCCTCGATGTCGTAGCCGAGGTGGGCGATGAGGGCGACGTCCGAGCGGAGCTCGGTGGCGAGCGAGGCGTCCTCGAGCGGCCAGCGCCCCTCGACGGGGCGGACGTTGGCGATCCCGTGGGCCGCCATCTCCTCGCGGAGGGCGGCGAGCATCCCGGTCGACGGATCGAGGGCGACGACCTCCCGGACCCGCAGGGCGAGCGGGAGGGCGAAGCGACCGGCCCCCGCCCCGATGTCGAGCCAGCGATCGGTGGGCCGGGCGAGGCGGACGAGGGCGTCGAGGACCGGGTCGTCGGTCCGGTGGGGATCGGCCCGGAAGAGGGCGCTGACCGGGCCGTAGAAGTCGGGGCCGTCGGGGACCTCGCGGAAGCGGTCGACCTGCTCACGGTTCCGGCGGACCCGCTCGGCCCACTCGAGACGGACGAGATCGAGGGGCGTGTCGACGTCGGGGTTCGCCCCCTCGACGGCGACCTCGGCGACGAGCTCCGGCCGAGCGGCGAGGAGGGGGCCGAGGCCCCGGTCGCCTTCGACCGCCTCGACGAGGTCCCAGGCGGCCCGGCGGACGAGGACCGGGTTCGGACCGCCGCCCTCGGCATAGCGGGGGACGACGAAGGGTCGGTCCGTTCGGGCGGCTTCGGAGGGGAGTCGCTCGATGACCTCGGCGCGGACGAGGGGCTGGTCGCCGAGGAGGACGAGGATCGCCTCGGCCCCGGGGAAGCGCCGCCGGACCTCGGCGACGCCGATCCGAAGCGAGCCCGCCAGACCGGCCTCGGGCTCGGGGTTTCGAACGAGGATGGTCCCCTCCCCATCCAGCGCATCCGCAAGGCGGTCGGCGCCCCGACCGAGGACGACGACGAGGTCGTCGAGCCCGGCCCGCCGGGCCGCCTCGAGGACGTGGAGAACGAGGGGTCGGCCGAGGAACGGGGCGAGGAGCTTGCCGCTCGGGTCGGGCCCGAAGCGGGTCCCGGATCCGGCGGCCAGGACGAGGCCGACGGTCCTGCTCGGCGTCACGAGCCGGAGGAGACCGAGGGGGCGCCGGCTGCCGCCCCGGCCGCCGCCGGCTCCTCGGCCGCTGGTTCGGCCCGGGCGAGCTCCCGCATCGGCCGGCCGCTCCCCCCGTACCGCTCGGCGACGATCTCGGCCATGATCGCCAGCGCCGTCTCGGCCGGGTTCCGGCCGCCGAGGTCGAGGCCGATCGGGCCGCGGAGGCGGTCGAGCTCGGTCTCGCCGAGACCTGCCGCCCGGAGCCTGGCCCGCCGGTCGGCCTGGGTCTTGCGCGAGCCGACGGCCCCGACGTACCGACAGCCGCGGCGGAGCGCCTCGACGATGGCCGGCTCGTCGAACTTCACGTCGTGGGTGAGGACGGCGACGGCATCGCCCGGACCGAGACCGATCTCGTCGGCGACCTCGTCGGGCCAGCCGACGATGAGCCGGTCGACGCTTCCCGGCGGGAAGCGCTCCGGCGTCGCGAAGGCCGGGCGCCCATCGACGACGATGGTCTCGTACCCGAGCTCGCGGGCGAGCTTCACGAGCGAGCGCCCGATCTCGACGGCCCCGACGACGACGAGCCGGGGCCGGCGCGGGAAGGCCTCGATGAAGACCTGGCGACCCCCGACGACCACCGTCCGCGAGACCCCGCGGCGGAGGGCCTCACGGGCCGCGGCGACGAGGGCGGCGTCGTCCTCGGCCGAGCCGAGCGACCCGATGAGGGCGCCGTCCTCGTCGATCACGAGCTTCGGCGCGGGCGGCGTGCCGTCCCCGGGCTCGTGGGGGCCGAAGGCCGGCGGGGGCGAGTCGGGCGGCAGCGGGGTCGCGACGGCCCGCCCGCCGCGACCGGCTCGCTCCGCGCTGGCCGCCTCCTCGACGGCCGGGTCCACGCCCGGCTCCACGAGGACGTCGATGGTGCCCCCGCAGGCGAGGCCGACGTCCCAGGCCTGCTCGTCGCTGATGCCGTAGCGGACGACCCGCGACCGGCCGCTGGTCCGGGCCCGCTCGATCTCCTCGAAGGCGGCGCCCTCGACGCAGCCGCCGCTGACCGAGCCGGCGAGCCGGCCGTCGGCGGTGCCGAGGAGGACCGCTCCTTCCGGACGCGGCGCCGAGCCGAAGGTTCGGACGACGACGGCCCGCCCGACGGGCACGCCCTCGGCCCGCCATTCGAGGAGGGCGTCGAGGACCTCGCGCATGGCCGGAAGTGTACGCCGGGCGCCGCGGCGTCAGGCGAGGGGCCGCGGGGTCGCCCCGTCCGACGGGCCGCTCAGGGGCCGGGCCGCCGTGGTGCGGGGAGGAGCCGCGTCGGGGGCTCGGGCCGGCGCGTCGGGGGGCGCAGCCGCCGCGTCTGGGGGCGCAGCCGGCGCCCTCGACCATCGGCTCGACCCGTCGGACGGCCTGGCCGCGGCGAGGGCGGCGTGCTCGCCGCCCGTGTGGGGCCGAGGCCCGCCGGCCCTGGCCCCCCACCCACCTCGCGGCGCCCGGCCGCCGGCCAGGAGCTCCCCGAGGCGCTCGAGCGAGGCGACGGTCCCGGCCGGCAGGAAGTCGTCGATGTACGGGTACGCCGCCGCCATCCCGCCGGCGATCGGCTGGTAACCGGGGACACCGGCGAGCGGGTTGAGCCAGATGAGGCGATGGCAGTTCCGCCGCAGGCGGGCCGTCTCCTCGGCGACGAGGCGCGGGTCGCCCCGATCCCAGCCGTCGGACACGACGATGACGACGCCGCTCGTTCGGAGGGTCCGCCGGGCCCAGCGGAGGTTGAACTCGCGGAACGACTCGCCGATCCGGGTTCCGCCGGCCCAATCGACGACGGCCTCGGCCACCCGCGTCAGGGCCCGGTTCCGGTCGCGGTCCCGGAGGAGTCGGGTCACCCGCGTCAGGCGCGTCCCGAAGACGAAGGATTCGGCCCGGACCGCCGACGTCGCCGAGAGGGCCTGGATGAAGCGGAGGAGGAGCCGGCTGTGGCGATCCATGGAGCCCGAGATGTCGCAGAGGACGACGAGGGGTCGGGGTCGGCGGACGGGCCGCCGCCAGGTCCACTCGACGAGCTGGCCTCCGGTCCCGAGGTTGCGGCGGAACATCGCCCGCGGGGCGAGGAGCCGGCCGTGCCGGTGGAGCTCGTAGCGGCGGGTCCGCCGAAGTTCGAGGCGGGGAGCCAAGAGGTCGATGAGCCGTTCCGCCTCGCGGAGCTCGGCCGGCGTCATCTTGTCGAACTCGCGGTGGCGGATCGTCTCGCCGCGGCTGTAGGCGTCGGGGGCGATGACGAGCCGCTCGGCGCCCGCCTCCCGACCGTCGTCCTCGTCGACCGGGCTCGGCGTTCCCGCTGGTCGAAGCTCGCCGACCCGCCGCTCGTCGGCCGCCGGCTCGGCGGGCCGGTCCCCCCGCTCCCGGGGTTCCGCGGCCGGCTCGCGCTCGCGCCGGCGGGCCGCCGGTCCCTCGGCGCCGAGGGACCGGCGGGGGCCCCGCCACCAGCGATCGAAGACCCGGTCGTAGGTCGGCAGGTCGTCGCGGCGGCGGACGAAGATCGCCGCGCCGGCGGCCCGGACCTGCTCCCGCTCGCCGATGTCGACGAGGGCGAGGGCCCGGGCGTAGTCGATGGCTGCGCCGAGGTCGACGGCGAGGCCCGCCGCCCGGAGCGCCCGGCCGAAGCCGACGGCGTGGCGGAAGAGGCGCTCCCCGTCAACGACCTCGCCGCGCTCGGTGCGGCGCAGGGGCCGGCGGACCTCCCGAGGGAGGGGTCGTTCGACCATCGGTTCGCCCATCGGCCTAGCCCTCCCTGCTTCCCCCACCGGTCCCGGCGGCGATCTCGGCGAGGTAGCGGCGGGCCGTCTCGCCCCGTACCTGACGGACGTCCTCCTCGTACTTGAGGACGACGCCGAGGGTCTCGTCGACGGTCTCCGGTGCCAGCTCGGCGGCGCCGAGGGCGAGGAGGGCCGCCGCCCAGTCGATGGTCTCGGCGACACCCGGCACCTTCGTCAGGTCGGCGGCGCGGAGGCGGCCGATGAAGGCGACGACCTGCTCGGCGAGGGCCTCCGGGACCGCCGGGACCCGCGTCCGGACGATCTCGACCTCCCGCTCCGGCGACGGATAGTCGATCCAGTGGTAGAGGCAGCGGCGCTTGAGGGCGTCGTGGACCTCCCGGGTCCGGTTCGAGGTCAAGACGACCCGCGGCGGCCGCTCGGCCCGGATCGTGCCGATCTCTGGGACGGTCACCTGGAAGTCGGAGAGGATTTCGAGGAGGTAGGCCTCGAACTCCTCGTCGGCCCGATCGATCTCGTCGATGAGGAGGACCGGCGGGTTGCCGTCGGCGCTCGCCTCGAGGGCCTGGAGGAGGGGGCGCCGGATCAGGAACTCGGGCCCGAAGATGTCGTGGGCCTTCGCCCGGTCGATCTCGCCGCGGGCTTCGAGGAGCCGGATCTCGAGCATCTGGCGCGGGTAGTTCCACTCGTAGACGGCGGTGTTGACGTCGAGACCCTCGTAGCACTGGAGGCGGATGAGGCGGGTTTCGAGGACCTCGGCGAGGACCTTGGCCAGCTCGGTCTTGCCGACCCCGGCCTCGCCTTCGAGGAGGAGGGGTCGTTCGAGCTCGAGGGCGAGGAAGACCGCCGTGGCGAGGGAACGGTCGCAGATGTAGCCGCGCCGCCGGAAGGCGTCGATGAGCTCCTCGATGGAGCGACGGGGTCGTGCTTGCTCGGTCATCGACGGCGAGTCTACACGGCCGCGCCGTTCAGCCCTCCGGCGCCTCGAGGCCGCGGGCGTAGGCCGGGAAGCGGAAGCGCTGGTCGCGGGTCAGGATCCCGCCGTGGCCCAGGCGGGCGACGGTCGCCGCCGTCGGCGGCGCGCCGGCGAGGAGCCAGGCGAGGAGGAGGTCGGCGGCGGTCGCCTTCGAGTAGGCGCCGCAGGTCGGCAGGCCGAGGAGGGTCGTCCGGTCGAGCCGACCGAGCCAGAGCATCGAGCCCGGGTGGGCCGGGACGCCGTGGCGGACGACGCGGCCGCCGACGGCCTCGAGGGCGAGGACGAGCGGGTCGAGGGGGTCGGTCGAGGCGCCGCCGGCGGTGAGGAGGAGGTGGACGGGCCGCGTCCGGGGCCGACGGCCGACGAGGCGCTCGAGGGCCGCTCGGATGGCGGCGACCTCGTCGGCGACGAAGACGATCTCGACGAGCTCGGAGCCGAGGGCGCCGATCTTCGCCTGGAGGGTCGCCTCGAAGCGGTCGCGGGCCGCGCCCTCGATGGACTCCTTGACGAGGGCGGCGACGCGCCGGCGCCGGAAGGGGCGGACGGCGACGATCGGGCGTCGTCCGTGCCGGGCGATCGCCAGACCGGCCTCGACGACCGCCCCGGGGACGAGGTGGGGGGCGACCTTCACCGAGGCGACGAGGGTATCGGTCTCGACGACCTGGCCGTCGAAGACGGTGAAGACCTCGAGCGGGTCGATCCGGTTCAGCCGCGCGAGGGCCGCCGTCCGGACGCGGACGACCCCGGCCGCGGTGGCCCGGAGGTCGACCCGGCTCTCGACCGGGCCGACGAGGCGGAGGCCGGGCCCGGCGACGGCAGCCGCGAGCCGGAGCGCCGCCTCGTCCTCGTGGACGTCGTCGGGGTCCGGGACGAGGAGGGTAATCGGGCCCTCGCGCCGGGCGAGACCGGGCGTGGCGACCGCGGCCGCCCCGGCCAGCCGCTCGAGGTCGGCCGCCGAGAGGCGCCGGCCCTTCGACCAGCGCTCGCCGTCGAGGACGAGGTCGCGGGTGAGGACCGCCCCGACGAGGCCGGCTGGCACCGGCTCGCCGGGGAGGACGCGTGCGGTCCGCACCCGCGACGGATCAGGCGCTGCGGGCCGTCGCCGCCTCGAGGGCCCGCCGGGTGAGGACGCCGGCGAGGTGGGCCCGGTAGGCCGCGTCGGCGTGGATGTCCGAGTTGACGGTGACGCCGTCGGTGGCGTGGGCGGCCGCGGCAGCGATGGCCGCGGGCCCGCCGTCGGTGCCGGCCAGGGCGGCCTCGACGGCCGTGGCCCGGAACGGCCGATCCGAGAGCCCGGTCAGGGCGACCCGGACGTGGCCGAGCCCCGGGCCGCCCGCCCGGGCGACGACGGCGGCGACCCCGACGATGGAGTACCCGGACGCCGGCTGCTCGAGGTGCCGATAGGCCATCCCCGCCCCCGCCGGCGGCGCCGGGAGCCGAACCTCGGTCAGGATCTCGGTCGGGCCGCAGGCGGTCTGGAAGGGCCCCTGGAAGAAGCCGTCCAAGGCGAGCGTCCGCTCGCCCGATCGCGACCGGAGGACGACGGAGGCGTCGAGGGCGAGGAGGACGGCCGGCAGGTCGGAGGCCGGGTCGCAGTGGGCGAGTGCCCCACCGACCGTGCCGACGTTCCGGACCTGGAGGTCGGCGATGTCCTCGGTCGCCTCGGCGATGAGGGGATAGCGCGAGCGGATCGCCTCCGACGCCAAGAGCTCGCGGTACGTCGTCAAGGCGCCGATGGCGAGCCCGCCGTCGTGCTCTCGGATCCCCTTGAGCTCGCCGAGGCGGCGGATGTCGACGAGCCGCTCGACCCGGGCGAGCCGGAGCTTGAGGAGGGGCAGGAGGCTCTGCCCGCCGGCGAGAACCTTCGCCGCGCCGGCATGGCGGTCGAGGAGTTCGAGCGCCTCGGCGAGGGACGCCGGACGGTCGTAAGCGAATGCGGCTGGGATCATGCCTGGCCTCCCTTCGCAGCCTTCGCGTCCTGGATCGCCCGCCAGACGCGGGCCGGCGTGAACGGCATGTCGAGGTGCCGGATGCCGAGCGGGCTGAGGGCATCGACGACGGCGTTGGCGACGGCCGCCGTGCTGGCGATGGTGCCGGCCTCGCCGACGCCCTTCACCCCGAGCGGATTGACCGGCGAGGGGGTGACCGTCTCGTCGAGCTCGAAGCGCGGGAGCCGGGACGCCTTCGGCAGGGCGTAGTCGAGCATCGAGCCGGTCAGGAGCTGACCGTCCTCGCCATAGATCGCCCCTTCCCAGAGGGCCTGGCCGACGCCCTGGGCGATCCCGCCGTGGAGCTGGCCCTCGACGATCATCGGGTTGATCTTGTTGCCGACGTCGTCGACGGCGACGTAGCGGACGAGATCGACCTGGCCGGTCTCCTCGTCGATCTCGACGATGGCGACGTGGGTTCCGAAGGGCCAGGTGCAGTTCGGGGTGTCGTAGTAGGCCGTCTCGTCGAGGTACGGCTCCATGTCCGGCGGTCGGTCGAAGCCGAGGTCGAGGGCGAAGGCGATCTCCTGGAGTGTCTTCTTCTTGTCGGGCGAGCCCTTGACTCGGTACTCGTTACCGACGATCTCGATGTCGTCGACGGCGGCCTCGAGGAGGTGAGCGGCGTAGCGACGGGCCTTCTCCTTGATCTTCCGGGCCGCGGCGATGGCCGCCCCGCCCCCGACCGAGGCGGTTCGGCTCCCGTACGTCCCGTAGCCGAAGGGCGTGCCGAGGGTGTCGGAGTGCTGGACGACGACGTCCTCGATCGGCACCCCGAGCTCGTCGGCCACGATCTGGGCGAAGGTCGTCTCGTGGCCCTGGCCTTGGGGCTGGGTGCCCATGGTGACAACGACCTTGCCGGTCAGGTGGACCCGGATGTTCGCCGACTCCCACATCGCCGCCCCCCAGCCTTCGCCGACGGCGCCGATCCAGCGCGACGGGGCGACGCCGCAGACCTCGATGTACGAGGAGAGGCCGACGCCGAGGAGCTTGCCCCGCCGCCGCGCCTCCTCCTTCGCCTTGCCGATGTCGGCGTAGCCGGCGAGGGCGAGGGCCTTGTCGAGGGCCGGCTCGTAGTTGCCGGAGTCGATGTAGATCTTCTCGCCGTTCACGGCCGTCGTCAGGCCGCTCGGGTTGTCGTAGGGGAAGGCGTCGGGCGGGAGGAAGTTCCGCCGCCGGACCTCGGCCGGATCCATCCCCAGCTCGTCGGCGAGGAGGTCCATGGCCCGCTCGATGACGTACGTCGCCTCGGGCCGGCCGGCGCCGCGGTAGGCGTCGACGAAGACGGTGTTCGTGTAGACGCCGATGACCTCGCAGAAGACGTTCGGGATCTTGTACTGGCCGGCGAGGACCCGACCGTAGAGGGTCGTCGGGATCCCGGGCCCGATGGTCGAGAGGCGGCCGCCGAGGTTGGCGTAGGTCTTGACCCGCAGACCCGTCACCTCCCCGCTCCGCTTGGCGGCCACCTCGAGGTAGGTGATGTGGTCGCGGCCATGGATCGTGGCCTGGTAGTTCTCGCGGCGGGTCTCGACCCACTTCACCGCCCGACCGCCGATCCGCTTGCTCGCGAAGAGGATCAGGGGATAGTCGGCGTAGAGGAAGATCTTGCTGCCGAAGGCGCCGCCGATGTCGGGGCTGATGCAGCGGATCTTGTGCTCCGGGATGCCCATGACGAAGGCCGCCAGGAGGAGGCGCTGGATGTGGGGGGTCTGGCTCGTGAACCAGATCGTGTACTCGTCGGTTCCGGGGTTGTACCAGCCGATGTCGCCGCGGGGCTCCATCGGGTTCGGGATGAGCCGCTGGTTGACGAGCCGCTGGCGGACGACGACCTCGGCTTCGGCGAAGGCGCGGTCGGTCCCCTCCTTGTCGCCGACGGTCCAGTCGAAAACGATGTTGTTCGGAGCGTTCTCGTGGAGCTGGGGGGCGCCGGGCTGGGTCGCCTTCTCGGCGTCGACGACGGCCGGCAGCGGCTCCCAATCCACCTCGATCGCCTCCAGGGCGTCGTAGGCCTGGGCGGCCGTCTCGGCGACGACCGCGGCGACGCCCTCGCCGGTCCACTTCACGCTGTCGGTGGCGAGGACGCGCGGGGTGTTGACGTTGTTCTGGAGGCCGGAGGCGCCGCCGGCCGGCCAGGCCATGGGGAGCGGGTTGTAGGGGATGTCGGCGCCGGTGATGACGTCGAGGACGCCGGGCATGGTCTTGGCCCGGCTCACGTCGATGGAGCGGATGTTGGCGTGGGCGTACGGGCTGCGGAGGATCGCCATGTAGGCCATCCCGGGCAGGCTGATGTCGTCGAGGTAGCGCCCCTTCCCGGTGACGAAACGGGCGTCCTCGCGGCGGGTGATCCGGGCGCCGACGAGCTGGGTTGCCATGGGTCTCCCTCCTCGGCTGTCCCTACGCCGCCCCGCCGGCGGCGCGCATCCGAGTGGCGGCGTCGGCGATGGCGGCGACGATGTTCTGGTAGCCCGTGCAGCGGCAGTAGTTGCCCTCGATGGCACGTCGGATCTCGGCCTCGCTCGGGTTCGGGTTCCGACCGAGGAAGTCGAGGGCGGTCATGATCATGCCGGGCGTGCAGAAACCGCACTGGAGGCCATGGTTGTCGCGGAAGGCCTCCTGAAGCGGATGGAGCTGGCCGTCCGTGGCCAGCCCCTCGATGGTCGTGATCGCCGAGCCGTCGGCGGAAACGGCGAGCATCGTGCAGGACTTCACCGCCGCGCCGTCGACGAGGACGGTACAGGCGCCGCACTGGCTCGTGTCGCAGCCGACGTGGGTCCCGGTCAGGCCGAGGTCCTCGCGGAGGACCTGGACGAGGAGGCGTCTCGGCTCGACGTCGACCTCGTGGGCGACGCCGTTCACGGTAAGGGCGATGCGCTGAACCACGGGCAGGACCTCCTTCCTCTGCTCGCCTCGGGCCGCGGCCCTCGCACGGTCCGGCGGTCGCGTCCTCCTCGGCCGCCGGTGCCGCTTGGGTCGTGGAGCCCTCGACACCCCTCGCGCTGGGCTGCCTCGTCTACCGGAAGGCCGGCCTCCGCATCCCGCATCCCTCGGGTCCAGTCTCCCGCGGGTCTGGTGGCCCTCGGGTCCAGTCTCCCGCGGGTCCAGCATCCTGCGGGTCTGGTGGCCCTCGGGTCCGGTGTCCCTTGGGTCTGGTGCCCCTCGGGTCCAGTCTCCCGCGGGTCCTGGATTTCTCGGGCGGGCGACGGGTCTCGGGCCGGTCTCGCTGGTCGACGAGGCCGCTCTGGCCGCCGGCCCTCCTCCTCGCCGGCGAGTGGCGCCATAGTGGCACGGTCGGGCCCGAGATTCAAGCGCCGAGTCTCGCCGGCCGGAACGGCGGGCCTCGGGGCCAGGGGCCGCGAGGCCTTCGCCTACAGGTCCGCCAGCCGCCTGCTATCGCTGGCCGACCGGAACGGCGAGTCGCGGCACGGGCCGGGCAGGGCCTCCGCCCGCAGGTCCGCCAACCGGTTCCGCGGTGGAGCGCCTTTTCATGCCCGGTACTGCCACCGCGGGGCCTCCGGCCGCAGGTCCGCCAACCGCTTGCTCGTGCCCGCCGGCCGAAACGGCGAGTCGCGGGCGGGCCGTGCAGGGCCTCGCCCACGGGTCCGCCAGCTGCCCGCTAGCGCTGGCCGATCGGAACGGCGAGTCGTGGCGAGGGCCGCCGCGGGGCGACGGGGTGCGGGACGATCGCTCCGCCACCCGGGACGAGGCCAAGGGCAACCTGCGCTCCGGCCCGATCGACCGCGCCGGCATCGTCGGGAGCGCGTGCATCCGGTGCACATCTCGATGGCCGGCCAGGAGTTCCGGAGGATCAGCTTGCCGGTTCCGTGCGTGGGCTGCACGACGTCGGCAGGTCGGCGGGCAACCGACCGACCGGATGTCGAACGTGTGCGACGGACGCACGCTTC
>DAOTYQ010000162.1:0-4354 GCA_034434735.1 Chloroflexota bacterium
GCCACGAGCTCGACGGCCAGCCGCCACCGGGCGCTCGGCCGCAGCTGGGCGAGGACCCAGGCCCCGGCGGCGGTATGGGCGACGGCGATGGCCGTCACCCCGCCCGGCGAACGGACGAGGGGCCCGATCCCGAGCCAGTCGGCGACGCCGGGGTTCTCGTAGAGGGTGGTGAGGACGACGTAGAGGTTGAGGAGGTTCGCCGCGGCCAGGACGGCATAGGCCGCCCGCCAGCGCCACGACACGGCGGCGAGGATCGCCCCGACGGCGAAGAACGGGAAGAGGTAGCGCTCGTGGACCCGGGTCGGGACGATGAAGAAGACGACGGCCAGGGCGGCCAGGGCGACGGTGAGGGTCCGCGGGTCGGGCCGGACGGCGGCCGCTACGACGACGCCGCCGATGGCGAGAACGAGGAGCCCTGACCCGACGAAGACGGCCCAGAGCGGCCCGATCGTGACCGCCGAGCCGGGCGGGCAGGGCTCTCCAGCGACGGCGTCGCAGAGCCAGGCTCCGTTCGCGGCCAGGCCGAGGCCGCCGCGCTCGACGAGGGCCCAGAGGTTGTAGGCGTTGACGGTCAGGTACGGATAGCCGCCGGCCGCCTCGGCGACCCGCCCGAGCAGGTCGAGGAACGACAGCCCGAAGGGCGCGGCGAGGACGGATGCCGTCGCCACTGCCACGAGGCCGCTCGTGGCGATCCGGAGCGGGCCGTGGGGCCCGGCTTCGAAGGCTCGCCAGCGGTCGAGGAGGCGACCCGCTGCGCCGCCGGCCCCGGCGGCGGGCGGCGCCAGCCAGTGCCGATGGATCGTCCCGGGCGGCGTCCCCCACAACGCCCGCCGAAGGACGATCCCGCCGACGAGGAGAGCGAGGATCCCGAGCTGGGGCTTGACGACGGCGGCGACGGTGGCGAAGAAGGCAGCCCGCTCGGATCGGCCCCGCCAGAGCTCCCGGAGGCCCAAGAGGACGGGGATCGCGCCGACGGCGTCGACCTGGCCCCAGACGGCGCTGTCGAACCAGGTGATCGGGTTGAAGAGGACGATGGCCGCCCCGAGGAGGGCCGCCCGTCGACTCCCCCCGAGCTCGACGACGAGCCCGTGGACGAGCCAGGCGAGGGCCAGGTCGGCGAAGACCGCCGGGACCTTGACGAGGTCGCCGAGCCCGCCGAGGAGCTCTCCGACGGCGCCGAGGAGCCAGAGGACGTAGAGATAGCCTGGCGTATAGTCGATGAAGAAGCCCCGCCCGTAGAAGCCGAACGGCCCCTCCTGGGCGAGGTTGGCCGCCCAGAATCGGAAGGCGTCGAGGTCGACGCCGAAGCCGGCGCCAGGAAGGAGGACGACGATGACGAGTCGGAGGGCGAGCCCGGCCGCGAGCAGGAGGGCGAGGGCGAGGCCCGCCCGCGGTCCGCTCGACCGCACCGACCCGCTCATGGCCCGAGGGGGCACGCCCGTGGCGGAGCCTGGCAAGCGGCACGACCTCCTGCACGAGCGCTAGGGTGGCTCGGAGTCTAACACGGGCCGGGGTCGGCCTCGCGCTGGCCGGCCTCTGCCTGCTCGTCTATCTGGCGAGCAACCCCGAGCGCGACAACCGCTACAACCACTTCGTCTGGCAGGCGGCGGCCTGGCTCGAGGGCCAGGCCGGGATCCGCTACCCGGTCTACGCCGAGCGACCCGGCGACCCGGAGAACTGGTACTTCCAGGACGTCCTCCAGACGGTCGGCCCCGACGGGGCCCCGACCGGGCGGGCCCTCCTCCCCTTCCCGCCGCTCCCTGCCCTCGTCTTGCTGCCCTTCGTCGCCGTCTGGGGCCTGGCGACGAACGCCCAGCTCCTGGCGGCCCTCCTCGGGGCCGTCGACGTCGGGCTCGCCTACTGGGTCCTCGGCCGGCTCGGGATCGGCCCGGCGACGCGGCTCGTGGCGACGCTCTTCTTCGGCCTGGGAACCGTCCTCTGGTATGCGGCCATGCTCGGGACAACCTGGTACCTCGCCCACGTCGTCGCCGTCGCCTGCACCCTCCTCGCCGTCGGGGTCGCCCTCGGCACCGACGGAGAGGCGGTCGCCGCTGTCGCCGGTGCCGGCGGAAGCGCGGCCGCCGCGGACGGCCCGGGGGCTCCGACCGGTGTCCGGTCCGGGGACCTCCTCCGAGCGCCCGGTCGCCTCGTGGCGGCGAGCCTCCCGCTCGATCCGTGGGCGGTGGCGAGCGGTCTCTTCCTCGGCCTCGCGGCGACGGCCCGCCTCACGATGGCCTTCGGCCTTCCCTTCTTCCTCCTCGTTGGCGGGGGCGGCGCCTGGCCGCGGCGAGCCCTCTCGACGCTCATGGGCACCAGCCTGCCGATCCTGGGCCTCCTCGCCTACAACGTCGCCACCACCGGCCACGTCTTCCATCCCGGCTATGAGGCCCTCTATCGCCAGGAGACGGCCTTCTTCCCGCTCCTCTATCCCTACCTCGAGTACCACCCGGACTGGGGCATCGAGGACCCCCGCTACGTGCCCCAGAACCTGCGCCTCATGCTCGTCGCCCCGCCGGAGGTCCTCCCGCCCTGCCCCGATCCGGCAGCCCAACGATCCCTCTTCGATCCCGGCTGCCCCTGGCTCCGACCCCGCGACGATGGGATGGGTCTCCTCTTCGTCAGCCCGGCCTGGCTCCTCGCCGTCGCCGCCCTCCGGGGCTACGCTCGGAACCGGCTCGTCGCCGCTGCCGTCCTCGCCGTCGTCTTCATCGCCCTCGTCGACCTCATGCACTTCTCGCAGGGCTGGGTCCAGTTCGGCTACCGCTTCAGCAACGACTTCGCGCCCTTCCTCCTCCTCCTCGCCGGCCTCGGCATGGAGCGCCTCGGCCCGGGTCGACCTCTCGTCCTGGGGCTCGTCGCCTGGTCGGTGGTCGTGAACTGGTGGGGCGTCGTCTGGGGCGTGACCCTCGGTTGGTGAGGTGACCGTCTCCTCGGCCCGCACGAGCGCCGCCGCCGTCGCCCTCGGGCTCGCCGCCCTCGCCCTCTACCGGACCACCCTCCTCCCGGGCGTCGGCTGGTGGGACACGGCCGAGTTCCAGACCGTCGGCCCGCTCCTCGGGACCGCCCATCCGACCGGCTATCCGAGCTACGTCCTCCTCGGCTGGCTCGCCTCGGTCGTCCTCGGACCGTTCGGCGAACCGGCCCTTCGGATGAACCTCCTCTCGGCCCTCCTCGCCGCCGCCGCCGTCGCCGGCAGCGTCGTCGTCGGGCAGGCGCTCACCGGGCGAGCCTCGATCGGCCTCGTCGTCGGGGCCGGCTTGGCCGTCACGCCGGCGGTCTGGCGGATCTCGACGGCGGCCGACCCCCACGCCTTCCACCTCGCCCTCGTCGTCGGCCTCGTCCTCGCCCTCCTGCGCTGGGAGGCGGCCCATCGGGCGGGCGCTCCGAGCGCCGATCGGATCCTCCTCGGGGCGGCCGTCCTGACCGGGGTGGCGGCCGGCAATCACGGCCTCACCGCCCTCCTCGCGCCCTGGCTCGCCGCCTTCGTCCTCGTCGTCGAGCCTCGCCTCCTCCGCCGCCCGGGCTTCGTCCTCGGCTGCCTCGCCGTCGCCGTCGGGGTCGCCCTCGCCCTCTACCTCGTGCTCCCGCTCCGGGCCGGCCCGTTCCGGGCCCCCCTCGTCTACGGCCACCCCGAGCGCCTCGACGGGCTCCTCGAGATCGTGACCGGGGCCCAGTTTGCGGCCGCCGTCCGCTCGCCCTTCGACGATCCGGGCGGGACCGTCGGGCGGGTCGTCGCCGCCGCGGCCGACCAGTTCGGCCCCCTCGCCGTCCTCCTCCCGGCGGCGGCCCTGGCGACGCTCGTCCGGCGGCCGACCTTTGCCGTCCTCAGCCTCCCGGCCGCCCTCGCCACCGCCGTCTTCGCGGCGGGCTACGAGAACGCCGAGATCGGCCGCTACGACCTCGGTCCGGTCTTCTTCGGCTGGTGCTGGTTCGCCGTCCTCGGCGCCCTCGGGATCGAGCGCCTCGAGGCCCTGTGGGCAGCCGAGCGCGGACGCGCCACCGCCGGTGGAGCCCGGGGCGTCGCCCGCGGCCTGGCAGTCGGCCTCGTCGCGCTCGTCCTCCTCGGCCCGGGGGCGCTGGCCCTGCCTGAGACACGGGCGGCCGTCGATCGGAGTCGGGACACGACGGCGGCCGCCTGGCTCGACGCCGTCTCGGCGGCCCTCGCCCCGGATGCCGTCGTCGTCTCATGGTGGAGCGTCTCGACCCCGCTATGGTACGCCCAGCTGATCGAGGGCCGGCGGCCCGACGTCTGGATCGTGGACGACCGGACCCGTCTCGATCTCGATCTTGGTGAGGTAACGGATGTGATCGACGCCAACCTGACCCACCGCCCGGTCTACGTTATCCGAGCCCG
>DAOTYQ010000163.1:0-5857 GCA_034434735.1 Chloroflexota bacterium
CGAACAACGACGCCGGGATCCCCCACAACGTCGCCATCCACGAGGGGAGCCCGACCGGACCCGAGCTCTGGCGGGGCGAGATCTTCAACGGCGTCGAGACCCGCGTCTACGACGTGCCGGCCCTCCCGGCCGGGAGGTACGGCTTCATCTGCACCGTCCACCCGAACATGACCGGCACCCTCATCGTCGAGTAGGAGCACCCGAAGGAACACCGAATGGCCACGACCGCGATCCCCCGAGTCGCTGGCCTCCGCGTCGCGGGCCACGCCCCACGCCGCGCCGCGACGATGGGCGCTCGCCTCACGGCTCGTCGCCAGGCCGTGCGACCGGTCGGCAGCATGCCGAGACAGACGACCCTGCGGCCGAGCCCATGACCGACGTCGTCCCCTACCGCGACGCCTACGCCCGCTCCGTCGAGACCCGTGTCCGGGGCGTCTCGGTCGCCGACGGCGTGCCCCTCGTCGTCCTCGACCACACCGTCTTTTACCCGGGCGGTGGCGGCCAGCCGGCCGACGTCGGGACCCTCCTTCGAAGCCGCGACGGGCGGCGGTGGCAGGTCCGAGCCGTCCGCCGAGCCGAGGGCGAGATCCTCCACGAGCTCGAGCCCGGCTCGGAGCCGCCGGCCGAAGGCGACCTCGTCGTGGCCGACCTCGATTGGGCCCGTCGCTACCTGCTCATGCGGACCCACACCGCCCTCCACGCCCTCTGCGGGGTCGTCTGGCGCGACTACGGCGCCCTCGTGACCGGCGGCAACATGGAGCCCGGCGCGGGCCGGATGGACTTCGAGTTCGAGCGCCTCACCGGCGACCTGGTCGAGGAGATCGAGGCGAAGGTGAACGAGGAGCTCGCCCGTGGGCGCGAGGTTCGGGTCAACGTCCTGCCCCGCGAGGTCGCCTTCTCGATTCCCGACCTCATCCGGACGAAGGTCAACCTCCTCCCGGAGGGGATCACCGAGGTCCGGACCATCGAGATCGTCGGCCTCGACCTCCAGGCCGACGGTGGGACCCACGTCGCCAACACCCGCGAGGTCGGTCAGATCCGGGTCATCGGCTACGAGTCGAAGGGCCGGATCAACAAGCGGATCCGGATCGCCCTCGCCGACCGCTGATTACGGCCCACCGGCGCCGAACGGGCGTCGGCACCGAGGGGTTGATCGCGAGCACCCCGCCCGTCGAGGGAGAGGCGCCGGTGGGTCGACCGGGGACGACGGCACCGAGGGGGTTGATCCCGGCGCGCCGGCGCGCAGAATGAGTCCATGGTGCCGGTCGGGCGGGACGCGGAGCTGGAAATCCTTCGCGGGTTGCTCCTCCCGCGCCCGCCCGGCGAACCGGCCGAGCTGCCCGCGGCGGCGATCGTCGAGGGCGCCCCTGGGATGGGCAAGACGACGGTCTTGCGCTGGACGGTCGAGGCTGCCCGAGGCGGCCGCCATCGCTGCCCGAACGGGCGAGGGGATCTACGTGGCGGTTCGGGGCTCGCCGCGACCGTCCGCGACGTGACGCTGGACGCCTCGGCGTCCGAGCCGATGGCGGCCGGCAGCGGCGTGGCCGAGCCGCCGGCCCCACGCCCCACCGCCTGGTAGGATCGAACGGCGACCGATCTGCCTCGGCGTCGAGGCCGGCTCCCGGTTGGAACGGCCACGAACGGGGGCGAGGGGCTCGATCGCGCCGAGGACTCCGGAGACGACAGCCCGTGCCCGAAGAGATCACCCTCCAGCTCGACCTCATCGTCCGCCTCGTGATCGCCGCCGCCGTCGGCGCCCTCATCGGCCTGGAGCGCGAGATCCATGGGCATCCGGCCGGGATGCGGACCCACCTCCTCGTCGCCGTCGGGTCGGCCCTCTTCACCGTTCTCTCGGCCTATGGCTTCCGCTCGGCGCCAGGCGGGGCAGGCGTCGACCCGACCCGGATCGCCGCCCAGATCGTGACCGGGATCGGCTTCCTCGGGGCTGGCGCCATCCTCAAGGAGGGGGCGACCATCAAGGGCCTGACCACGGCCGCTAGCCTCTGGGCGACGGCTGCCATCGGGATGGCCGCCGGCGCCGGTGCCCACCTCATCGGCGCCGTGGCGACGGCGATCGTGCTCTTCTCGCTCTGGCCGCTCCACTGGGTCGAGGACCGCGTGGTTCGCGGCCGGACGCGGCCGAGCCGGCCGGGCGAGGAGTAGCCGACCCGGCCGGGCGGGGAGTCGGGGCGCGGCTCCCGGCGACTCCGAGCCGCTCTCTTCCGCCCGGCAAACCCTAGAGCGCCTTGACCGCCGCCGTGAGCTCGGTGAGGCCCTTCTTTGCGTCGGCGAAGAGCATCCCCGTCTTCGGGTTCGTGTAGAGCTCGTTGTCGATTCCCGCGTAGCCCCGGCCCATGGACCGCTTGATGACGATGATCGACTTCGCCTTGTCGACGTCGAGGATCGGCATCCCCGAGATCGGCGTCCCGGGGCGGCGCGCCGCCGGGTTCGTCACGTCGTTCGCCCCGACGACGAGAACGACGTCCGCCCGCTCGAACTCCGGGTTGATCTCGTCCATCTCCTTGAGCTGCGGGTAGGGGACGTTCGCCTCGGCGAGGAGGACGTTCATGTGGCCCGGCATCCGACCGGCCACCGGGTGGATGGCGTACTTCACCTCCACGCCGCGTGCCTCCAGGACGTCGGCCAGCTCCCGCAGGGCGTGCTGGGCCTGGGCCACCGCCAGCCCGTAGCCCGGGACGATGATGACGAGGTTGGCGTAGGCGAGCTGGATCGCCGCGTCGTCCACCGTCAGCTCGCGGACCGTCCCGCCGGGGCCGGCCTCGGCGATCGTCCCTTCGCCGCCGCCGAAGCCGCCGGCGATGATGTTCATGAGCGAGCGGTTCATCGCGTCGGCCATGAGCTTCGTCAGGATCCCACCGGCCGCCCCGACGAGGGCGCCGGAGACGATGAGGACCGGGTTGTTGATGACGAAGCCGGCCATGGCCGCGGCCGTGCCGGTGAAGCTGTTGAGGAGGCTGATGACGACCGGCATGTCGGCGCCGCCGATGGGGAGGACCATCGTCACCCCGAAGACGAGCGCGGCGGCGATGACGATCCCGAGGACGACGAGCTTCGCTGTCTCGTCGAGGGCGATGGCGCCACCGGCCCCGAAGACGAGGCCGACGAAGCCGAGGACGGCGATGGCGGCCAGGGCGATGGTCACGAGCCGGCCGCCCGGGACGAGGATCGGCTTGCCGGAGACGATCCCCTGGAGCTTGCCCGAGGCGATGAGCGAGCCGGTGAAGGTCACGCAGCCGATGACGACGCCGAGGACGACGAAGACCGCCGTCGAGACCGTCTCCTCGGCCGTGCCGAGAACGCGGAGGTAGTCGTCGATGGCGACGAGGGCAGCCGCGCCACCGCCGACGGCGTTGAAGAGCGAGACGAGCTGCGGCATCGCCGTCATCGCCACCGTCCGGGCGAGCCAGAGCCCGGCCCCGCCGCCGATGACGAAGCCGGCGACGATGATGGCGAGGGCCGTCGGCGTGAGCGCTTCCCGGCTGGCCAGGTAGACGAGGGTCGCCACGACGGCGATGGTCATCCCCGTCGCGCTGATCTGGTTGCCGCGCCGGGCCGTCGCCGGGGAGTTCATAAAGTGGAGCCCGACGACGAAGAGCGACGCGCCGAGGAGCCAGGCGAGGAAGACGAGGGTGTAGACCCACTCCTGAGACATCGAAGGCGCCCCCGTTTACTGGGCCGAGCCGCCCGAGCCGCTTCGGGCGCCCTCGGACTGGGCCGGCGCGCTGGGCCGGCGGCGGAACATCTGGAGCATCCGGTCGGTGACGACGTAGCCGCCGACCACGTTCATCGCCCCGAAGACGACGGCGACGAAGGCGAGGCCGTAGCTCAGCGGGCTGTCGGCCGCCGCGGCGATGAGGATGCCGCCGACGAAGACGATCCCGTGGATCGAGTTCGCGCCCGACATGAGCGGCGTGTGGAGCGTCGCCGGGACCTTGCTGATGACCTCGAAGCCGACGAGGACCGCCAGGACGAAGATGGCGATCGCGAAGAGGAGGTCCTGGTTCATGCCCCGGTCCCTCCGCCCGCGGCGGCCGGCTCGAGGAGCTTGCGGACGGCCTCGGAGACGATCGCCCCGTTGTGGGTGACCGTCACCGGGCCGGTGATCTCGTCGGAGAGGTCGATGGTCACGGTTCCGTCCTTCGTCATGTGGAGGAGGAGGGCGGAGATGTTCCGGGCGTAGAACTGGGAGGCGCTCATCGGCATCTGGGCCGGCAGGTTCTCCGGAGCGAGGATCGTCACCCCGTTCTCGGTGACGATGGTCTCGCCCGGCTTGCTCAGCTCGCAGTTCCCGCCCAGGGCGCTCGCCGCCATGTCGAGGATGACCGAACCCGGCTTCATCTTGGCGACCGCGGCCGCCGTCACGAGGACCGGGGGCTTGCGGCCCGGAACCTGGGCCGTCGTGATGACGACGTCGTGGGCGGCGACGACGTCGTTCAGCTCCGCCTGCTGGGCGGCCCGCTCCTCGGGGGTGAGCTCGCGGGCGTAGCCGCCGGCCCCGGTCGCGTCGATGGCCGTCTTGAGGGTCACGAACTGGGCCCCGAGGGATTCGGCCTGCTCCTTCGTCTCCGGGCGAACGTCGTACGCCCGTACCACGGCGCCGAGTCGGCGGGCCGTCCCGATGGCCTGGAGGCCGGCCACGCCGATCCCGAGGATGAGGACGTTGGCCGGCTTTGCCGTCCCGGCGGCGGTCGTCAGGAGGGGGAAGTAGCGACCGAAGGCGTTGGCGGCGAGGAGGACGGCCTTGTAGCCGCCGATGTTCGCCTGGGAGGAGAGGGCGTCCATCGACTGGGCCCGCGACAGGGTCCGCGGGATGAGGTCGAGGCTGACCGCCGTCACGCCCCGCTCGGCGAGGGTGGCCATGAGCCCGGGGTCGAGGAGGGGCTGGAGGAAGCCGATGAGGATCTGGCCGGTCCGGAGGCGGGCAACCTCCTCGGCCGACGGCTTCTGGACGCGCAGGATGACCTCGGCCTGGGCGTAGAGCTCGTCCGTGGGGAGGACCGTCGCCCCGGCCTCGGCGTAGGCCTGGTCGGGGAGGAAGCAGCCGGCGCCGGCGCCGGCTTCGACGAGGATCTCGTGACCGGCCGAGACGAGCCGGCCGAGGGCTTCGGGCACGAGAGCGACGCGCCGTTCGCCGGGCGCGGTCTCCCGGGCCACACCGACCTTCATGGGCACCACCTGTGGGTCACTGCAGGGCGGGCGGGGGCAAGCGCCCGCGGGGAGGGGATATCGGCCGAAGTCTACCCGGTCGCGCTCCGCTCGTGTGCGTCAGCACTCGCGCGTGCCAGCACTCGCGCGCGTCAGCGCTCGTGCCGCCATGCCGGCTTCGCAGCCAGCGTCCTCCACCGCGGTCGCGCTCGGCTCGTGTGCGTCAGCGCTCGTGGGCATCCGCACCAGCCAACTCGGGCAGCTTCAGCTCGAGGACGATGGGGAGGGCCGTCGACCGCTCGCGGAGCCAGGCCAGGAGGCGCTCGCCCTCGGTGGGGGTCGGGGGACGGACCAGGCGGAGGTAGACCGGCGGCGCGTCGTCGACGACGAGGGTCGGGACCCCGAAGCACCGGTACGGGCTACGGGCCGCGGCCCAGTCGGCGGCGAGCCGCGCCCTGGCAGCCGCCACGCTCTCCGGATCGGCGAAGCGGCCTGCCAGCCAGCCCGGGGCGACCCCGACGGCGGCCGCGATCCGGTCGAGGACGCCGAGGTCGGAGATGTCGAGCCGTTCGTCGTGCCGGGCCGCGAAGATGGCGAGCCGCAACCGTCCGACGAGGCTCGGCTCCAGCGCTGGGCCGCCGGCTCCCTCGGCGAAGGCGGTGGCGAGGAAGGCGGCGAGGGAACGCCGATC
>DAOTYQ010000164.1:0-1756 GCA_034434735.1 Chloroflexota bacterium
GGAGCAGCGAACCATCGTCGTCTTCAGCCCGAAGGGTGGCGTCGGCACGACGACCATCGCCACGAACGTCGCCGTCGCCGCGGCGGCCCGGGCCCCCGACCGGGTCTGCCTCGTCGACCTCGCCCTCCAGTTCGGGCAGGTGGCGACCCACCTCAACCTCGAGCCGCGCCAATCCATCGCCGAGCTCGTTCGCGACGAGCCGGCCCTCGCCGAGCCCGAGCTGCTCCGGACCTACGCCCTCCGTCACGACAGCGGCTGCCACGTCCTCGCCGCCCCGACGGGACCGGACGCCGCCGCGGCGGTGACTGCCGACCATGTTCGCCGCATCCTCGCCACCGCCCTCGGCACCTACGACCGCCTCGTCGTCGATGCCGGCTCGCGTCTCGACGAGCGGGTCCTCGCCGCCCTCGAGGCGGCCTCCGGCCTCATCCTGCCGATCAGCCCCGAGGTCGCCGCCCTGCGGGCCCTCCACGCCTTCATGGACTACCTGAACGAGACGGGCGCGGCGGCGGGGACGACGACCTTCGTCTTGAACCGGATCTTCGCCCGGGACCTCCTCCGGCTGCGGGACATCGAGAGCGCCCTCGGCGCCCAGATCGACGTCGAGCTGCCCCACGACTCCTACCTCTACGTCAAGGCGGCGAACGAGGGCGAGCCCATCGTCCGTGGCGCCCCGCGCTCGGCACCGGCCGCGGCCCTGCTTCGGCTCGCCGACCGGGTCTTCGGCACGGAGGCCGCCGAGGCAGCGCCGATCCGGGCCCCGGCCCGCCGTGGTCTCCTCGGGGGGCTCCTCGGCCGCTGAGCAAGGCCGGGCAGCGGCCCGCGTTCGTATCCCCCTCCCGTGACCGACGCCGTCCCAACCGCCCTCGGCGCCGTCCTCGAGGGACCCGCACTCGCCGCGGACGCCTAGGCCCACCTCCGATGCTACGCCGATGCCACCAACGCTGGTGCCGAGGGCGAGATTCGAACTCGCACGGGGTCGCCCCCAGCCGAGTTTAAGTCGGCCGCGTCTGCCGTTCCGCCACCTCGGCGCCCGAGCCCGATCGTAGCGCGGCCGGGCCTGGGCGCGACGGCCCCCCGCCCCCTCCGCTCGGTCTACCCGCCGACCCCGAGCTCCTCCCGGACCTGGATCGCCCGGACGATGTCACCCCGGGTCAGGAGCCCGACGAGCCGCCCGTCCTCGACCACCGGCAGCTGCTCGAAGTCGCCGGCGGCGAGGGCCTCGAGGGCGGCGAAGAGGCTGTCGTCGAGCCCGATGGTCCGGACCCCGCTCCGGCCGCCCATGATTTCGGCGACCGTCGTCGTGGCCCGCCGATCCGGTGGCACCTGGCGGACGTCCGACAGGGTCACGATCCCGACGACTCGGCCGTCGACGACGGGGACGGCCCGCCGGTACCCGGGAAGCATGACCTCGTCGACAAGGCGGGCGATGCTCTCTCCCGGCAACACGAAGGTGGGATCGGGGCGGAGGACGTCCCGGACCCGGACGCCGCGGAGACGCTGGTCGACGACGACCTGCTCGAGGGACGCCGAGGCGGCGCCGTGGAGGAACCAGCCGATGGCGGCGATCCAGATCCCGCTCAGGAGCTCGCCGTCGAGGACCCGCAGAAAACCCCAGGCCAAAAAGCCGTAGGCGACGAGCTGGCCGGCCCGGACGGCGACCTCGGTCGCCCGCCGGAGGCTCCCGGTCGCGTTCCAGACGAGGGCCCGCAGGAGCCGGCCGCCGTCGAGGGGGAACCCGGGCAGGAGGTTGAAA
>DAOTYQ010000165.1:0-1981 GCA_034434735.1 Chloroflexota bacterium
AGCGAGGCCGATGAGCTCCTCCATTTCACTCGAGATCAGGAGGATGGCAACACCGCTCGCGGCGAACTCGACGAGGAGGTCATAGATCGCTCGCTTCGAGCCGACGTCGACCCCTCGCGTCGGCTCGTCGGCGACGAGGACGGCCGGACGGGCGAGCATCGCGCGGGCGAACAGGACCTTCTGCTGGTTGCCACCGGAGAGGGACGCGATCGGCTGCTCGAGGCCTGCCTCGACGGTGGTCCGTCCGAGAGCCTCGGCGGTCTCCCGCCGTTCCGCTCCGACGTCCACGAGACCGAGACGGCGAAACCGCTCGATGCTCGAGATCGAGACGTTCTCGCGTGTCGGCCGCCGGAGGAAGAGCCCCTCGTCTCGGCGCGACTCCGGCAGCATGACGAGGCCGCGATCCCTCGCCTCGCGGGGCGACGCGAAGCGTTGCCGTCGACCTCCGACGTACAAGGCCCCAGCGGTGATCGGCGCCGCCCCGACGAGGGCTCGACCGAACTCGGTCCGCCCAGCACCGACGAGCCCCGCCAGACCAACGATCTCGCCGGTCCGAACCGCGAGGCTGACGTTCGAAAAGCCCGGACCGCAGAGCCCGACGGCCTCGAGGACGACGGGTGCATCCGGGGGCGGCGGGCGATGCGGCGGGAACTGGGCGCTCAGGGTCCGGCCGAGCATCGCCTCGATGAGGGAGGTCTCGCTCTCCGCCGCAGACGGTCGGTGGCGGACGAGGCGGCCATCGCGGAGGACGGTGACCTCGTCGGCGACGGCGAGGACCTCGTCGAGGAAGTGCGAGATGAGGAGGACGGAGCGACCGCCGGCGACGAGGCGACGGATGGCGGCGTGGAGCTTCGCCGCTTCGCCTGCTCCGAGCCGGGCCGTCGGCTCGTCCATGACGATGAGACGGGCGTCGCGCGAGAGCGCGCGGAGGATCTCCACCTCCTGCTGCTGGGCGACCGGCAGACTGCCGACCGGTCGGTCCGCAGGCACGTCGAAGCCGATCGCCTCCGCCAGGGCCGCGAAGCGGGCCCGCATCGCGCCCTGGTCGACGAGGCCGAGGCGCTGCGACTCGCTTCCGAGGAGGACGTTGGCGACGGCGTCGAGGCCGGGGACGAGGGCGAGCTCCTGAGCGATGATGGCGATCCCCCGATCCAGGGCATCCTTGGGTGAATGGAACTGGACGGCTCGCCCGTCGATCCGGAGCTCGCCGCTGTCGGGACCGATCACCCCGGCGATGATCCGGCCGAGGGTCGACTTGCCGGCGCCGTTCTCGCCTACCAGGGCGTGGACGGTGCCGGGACGGATGGTCAGCGAGACCTCGTCGAGGGCCCGCGTCTCGCCGAAGCGCTTCGAGATGCGGTCGACCTCGAGCCAGATCCCGACACCCTCAGTTGGGGCAGCCGCTGGAGTCTCGACTAGCCGGGCCATTCGGCCACGAACTTGTGAACGTTCTCCTTCGTGACGATCCCGTCGTCCGGGAGCTCCGCGACCGGATCGCGCGACGGGCTCAGCTGGCCGGTGCGGATGGCGCGGACGAGGTCTTCGACGACGTACTGACCCTCCGTCGCCGGGCGCTGCGCGACGGTGGCGTACTGCTCCCCGGCGGCGATCCGGTTGTAGGCGACGGCGGCACCGCCGTAGCCGATGAGGACGAAGTCGCCCGTCCGACCCGCGTCGGCGATGGCGGTGATCGCCCCGGTGATCCCCTGATCGGCGCCCACGAGGACGTTGATGTCCGGTCGGGCCTGGAGCATGTCCTGGGTCGCCGAGAGCCCGCCGGCGACGGTGAAGAACGCTTCTCCTTCGGCGACGACCCGGATCTCGGGATGCGAGGCGATGACCTCGTCGAACGCCTTGCGAATTGCGGTGTCGAGCGACGAGACCTTGATGTTGAACAGGAAGCCGACGTTGCAAGGATCGAACGCGAACTCCTGGCACGCTCGCACCGTGAGCTCGCCCTGCTTGCGGCCGATCTCGCTCT
>DAOTYQ010000166.1:0-21991 GCA_034434735.1 Chloroflexota bacterium
TGTCGAGGGGGTCGACGACGGCGACGCCTGGGCTGGGCGGCGGCCAGCCGCCGCTCATCGAGGCGGCCGCCGACGCGGGGGGTTGCCCCGCGGTCGGCGGCGCCGCGGGGCCCAGATCCGCGATGGCGCGGCCGACGGCGACGAGACCGACGAGCGCGGCGAGGGCGGCGGCGAGGAGCCAGCGGCGCCGCGGCCAGGCCACCCGTCCGCGGAGGAGCGTGCCGACGACGGCCGACGCGGCGGTCGGAGCACCGGTCGCCGTCGCGGCGACGAGGGCTCGACGGGTCGCCAAGAAGCGGCGCCCCGGCCCGCGGCCGAGGGCGGTCGGATGAGCCATCCGACGCGCCGCCGGCTCCGCCGGTCGGGCGGGCGACCGAGGCAGGCCGAAGCGGAGGGCGAGGCTCATGGGGTCCCGTCCGCGGAGAGGATCCGCCGCTGGCGAGAGACGACGTCGGTGATCCGGACGCCGAAGTTCTCGTCGACCACGACGACCTCGCCCTGGGCGACCGGGTGGCCGTTGACGAGGATGTCGGCCTTCTCGCCGGCGAGCTTGTCGAGCTCGACGATCGAGCCGGGCGCGAGGGCGAGCACCTCCCGGATCGGGAGTCGCGCCCGCCCGATCTCGACGCTCACCTGGAGCTGGACGCCGAGGAGGAGATCGATGGACCGGGCCGGCTCCGCCGATGGGGGCGGGCCGCCGAACCCGCCGAGGTCGGGGAAGACGGCGGGCCGGATGGCTGGACCGCCGGCCGCCGGGCCGGGCCCGCCGTCCCCGCCCGGAGCCGCGGACGCCGGGGCCCGCGGCGGCCCGGCGGCCGGCTCGGTCCCGGACGTTTCGGTCCCGGCGTCGGCCGCGGCGCTCGCGGCATCGAGGGCCCGCAGGGCGGTGACGTGGGCGGCGAGCTCGGCCACGGCCGCCGCTTCGGCGGCGAGGATCAGCGCCCCGGCCGGTTCGCCCCCCGTCTCGAGGCGGAGGCGCAGGGCGAGGAGGTCGGCCCCCTCGGCGACCGTCGCCCCGTCCGCCGGCCCGAGGCCGAGGCCCTCGCCGGCGACGGCCGCAACGGCCTCGTCGACGGCACGGAGGACGAGGGGAGCCGTCGCCGCCTCGACAGCCGAGCCGTCGGGTGCCTCGGCCGCGGCGAGGACGAGGCGCCGCGGGGCCCCGACGAGCTCGACGCTGGCGACGGGAACGGCACTATCGGGGAGCGCGTTTCCTGTGAGTTCGGCGACCTCGGCCCCGACGATGGCCACGGGCGCCGCCCGCTCCGCGCTCAGGGCTTCCTCGACGGCGGAACGGAGGATCCCCGCTACGTCGGCGAGGGGGGCAGCGGCCGGCAGCGAGGTCGCGTCGAGCGGCCGCCAGGTGAGGGTCGTCCAGGACATGGATCAGGCCTCCAGCGGAACGAGGGGGGTGACGAGCCGGACGGCGAGCCGATCGCGGACCCGACCGGGCAGCGCCCAGGCCCGCGCCTGGTCCATGACCGAGAGGGCGATCGGCTCGTCTGCCGGCTGATCGAAGCGGATGACGTCGCCCGGGGCGAGGTCGGCGAGCTGCTCGACGGAGAGGGTCGTCCCGCCGAGGACGGCGGCCACGGGCACCTCCACGGCGGCGAGGGCGACCGCCAGGGCCTCGCGGAGGCTCGACTCGCCGCGGGCCGACTGGCCGTACCAGGCCGTCGGGGAGAGCCGAGCCAGGATCGGGGCGAGGGAATCGTGGGGGTAGCAGATCGAGAGGGGCGCACTCCGGCTACCGAGGCGGACCTCGAAGGTGAGGACCGCCGTGGCGGCCGAGGGCGCGGCGACTCGGAGAAGGTCCGGCCGGAGCGCCTTCTCGGTCACCCGGACGCCGAGGCTCGCCAGATGGGACCAGCCCTCCCCGATGGCCGGGACGATGTCGTCGATGAGGCGCCCGATGAGGGCGTCCTCAATGGCCGTCGGCTCGCGGCGCTGGGGCGGCGGTGCCCCGGGGCCGCCGAGGAGGCGATCGATGGCCGCGAAGGCGAGCCCCAGGTCCAGTTCGACGAGGAAGGGGCCGTCGAGGCCGTCGGCTTCGACGACGACGAGCTGGGTCGGCAGCTCCAGCCCGGCCAGGAACTCGTCGAAGACGAGCTGGGCCGTGGCACCGAGGCTGACGCCCACCGTCGAGCGGAGCCGGGCCGACAGGCGACCGCCGATGAGGCGGGCGACGTTCTCGTGGAGGGCCTGGAGCGTCCGGAGCTGGTCCTTCGAGAACTTGTCCGGCCGGCGGAAGTCGTAGGGCCGCACCGTCCGGGGGCGGCCCCGGGGCGCGGAAGGCTCAACCGTAGGATCAACCGGCGCCGCGATCGGCGCCGCGGCAGGGCCGGCGGCTTCCGCACCCATAGAACCGAGGAGGGCATCGATCTCGGCCTGCGACAGCATCCCTCGCTCCCTACTGCATGACCAGGTCGGTGATGTAGACGGCGAGGACCTCCTCTTCACCGAGGATCTCGCGGGCCACCGCGAGGAGCTCGGCCTTCAGGGCCGCCCGACCCTCGTGGGTCGCCAGTGCGGCACCGTTGGAGCCGGCGAGGACGGAGCCGACGGCGTCGTAGAGGAGCGGTAGGAGCGGCTGGGCCGCGGCGACGACCTCCTTCTCGGCCTCCGCCCGCGCCTCGCCCGTCAGGTCGTAGAAGCCGGCCGACTCGGGCCGTAGCTCGACGGTCACGGCGACCTTGGCGTAGCGGAACGGCCCCCCGGTCGGGAGGTTGACGACCCGACTCTCGAGGGCGAGCATCGCCCCGTGCCGGCCGGGGCCTGGATCGGGCACCGGCGGTGGCGCTCCGCCCCCGACGGGGAGCTGGGTGACGGCGAGACCCGCCGCGGCGGCGAGGCCGAGGGGCACGCCGACGAGGGCGATGGCGCGCTTGCCGCGGGGCAGCTTCACGGGTGTCCTCCTGTCGGTGCGGGCAGGATCGGCTCGCCGATCGGCTCGAGGGAGCCGATCGGGGTCGGGCTCGATCCGTCGAGCGGGCGATCGGGGTAGAGCACGAGGATGTCGACCCGGCGGTTCCGGGCCCGACCGGCCTCGTCGGCGTTCGAGGCGATCGGTCGATGCTCGCCGTAGCCGGCCGCGGACAGCCGCCCGGGATCGAGTCCGTCGCCGACGAAGCGCTCGAGGACGGCGAGGGCCCGCGCGACGGAGAGCCGCCAGTTGTCCCGGAATTGGGTCCCCTCGGGCGGCAAGTTGTCGGTGTGGCCCTCGATCCGGATCGCGTTCGGCAGCGGGGCGAGGGCCTGGGCAACGCGATCGACAACGTCGACGGTCTCGGGGGCGAGGGTCGCCCGGCCGCGCTGGAAGAGGAGCGAGCTTGAGATCCGGATGGCGATCCCCTCGGCCACCGGCTCGACGCTCACCTGCCCGGCGAGCCCGCGGGCGATGGCATAGTCGGTGATCGTGGCCTGGAGCGCCCGGTAGTCGGCGACGATCCCGCTCCCGGCGTCGAACTCGGCGACGTCCGGCGCCGACTCCTGGCCGGCCGTCACGGTGAAGGCGCGCTCCCCGGCGAAGATGTCGGTGTTGAAGGCGGCGGCCAGGCTCTGGGCGAAGGCGACGAACTTGCGCATGTTCGTGTCGGAGAGGGCGTACAGGGTGATGAAGAGGGCGAGGAGGAGGGTGATCATGTCGGCGTAGGTGATGAGCCAGCGCTCGTCGGCATGGACTTCGCCGTGGCCGCCGCCCGTTCGGCGTCGTGCCATTACGCCGCCTCCTCGGCCGGCCGGGTCGCCGTCGCCGGTTGGGCCCGCTGGTCGGCGCGTCGCGCCGCCAGGAGCTTCGGCGGGATGAAGCTGTCGAGCTTTTGGGCGACGATCCGGGGATTGTCGCCGGCCTGGATGGCGAGGATCCCCGTCAGCGCCATCTCCCGGGCTCGAACCTCCTCGGCCGAGCGGCCGCGCAGCGCCACCGCCACGGGCATGAAGAGGATGTTCGCGACGCCGACGGCCATGAGGGTGGCGATGAAGGCGATTTGGATCCCCGTCCCCAGCTTCTCCGGCTCGGACAGGTGGGCCATGACGGCGATGAGACCCATGACCGCCCCGAGGATGCCGAAGGTTGGCGCGTAGCCGGCCATCATTTGGAACATCGTCGCGCCGTGGGCGTGACGCTCCCGGAGGGCGGCCGTGTCGAGCTCGAGGACGGTCTCGACGGTCTCGGGCTCGAGGCCGTCGATGATCATCTGGAGGCCGCGTCGGAGGAAGGGATCGCTAACCCGATCGAGGTCGGCTTCGAGGGCGAGGAGTCCGTCCCGGCGGGCTCGCTCGGCGAAGCCGACGAGGAGATCGCGCGCCCCGACGAGATCGACGTGGCTTCGGCCCAGGGCGATCCGGAGGAGGGCCGGGGCCTTCTTGACCTCGCCGAGCCCGAAGGAAGCGATGGTCGCCCCGATCGTCCCGACAAGGACGATCATGATCGAGGGCAGGTTGATGAGGATCGCCGGGCTGACGCCCTTGAGGACGAAGGTGAGGATGACGGCCGCGACGCCGATGAGGACGCCGATCATCGATCGCCGTCGGGTTGCTCGGCCGACCGGAGGTACGGGCGGCGAGGATGCTCGTAGCGGGTGGGGTCGGCGTCGTTGCCCGGATCGGTCCGCCGCCGGCCGCCGTACCGGGCCCCGGCGTGGATCGCCCGCTTGTAACCGATGAAGCGCCTGGCGACCGTGGCCGCCGCCTCGCGGACGAGGAGCTTCTTGCCGTCGGCGAGGGTGATGACGGTGTCGGGCGTCTCCTCGACGGTCTCGATCCGATCTGGGTTGACGAGGAGGCTCGAGCCGTCGGGGCGAGTCAGCGGGATCATCGGACGGGCCGCCGACGCGATCAGCTGACCGGAGACGACGAGATGGCGAGGCGCATGAGCCCGGCCCGCGAGCGGATGCCGAGCTTGCGGGCCAGGTTCGCCCGATGCGTCTCGACGGTCTTTACGGAGAGGACGAGGGCCTCGGCGATCTCGCGGTTCGAGAGCCCCTCGCCGATGAGGTAGAGCATCTCCCGCTCCCGGGGCGTCAGGACCGCCGTCGGGTCGTCGTCGACTTGCTCCGCCGCCCGGGGCGCGCCGGCGAATCCGGCGACGAGGGGCCGGACCCCGTCGAGAACCTTGCCGACGAGGGCGACGAGGGTCTCCCGGCTCACGCTGTCGACGGCGACGACGGCGTCCGCCCCGGCCTCGATGGCCTGGCCCGGGTCGACCTCGTTCGGCGACCCGACGAGGGCCACGAGCCGCGGTCGCGGCCACAGACCGGCCAGGAGCCGGCACGCTTCCGCTCCCTCTCGGGCCGAGTAGTCGAAGAGGACGATCTGCGGGTGGCGGGCCTGGGCGACCCGGAGCGCCTCGAAGATCGACGCCGCGTTCGTCACCTCGCAGTCCGTGCCCGAGGCGAGAACCGTCGAGACGCCGGCCCGGACCACGTCGGCGTGGTGGACGAT
The DNA here is from genome assembly GCA_034434735.1 of Chloroflexota bacterium. GTDB lineage: Bacteria > Chloroflexota > Limnocylindria > Limnocylindrales > CSP1-4 > BPIH01. Next base: position 5,443 of record DAOTYQ010000166.1, read on the forward strand.
GAGGGCGTGGGGCGCCGGCCGGGGCCGCTGGTGGACCCGGGGGGCCACGAAGGCAGGCCGGCGGTGCCCAAGGGTCGGGTGCGTCGCGATGGCCATTCGGTTCCGATCCTCCACGCTGGTGGTAATGGACGATTGGTGGTGGGTGAGTGACCGGCTTCGCGCTCGATGGGGACCGGCATCGCCCGGCCGGTCGGCGCGACGGCCGAGAGTGTTCGGCAGATCGCGGGCATCGCTCCAGTGCCGGATCGTGCCGCCGGGCCGGGGGAGACCGACCGGTCGGGCGCCGACGGCCATTCGTACTACCGGTCCGTCCGGCGGGTCCTTCAGTGGGCGAGGTGCCCGTCGAGCTGACGGATCCGGCGGATGCTGTGGCGGTTGACGAGGACGACGTCGACGCCCGGGTCGGTGATGAGCCGCCCGGCCCGTCGGGCGACGGGTTCGGTGACGGGCAGGAAGAGGGTCCCGGTGTGGTAGCCCTCGAACTCGGGGGCGGTTCCCGGGAAGAGATGGATCGTGCCGCGGACCTCGAAGTTCGGGCCCTCGATCCGGACCGGATAGCGGACCTTGAAGATCCGCCGTGCCGCCCGCTCCGCCTCCGGACGCGGCGGCAGCGGATCACCGAGGACGAGATCGAACTCAAAGGGATCGAGGACGATCCTCGGCCGCCGCTCGGCGGCCGAGAGCGGGGCGTCGAGGGCGACGACGACGGCGTCCTCGACGACGAGCGGCTCGCGCCGGTTCAGGGCGTCGGACAGGCGGTCCGGCGATCGGACGAGGCCGGCCACGAAGCGATCCTCCGTGTAGGCACGGAGGCGATGGACCTGCTGCGGGGCGACGACCGGCGCCGGGATCGCCGACGGTTCGGTCGATCGTGGACGACGAAGCCAGAAGGCCATGGCAAACCTCGCACTCGGTGGCGGCTCGGGGCAGTCGGAGCCGCGCTGGACCTGGTGGCCGTCACTGTCGGCCGGACGAGCCGGTTTCGTGAGGCCCCATCGGTGCCATCGCCGGCGGTCTTCCCCGAGCCGGAGCGGGGAGGGTCGAACGGCGACCGGTCGGGCGCCGGCGGTACCGGGGTTCCAATCGGCTACCATCGTCCCGTGCCCCCGAGCCACCGGCGCAGCGCTGGTCTCGGCCCGACGGTCGCCGCGCTCTTCCTGGTCGCCCTCGCCCTCCGGCCGCCCCTCGTCGGGATCGGCCCGCTCCTGCCTGCCATCCAGCGGGACCTCGGGATCGGCCACGCCCCGGCCGGCCTGCTCGGGGCGATCCCGGTCCTCTGCATGGGGGTCTTCGCCCCCCTCGGCTCGTGGCTCGCCCGGCGGATCGGCGCCGAGGCGGCGGTCACCCTCGCCGTCGCCGCCATCGCCGGCTTCGGCCTCCTCCGAGCCGCGGCCCCGGAGTTCCTCTCCGTCGTCGCCACCACCTTCGCCATCGGGATCGGGATCGGCCTCGTCGGACCGGTCCTGCCGATCGTCGTCCACGACCGGGTGCCGGATCGCCCGGCCTTCGTCACCGGGGTCTACGCGAGCGGGATCATCCTCGGGGCGACCGTTGCCGGCGCCGTCGCCGTGCCTCTCGCCGGCCCCTCCGGCGATTGGCGGCGGACGCTCGCCGTCTTCGCCCTCGCCGCCGCCGGTTCCCTGCTCGTCTGGCTCGTCCTCGAGCGGCCGACGGCGACGCGGATCCAGGCCGGTCCGGCCACCGACGGTGGGCGACCCGCAACCGACCCGCCCCCGATCCCGTGGCGCGACCGCCGCGGCTGGGCCCTCGCCCTCGTCTTCGGCCTCCAGTCCGTGCTCTTCTACGCCGTCGTCGCCTGGCTGCCGCTCATCCAGATCGAGCGGGGCTGGGACGAGGCCTCGGCCGGCTTCCTCGTCGCCGTCATGAACGGCATCTCCCTCGTCAGCGTCCTCGGCGTCCCGGCCCTCGCCGACCGGCGCGGCGAGCGCCGCTTCCAGCTCGTCGCCTCGACCCTCCTCTCGCTGGTCGGGCTCCTCGGATTGACGACGGCCCCGGGGCTCGTCCTCCTCTGGGTCTGCGTCCTCGGCCTCGGCCTCGGCGCCGTCTTTCCGCTCGCCATGACCCTGCCCGTCGATCTCGCCGCCGACCCCCACGAGGTCGGACGGCTGGCGGCCATCATGCTCCTCGGCGGCTACGTTCTCTCGGCCGTGGGCCCCCTCTTGCTGGGCATCCTCCGAGACGGCCTCGGCGACTTCGAGGCCGGGCTGTGGCTCCTCGTGGCGACCGCCGGTGGCCTCGGTCTCGCCTCCTGGCGCCTCATCCCGTCAGGGCTCGGTCGACGGGTCGAGGCCGAACCGACGGTCGGCTAGGGCACGCCGACGGCGAGCGGCCCGTCAGACCCGGTCACGGGTTCGGGCTCGGGCTCGGCGCTGGGGCGAGGCTCGGAGTCGGCGTCGGGCTCGGGGCAGGCCCACCACCGTCCGGCGTCGCGCCGCCGGTTCCGACCAGGACGATCCCGGTGATCCGGGCGTAGTGAGAGTAGTACGTCTCCTGGTGGATGATCCGACCCGAGCTGTCCCGAACCGTCCGGGTCACCCAGACGTCCATCCCGTCGACGGGGTACTCGACCCGCTCGCTCGTGCCGGCTGGGAGCGTATCCGTGTACTCGATGGTGTCCATCGCCTTGCGGACGTTCTTGACGATGGGCTTCGAGAAGGTGACGGTCCGCCCGTTGGGGACGCTCCAGAGCTCGAACTTCACGTAGCCGCGCTCGCCTTTCCGGATCTTGTAGGCCCGGATGAGAACCGGGTACGGGGTGTCGTTCGTCCAGGACATCGTCTGGACCGCACCGGACGCGCTCCGGAAGACCGTAGCGTCGAGGCCGAGGGGGTAGCGGTCGATGTAGTAGTAGTGGTTCCGCCGGGCGCCCATCTTGAACCCTGCTCGCAGGGCGGCATTGAAGAGGGTCGTCGAGGTCGAACAGATCCCCCCGGCCAGGGCGCCGGTGGGTTCGGTTCGGCCGTTGATGATGGCGCCCCCGTCGCGGTAGCCGCGCTCGCGGGTGATCGGCCCGATGGCCTTCCAGAAATCGAAGGTCTCGCCGGGACCGACGACCTGGCCGTCGATGTCCATAGCCGGGATCCAGATGTTCGCGCCGAAGCCGTTCTTGATCCCGATCGGGAAGTAGGTCGTCCATTCGGAGATCTTCGTCATCCGGGGCGCGACCTTCTCGGCCTCTTCGGTCGTCAGGGCGGGCGCGACCGCCTGGACGGCGAGCTCCACCGGCCCGTCGGCACCGAGGGCCGCCCGCCGGTTCAGGGCCGCCACGATCCGCTCGACCGTGGGGCCGACATCGAGGCGGCGGCCCTCCGCCCCGGCCTCGACCCCGACGATCTGGCCGTTTCGCCCGGTCAGGAAGCGGGCGTTGCGGGGCTCCCGAGCGACCTTCTTGGCGAACCCACCGAGGTACTGGGCGACCCGCTCCCCGTCGACGACCGGCAGGTAGCGGCCGTCGCCCGTCGACTCGAACCGGAGCCAACCCTCGACGGTCGAGGCATCGACGGTCCAGCGCGTGTCGCCGGCGGTCACGACGAGCTCGGCCGCCATTCGCTCGGCCCGCGACTTGGCGATCTCGGCATCGATGGTGGTGACCGTCGGCCGGACGGGCGTTCGCTCGACGGGGACGGCGAGCGTGTCGATGGGCACCGCAGCGAGGATGGCTGACCGAACCCGCTCGACGATGACTGCCTCGTCCACGGCCAGGCCGTAGGCCCCGGGCTCGACCACGAACCCGGTATCGGTCCGACGGACTGCAGCATCCCGGGGCGCCCGCTCGAGACTCGCCAGGGTCGCCGCGAGACGACGTTCGAGCCCCGCTTCGTCGAGCTCGACCAGGGGTTCGAGCTCGACCCCGACGATGGCCGTCCGGACCTCCGCGAGGGCCCGCTCGATGGGCGTGCCCGTCCGGCCGACGGCGAGGGCCGCGGCCACCATCCCCTCGACGTCCGGTCCCCGCCCGACCTGGTCGAGGGGGAGGCGCCGTTCGGTACCGTCCGCGACGAGCCGGACCTCGCCGTCGGCCAAGGCGGCGTAGGCGACCTCGAGCCGGGCGGCCGCGGCGCTGGGCTCGAGGCCCGAGAGATCGACCGCTCCGACCCGGACGCCGGGCAGGATCCGTCCGGCGTACGTCTGGTCGTAGGCGTAGAGGGCGGCCGCGCCGACGGCCAAGACGGCGAGGAGACCGAGGAGGAAGGCGGCGCCGAAGCGGAACCAGCGGCCGCGGCCCGCGAGGTCGACGGCCGGGGCGCGTTCGGCGATGACCTCGGGACGGACCTCGCTCGTCATGGTCGGCATCCTAGCAGGACTCGGTCGAGACTCCATGGACCCAGCTCGGACGCGCGGAGGGCGCCCGATGTTCCGCGAGCCGCCCGGTCGCCGCGGGATCGAAGCCGGCGAGCCGGCCCGACCGCCCGGGGACAGGCTGCGCCGAACGGGCCGATCCGACCATCCCCCGATCGTCCCCCCCAGTCACACGTCCCTCGCCCCTACTCCGGCTTCGGCAGCACGACGACCCGCCGGTTCGGCTCCTCGCCGATGGACTGGGTGGCGACGGCCGGGTGGTCGCGGAGCTCCAGGTGCACCCAGCGGCGCTCGAGGGCCGGCATCGGCTCGAGCTGGAGCATCTTGCCCGTCTCGACGACCCGGGCCGCCGCGCGGCGGGCAAGGTCGCGCAGCTGCCGCTCCCGGCGGCCGCGGTAGTCCTCGACGTCGACGAGAACCCGCGTCCAAGTTCCGAGACGCTTGCTGAGGATGAGGTTGAGGAGGTGCTGGAGGGCCGAGAGGCGCTCGCCCTTGCGGCCGATGAGGGCCCCAAGGGACTGGCGCCCGCCCGCGCCGACGATGTTCAGCCGGCTCGTCTCGCCGGCGATGACGTCGATCCGGACTCGGAGGCCCATCCGAGCCATGAGTTCGGCGAGGATCTCCCGGGCGACGGCGAGCTCCTCCGGGGTCGCCGCGGCGCTCCCGACCTCCGCTCCCTCGGCCGCGACGGACGCCCGGGCCGAGCTGAGCTCCGCCACGTCGCGCTCGGCGACGGGGGACATCTCCGGGCGCCCAACCCGCGGCGGCCGTCCACGGCCGCGCTCAGGCCGCGGCCCCCGATCCGGACGGACCGGAGCCGCGGCCCGCGCCCCGCCTCGTGCTCCTTCCCGGACCGGCGACCCGGGTCGGCGCTCCTCGCGGGGCAGGCGGGGTCCGGCCGGTCGCGGCTCAGGCCGGCCGACGGGCTGCGTCGCCGCCGCTTCTCGCTTGGGGGCCGCTCCGCCGAGGAGGGCCCGCGGCGCGGCGATGATCCGGGCCGGCTCGGCCCCCATGCCGAGGACGCCCCGGCTGCCCGGGGTGAGGATCTCGAAGTCGAGGCCATCGAGGCCGACGCCGAACTCCTCCCGGGCGGCGCGAAGGGCCTCTTCGACGGTCTTGCCGATGAATTCCTTGTAGGCACTCATGTCAACGTCGTCTCCCTCGGCGCCCCCGTCCGCGGCTCGGGCGGATCGTCCGCTGGGCCGAGAGCGTCCGGTCGATGGGGGCGGCGGCGGCCACCGATCGGGCTCCGTCGGGCAGCGGATCGGGCGCCGGAACCTCGACGGGGAAGCGCGGTCTGTGATTGCGGGCGAAGTCGGGATACCAGCCGAAGATGGGGAACATCGAGCCCCAGCCGATGATGAAGTACTGCTGGATGATCGAGAAGACCGTCGTCGTGATCCAGTAGACGAAGAGGCCGGCCGGCAGGATCCCGCCGTAGGCGATGGAGATGAAGGGCAAGAAGAGGACCATCTGCCGCTGCAGCCGGACGTTTGGATCGGTGTTCGTCGGATCGGGCGGCGGGAGCGTCATCCGGCCCTGGACGAGCTGGAGGATCGCCGACAAGATCGCCAGTCCGCTGACGCCGAAGCCGAAGACCGAGAAGAGGATCTCGGGCCGGCTCCAGTCGATCCCGAAGGCGACCGGATCGAGACAGGGGTTCGTCACGTGGCCGTTCGCGTCGATGATCGGGGCCGGGTCGCAGCCGAGCTGGATCGGGGTCATCGCCTGAGGGTTGAAGTTCGTCAGGCCCTGGCTGATGACCGAGTACATCGGGATGAGGAGCATGAACTGGATGAGGATCGGCAGGCAGCCCGAGGTGGGGCTGATGCCGCGCTCTCGATAGAAGCGCTGCTGGGCCTCGAGGGCTTTTGCCCGGTCGCCCTTGTAGCGGCGCTGGATCTCCCGCAGCTCGGGCATGAGGAGCTGCATCCGGCGCTGGGACACGATCTGGCGCCGGAAGGGCGGCACGAGGAGGGCGCGGATGATGATCGTCAGGACGACGATGGCGACGGCGATGTTCTTCTGGCCGAGGACGGCCTCGATGGCGAGGTCGATGACGACGAGGGCGTTGAAGAGGACCCAGAAGATCGGGGTGTAGAGCCAGGCGAAGAGATCGACGGGGTTGGCGCCCGGATTCGCCGGCTGGAGCGGGATGGCGGCCGGCGGGAGCGTGCTCGCCGCCGGCGAGGGCGAGGCCGAGGGATCGGGGGAGGCGGGCGCGGAGACGGGCGCGCTCGCCCTCGGGCTGGGCCCGACGGCACCGCAGGCGGCGAGCACGACGCCGAGCCCCAGGACGGCGACGGCGACGGCGAGCGGACCGAGTCGGTGGACCCGACCGGACCGGGCGCGTGGCAGCTCCACGACTCCCTCCTGGTGGCCGATCAGCGGACCGGGTCGTAGCCGCCGGGCGCCCACGGATGGCAGCGCGCGATCCGCTTGAGCCCGAGCCAGCTGCCGCGAAGGAGCCCGTAGCGCTCGATGGCCTGCTCGGTGTAGCGGGAGCAGGTCGGCTCGTACCGACAGCTCGCCGGCAGCCAGGCAAAGAGGACCCGATAGAGCCGGATCGCGCCGATGCCGAGCCGCTTCACCGATCGGCCCCCACCCGTTTCATCGTTTCGCTTCGACCTCCCAGGACGCCTCCCTGGCGGAGGACCCGTTCCAACGCTCCGACCAGTGCGCCGTGGTCGGCCTCGACGAGCGCGGGCCGGGCGATGATGAGGACGTCCCAGCCGGGCTGGAACGAGGGCGCCATCACCCTGAGCGCCTCCCGGAGCCGCCGGCGGACGCGGTTCCGCACGACCGCCCGGCCGAGCTTGCGCCCGGTCGAAAGGCCGAACCTCGTGACCTCGAGATCGGTCTGGCGGAACCGGGCGGCTAGGAGGGGGTGGGATCGACGGATCCCAGAGCGCTCGAGAGCCGCGAAGTCCTCCGGACGGGAGAGCATGACGAGCCGCGGCGTCGATCGGCCGCGACGGCCCGTCAGGCCGTCAGGCGCTTGCGACCCTTCGCCCGCCGCGCCGCCAGGACCCGGCGGCCGCCGGGCGTCTTCATTCGGGCCCGGAATCCGTGCTCCTTCGCCCGATGGCGCTTCTTGGGCTGGTAGGTCGGCTTGCCCATGTGACGTGTCCGTATCCTCTCCACACGATCTCGGGTCGGTAGTCGGCCGCCCCGAGAGGCACGCAAACGCGCCCGCGCCCGGTGAGCGCGTGGCGCGTTCGCCGTCGCCGGGATGATAGGGGTCGCCGTCGCCCGGTGTCAAACGCCCCGGCGCCGCTCTCGCCAGACGGCCACGGAGCGGGGTGCGGCCGAGCTCGAAGACCCTGATACCCCCTAGGAGTATGGCCACGCAGCCACGGAATCGCCTTGCGGCGCCTCCCCGGCGGTGCTATTCTCTCGGAGCCCCGGCGCCGGGACGCTCGTGGGAAACCCCGGACGGAGCCCCGGAGGACTCCCGAGAGCGGTTCGTCAGCCCGCTTCGGCGTCGGCCCGATCTCGCATCCGGTCCCCCTGATCCCGGCTACCCGCGGCCGACGTCAATCAACTCGAACCATTCCATAAGCAGCGACAGGTTCTCGAGGCGATGGACACGAAGCACGTCTGGCGAGCAGCCCTCGGAGAGCTCCAGGTCTCGCTGTCTCCGGCAAACTTCGAGACCTGGCTTCGCGATACCCAGCTCATCGACGTCGACGACAACCGGTTCCGGATCGCCGTTCCGAACGGCTTCGCCAAGGACTGGCTCGAGAGCCGCTATCGGTCCCTCATCAGCCAGACCCTGGCCCGGATCGTCGGCTACTCGGTCCAGGTTGAGTTCGTCGTCCAACCGGCCCCGGCCGGCGAGGGCGCCCGCCCGCCGACCCCCCAGCCCGTTCGGGTGGAGGCCGGTCGCGTCGGCGGCGAGGGCGGCGGGACGAACCTCAACCCGCGCTACACCTTCGCCAACTTCATCGTCGGCTCGGCCAACCGGCTCGCCCACGCGGCCAGCCTCTCGGTGGCGGAACGGCCCGGTCACGCCTACAACCCCCTCTTCCTCTACGGCGGGGTTGGGCTCGGCAAGACCCACCTCATGCACGCCATCGGCAACCAGGTCATCGCCAAGTTTCCCCGCAAGCGGGTCGTCTACGCGACTTCGGAGAAGTTCACCAACGAGTTCATCACGAGCATCCAACAGGGCCGGATCGATGAGTTCCGGGCCCGCTACCGACGGATCGATGTCCTCCTCATCGACGACATCCAGTTCATCGCCGACAAGGAGCGGACCCAGGAGGAGTTCTTCCACACCTTCAACGCCATCCACGAGGATGGCAAGCAGATCGTCCTCTCCTCGGACCGGCCGCCGAAGGCGATCCTGACCCTGGAGGAGCGGCTCCGGAGCCGCTTCGAGTGGGGCCTCATCGCCGACCTGACGTCGCCGGATCTCGAGACCCGGATCGCCATCCTCCGAGCCAAGGCCGAGGAGCAGGGCGTCGCCATCAGCTCCGACGTCATCGAGTTCATCGCCCGCAAGATCGTGAGCAACATCCGAGAGCTCGAAGGGGCCCTCAACCGCATCGTCGCCTACGCGTCGATGGGCGCCCTGCCGATCAGCATCGAGCTCGCCCAGGCCGTCCTCTCGAACGTCCTCTACAACCCGAAGAAGCGCCAGGTCACCCCCGAGCGGATCGCCCGGGCCGTCGCCGAGTACTACGGCGTCGACATGGAGGCGTTGAAGGGCCAGAAGCGGGACAAGGGGATCGTCCTGCCCCGCCAGATCGCGATGTTCCTCATGCGCGAGGAGACGGACGCCTCCCTCCTCCGGATCGGGGCCGAGCTCGGCGGGCGCGACCACAGCACGGTCCTCCACGCCTGCGACAAGATCACCCGCGAGGTCGCCGCCAACGACGAGCTTCGCCGCGATATCGCCGCCGTCCGGGAGCTCATCTACGCCGATTGAGCGGCCCACCGGTCCAGCGCGCGGCCAGCTCTCGGCACAAGCCTGCCCCCGGATGTGGATAAGCGCCCGCCTTTCGTGGATAACCGGGCCGCGCTGTGGAAATCTGGGCCCGGCTCCGGGTGCGCTATCCGGCGGCACCGTCACGGCCCCGGGCGGCGCGCGGCCGACCATCCACCATCGTCCGGCCTCGTCGTCCACAGCCGCGGCCCGGTCGTCGACGACCCGGGTGCCACCGTCCACGACCCCCCGCCGAGGGCGCACGCTCGGCAGGGCACACGATCCACACCCTGATGATGGTGATGACGGGATACGAAACATGAGCGACAATCCCCACGACGACCGCGTGCTCATCCACGTCATCCTCGAGCTGCCGGAGGCCCGACCGTGAAGCTGTCCGTCATGCAGGAGAACCTCGCCCGAGGCCTCGCCGTCGTTGGCCGGGCCGTATCGTCCCGGCCAACCCTCCCGGTCCTCGCCAACGTCCTCCTCCGGACCCAGGACGGCGGGCTCAAGCTGACGGCGACGAACCTCGAGATCGGCATCACCTGCTGGGTGCCCGGCAAGATCGAGACGGACGGCGCCATCACCGTTCCGGCTCGCCTCTTCGCCGACCTCGTCGGTTCGCTCCCGGGCTCCGAGCGGGTCGATTTGACCGTCGAGGCCCCTGATACCCTCGGGCTCCGCTGCGGCCGGGTGGCCACCCACATCCGGGGCATCGACGCCGACGAGTTCCCGGCCATCCAGGCGGCCGGCGAGCGGCCGACCACCCGGATCGCCCAGGGCACGCTCCGACGAGCCCTGACCGAGACGATCTTTGCTGCGGCGACCGACGAGGCACGGCCGATCCTGACCGGTGTCCTCTGGCATTTCGACGGCGACCGGCTGACGCTCGCGGCGGCGGACAACTACCGGATCGCCGTCCGGACGATCCCGATCCTCGACCCGGTCCCCGACACGAGCGTCGTCGTTCCGGCCCGCTCGCTGACCGAGCTCGGTCGCGTCCTCGCCGACACCGACGACCCGGTCGACGTCGTCCTGGCCGGCGCTCGCAACCAGATCCTCTTCCAGCTCGAGGGCGTCGACCTCGTCAGCCGGCTCATCGACGGCCAATTTCCGAACTACCGGCAGGTCCTGCCGACGAGCCACACGACCGCGGCCATCGTCGAGCGTGACGAGCTCCTCCGGACCCTCCGGCCGGCCAGCTTCATCGCCGGCACCGCGGCCAACATCGTCAAGCTCGTCGTCGGTGGCTCGGCCGACGGGGAGGTGAAGGTCACGGCGGCGGCCGAGGTCGGGGACTACGAAGGCGGCGTCGGGGCGACCATCGACGGCGATCCGACGACCATCGCCTTCAACGTCCGCTACCTGACCGACGTCCTGACGAACGTCGAGGCCGAGCGGTTCGCCATCGAGCTGAACGGCCCCCTCTCGCCGGGGGTCTTCCGACCGGTCGGCGACGACGCGTACATCCACGTCGTCATGCCCGTCCGGACGACGTCCTGACGGCGAGCGGCTGGCGCCGCGGCGAGCCCGGTGACCGTCCTTCGTTCGATCCAGATCGACGATCTGCGGGCCTATCGGCGGGTCGCGGTCGACTTCGGGCCGGGACCGCAGCTCATCTGGGGACCGAACGCCGCCGGCAAGACGAGCCTCCTCGAGGCGGTCGTTCTCCTCGCCTGGGGCCGGTCACATCGGACGACGAACGAGGCCGAGCTCGTCCGCTGGGGCGCCGGTTTCAGCCGGATCGAGGGTCGTCTGGCCGATGCCGAGTCGGCAGCCGACCACCCAGCGACGACCGTCGAGATCGTCCTCGCCCGCTCGGGAAGCGGGACGCGGAAGCGGGTCCGGATCGACGGCGTCGGTCGGCGGACGAGCGCCCTCGGCGGCGTCCTCAGGGTCGTCGTCTTCGCCCCCGAGGAGATGCTCCTCGTCGTCGGCTCGCCGGCCCTGCGGCGGGAGGCCGTCGACCGTCTCGCCGGCCAGCTCGTCCCAGCCCACACCGCGGAGCTCGCCACCTTCAGCCGGAGCGTCGCCCAGCGGAACCAGCTCCTGCGCCAGATCCGGGACGAGGGCGCCGACCGGACCCAGCTCCGGTTCTGGACCGAGAGCTGCATCGAGGCCGGGGCCGCCATCGTGGCCGGCCGCCGGCTCGTCCTCGAGGCCCTGGCCAGACCCCTCGCCGCCGCCCATCGGCTCATCGCCCCGGAGGAGGCTGACGATGGTCCCCTCGGCCTCGAGTACCGGACGAACGCGCCGCCGGGGCCGGGCGAGACGATCCGCGACGCGCTCCGGCGCCGGTTCGCCGAGACGGCGGAGAAGGAGCTCTGGAACGGAACGACCCTCGTCGGCCCCCACCGGGACGACGTCGTCTTCGTCCTCGGCGGACGCGACCTGGCCGCCTTCGCCTCGCGGGGCCAGCAGCGGACGGCGATCCTCGCCCTCAAGCTCGCCGAGCTCGACCTCCTCACCGCCCACGATGGACGACCGCCGATCCTCCTCCTCGACGACGTCTTCAGCGAGCTCGATCCGGCCCGGCGCCGCCACCTCGTCGAGCGGATCCAGGCGCTTCCCCAGGCCTTCGTGACGACGACGGCCGTCGAGGACCTCGATCCGGGCCTCGCCTCCGTGGCGGCGGCCTGGCGGGTCGAGCCGGATCCGGGCGGCGCGCGCCTCGTCAGTCCCCGCGGCGGAGCCGAGCCGGCGCCCGAGACCACCCGGGCCGCCGAGCCGACCGACGATCCGGTGCTGGCCCGATGACCCGGCGTCGGCCGATGGAGCGGATCGGCGACCTCTTGCCGGAGGCGGCCCGACGCCTCGGCCTCGAGGCCGAGCTCCGCCAGGCCCAGGCGGCGGCCAGTTGGCGGGCCCTCGTCGCCGAGCTCGCCCCGGCGGCTGCGGGCGCGACGCGGCTCCTCCGGATCGACGGCGAGCGGGTACTCGTCGAAGCCGACGCCCCCATCGTCGCCCAGGAGCTCCGGCTTCGGGCCGAGGAGCTCCTCGCCGTCTTCCGGACCCGTCCCGGGGGGCGGGGAGCCGGCGAGCTCGTCGTCCGGGTCCGCCCGGTCGGGCGGCTATAATCGGCCGACCCGGGTGGCCGCGCAACTGACCCTCGCAGCCGTCGCGGGGTGGGGCACACCCTCGCGGACCGCCGCGACCCCATCCACCTCGTTCGCTGAGGCGTGACCGGATGGCCGTTCGTCTCCAGACGAAGCTCGGGGTGGTCCCCGAGCCGGACCGCCTCCCCGACTCCGCCGACACCGTCCTCGCCACCGAGCCGGCCATCGGCGCCGTCGCCCGATCCAAGGGGAGCCTCTATCTCGTCGTCACCGCCCGCGAGCGCGGTGCCCGCCTCCGGGAGCTGACCCGCCTCGTCGCCGAGGCGATCCGAGCCGAGTACTACTACGACGAGTCGGCCGGCATCCGGATCGTCCTCGAGAAGGCCATCGACCTCGCCAACAAGCGCCTCCTCCACCAGCGCGGCCCCTGGGATCCGGCCGTCGGCGGGCCGATCGGCGTCGCCCTCGCCGTCGTCCGGGGGACCGAGCTCTACGTCTCGACCGCTGGTCCGGCCGAGGCCTACCTCGTCCGGGGCGCCCGCTTGTCCACCCTGCCGGATCCGGAGCGGGATCGCGGTCTCCCCTACACCGGCCTCCGGCCGGAGGTCTGGCGCGGCGAGATGGCCGTCGGCGATTCGCTCCTCCTCGTCAGCCCGAACGTCAGCGCGACCCTCGGGCCGGAGGAGCTCAAGGACGCCCTCGTCACCCTCCACCCACAGTCGGCCGCCGAGCACCTCCACCACCGCTTCGTCGCCGCGGGGGGGACGGGGAGCGACGCCATCCTCGCCATCGAGCTGGCCGAGGTCGCCGCGACCGCCCGGACCCGGTCTCTCGAGCCGGTGCGGGCACCGGAGCCGCTGGCCGGGGCCCCGGATCGGGGGCCGTTCCCGATCGCCGACCAGGTCAGCGAGGGCGTCGCCGCCCTCGGCGCCCAGGCCCGAACGGCGCGCCGGGCGGCCCGCTCTTTCGTCGACCGCCTCATCCTCGCCGTCCAGGAACGGCTCCCCCGCCGGCCGACCATCTACCGGCGAGTCACCCCCTACAGTGCCCGCCGGGAGCAGCAGCGGCGGGCGGCCGTCGCCGTCCTCGCCTTCGTCGTCGTCGCCGGCGGACTCGGCCTCGCCGTCTACGCCGCCGGTGGCGGAGGGCCGCGGGAGGCGGTCTCGTCACTGACCGTCGGCCAGCAGGCCCTCAATGCCGCCCGGGCTGCCATCGACACCGTCTGGGCGCCCGGCGTGGACCTCGTGACCGGCGATCCCCGGCGAGCCAAGGAGCTCCTGACGAAGGCCTATGAACAGCTCGCCGCCGCCGAGCGGGCCGGGATCCCGGCCGCCACGACGGGACCGTTGCGGCAGCGGGTGGTCGAGGGCCTCGATCGCCTCTTCGGGGTCGTCCCGGTGGCCTCGACGACCCTCTTCAGCTTCGCCGGAGCGGAGACGCCCGTCGATCTGCGGGGGCTCGTCCTGGGGCCAGACGGCGCACCCTTCGTCCTCGACCGCGCCACGAAGAGCGTCTACCGGATCGACGTGGCGGCCCAGACGGCGACGGCGATCCTGCGGGAGGGGACGAAGGCGTCCGGAGCGACGGCGGCCGAGCCGCGCCTCCTCTTCGTCGGTGGCCCCGACGTCCTCGTCCTCGACGCCGCCAACCAGCTCTGGCGCTGGCGGCCGGCAAACACGTCCGGCAAGGGGACCCTGGCCCGGATCCGGGTCAAGGATTCGGCGAGCTGGGGCGACGACATCCGGGCCGTGGGGACGTACGTCCGGAACGCCTCCCTCGGGCTCTACAACCTCTACGTGGTCGACCCCTCGGCGCGCCAGATCCTGACCTACTCCCCGGCCGCCGACGGGAGCGGCTACCCCGCCGATCCGACCGGCCGCCTCGCCATGGAGCGCGACGTGAGCGCCTTCGAGGGCCTCTACATCGACGGCGACATCTTCGTCACCGACGACGGAGTCATCGAGCGTTTCGTCTCCGGCCGGGGCGGGGGCTGGGACGCCGAGCTCCCGCCCGACGAGCTCCTCCGACCGGCGCCCCACTACCGCCTCCTCGCCTCGGCCTCGCCCCGCCGGCTCGGTCGTCTCTACGCCTACGACGCCCGAAACGGACGGATCGTCGCCTACGACAAGGCGACCGGTATCTACCTCGAGCAGTACCGACTCGCCGGCGGCGATCCGGCCTGGCGGGACCTGCGGGGCATGTACGTCGTGGCCGGGGCCGAGGACGTCCCCGACACCATCGTCTGGATCGATCGGACCCACCTCGCCTCGAGCCTCCTCGAACGGGTGCCCGACCGGCCTGCGGCGACCCCGCGGCCGAGCCCGAGCGGCTCGCCGGCGGCGTCCCCGAGCCCGAGCCCGCGGTGATTCCCCTCCGGGACGCGAACCCGACCCGGCGGCCCCCGATCGTCACCCTCGGGCTCATCGGGGCCTGCTTCGTCGTCTTCGCCTACGAGCTCGGGCTCCAGGCCGACGGCGGCGATCGGGCGCTCTTCCGCTTCTACCTCGAGTACGGGGTCGTCCCGGCTCGCCTCTCGCGCGCCCTCGACACCGGAGACCTCTTCTCCCCGGCGGTCCTCGCCATCGTGACGAGCATGTTCATCCACGGCGGCTGGCTCCATCTCCTCGGCAACATGCTCTACCTCTGGATCTTCGGCGACAACGTCGAGGACCGCCTCGGCCGGGTCGCCTATCTCGCCTTCTACCTCGTCGGGGGCGTGGCCGCGGCCGTCGCCCAGTGGGCGATCGATCCGACCTCCGAGATCCCCCTCGTCGGCGCTTCGGGGGCGATCGCGGCCGTCCTGGGGGCATACCTCGTCCTCTTCCCGGGCGCCCGAGTCCTCTCCCTCGTCCTCGTCGGCTTCTTCTATCAGCTCGTCGCCGTGCCGGCTCTCCTCGTCCTCGGCTTCTGGTTCCTGCTCCAGCTCCTCAACGGGTTCCTCTCGCTCGGCATGCCGGCGACCGGGGGCGGGGTCGCCTTCTTCGCCCACATCGGCGGCTTCGTGGCCGGAGCCGTGCTCGCCCTCCCCTATCGCCGCCGCCGACCGGCCCGGCCCTGGTCCGTGGGATAATGGGGCCATGCCGAACGAACTCGTCGAGATGATCGTCGAGAGCGTGCGGGTCCACATGCCCTCGAGCCGCCACGTCGTCATCCTGAAAGAGGCCAACCGGGAGCGGTACCTGCCGATCTGGATCGGCCCCTGGGAGGCGAGCGCCATCGCCATGCGCCTCCAGGGGGTGACGCCCGAGCGACCGCTCACCCACGATCTCTTCGCCAACACCCTGGCCGAGCTCGGCGTCCGGCTCGACCGGATCGTCATCACCCGCCTCGCCGAGGA
Organism: Chloroflexota bacterium; assembly: GCA_034434735.1. Lineage (GTDB taxonomy): Bacteria > Chloroflexota > Limnocylindria > Limnocylindrales > CSP1-4 > BPIH01. The sequence goes on from DAOTYQ010000166.1 coordinate 21,089, forward strand.
GACCTTCCACGCGGCCCTCTTCCTCGAGGCGAACGGCCGGCGGATCGAGGTCGACTCGCGGCCGTCGGACGCCCTCGCCCTCGCCGTCCGGGTCGGCGTCCCGATCTATGCCGCCGAGGCCGTCCTCGAGGCGGCGGGCCTCGGTCCCGACGTGGAGGAGGAAGGGCGCGAGCGGCCGGGCAGCCCCTTCGAGCGGGCCGGCGGGACGCCACCCGACGACCCGCGCCTGGCGCCGTTCCGGGAGTTCATCAACTCCCTCGACATCGACCTGCCCGGCGAGGGCGGCGAGCCCCGTCGCTCGTAGGGCCCGGCTCCGGCTCGCCCGCGGCCGGGGTCTCGCTAGCCCGTCCGGCTCGCGGCCCGCCCTTCGCCCGCCTCGCCCGACCCGAGGAGGGGGCGGCCCCGAGCGAGGGCCCGCTCCCGATTCACCCAGAGCCGGAGCCGGAGCGACCAGAAGTCCTTGACCGCCCGCCAGATGACCGACGGCTTGGCGCCGGTCGGCGACCCGGCTCGCCGGGGGTGGTGGGGGACCCCGACCTCGACGATCCGCCGTCCCCGGGCGACGAGCTTGATGAGCAGCTCGGCCGAGAAGAAGGCGCCACCCGACTCGACGGCGACGTCGGCGAGGGCCTCGCGTCGGAAGACCTTGCAGGCGCAGTCGACGTCGCGGACCCGGAGCCCGAACCAGATCCGATTGGCGAGCCGATAGAGACGAGCGTAGAGGGTCCGGATCGGCGGATCGGCTCGGCGGAGGCGGTAGCCGACGACGGCGTCGGGCCGGTCGGGGTCGGCGAGGCGGGCGAGGAGCCGGCCGAGATCGGCGACTCGGAACTGGCGGTCGCCGTCGGTGAAGGCGACGAGGTCGTAGCGGGCGGCCCGAAAGCCGGAGCGGAGGGCCTCGCC
>DAOTYQ010000167.1:0-2592 GCA_034434735.1 Chloroflexota bacterium
CACGGGACCCGTCGAGGGCGGCGAGGATCGCCTCGGCGAGGGCGATGCCGTCCGCGACGGCCGGGACGAGGACGTCGACGGCTCCCGCCGCCCGGAGCGGCTCGGCAGTGGCGCGACCGACGGCCGCCCAGCGGAGTGCCGAGGGGTCGAGGCCGAGGGCGGCGAGCCGGGCGAGGACGAGCCGCGCTCCCCGCGGGCTCGTGACGACGAGGCGCTCGGCGGTCGGCGCCGAGCGGAGGGCGGCGTCGAGGGCTTCGCCGGACGGCGTCCCCGGCCGAACGGTGGCGAGGGCGACGGTCGGGACGGCGTGGACCAGCAGGCCGAGGCGGCCGAGGGCGCGGACCAGGTCACGGCGAGCGGCCGGATCGCCGGTCACGAGGACGGCCGGCGGCACGGGCTCCCGGACCGACGACGGCACCGACCGGATCGAGCCGCGGCCCGGAGCCGGCGCCCGGCCCGGAGCCCGAAGGCGGCCGGGGCCCCGCAGGGCGGCAGCCACCTCCTCGGCGACCACCCGCGGGGCGGACGCGGGCCCGCTCCGGACGACGACCCGCCGATCCCGCCCATCCGGCTCCACGACCCCACCGAGGACCTCCAGGCGTCGGGTTCCGCCGTCGTCGACCACGACCCGGGCGGCGACCCCGATGGGCGCCCGACAGCCGCCCCCGAGCAGACCGAGGACGAGGCGTTCGGCTTCGACGGCCAGGCGGACGTCCGGGTCATCGAGGGCGGCGAGGGCCTCGAGGGCGGGCGTCTCGACCGCTCCACGCGGTCGGCCGACGGCCTCGACGGCGAGGGCGCCCTGCCCGGGGGCAGGCGGCAGGAGGTGGAGGGGCAGGAAGACGTCGATCCGATCCGCGCGGCCGAGCCGAAGGAGCCCGGCCGCGGCGAGGACGAGGGCGTCGACCTCGCCGGCGTCGAGGCGGCGGAGCCGCGTGTCGACGTTGCCGTGGAGCGGCACGATCTGGAGGTCGGGCCGCGCGGCGCGGAGGAAGCCGGCCCGGCGCGGGCTGTCGGTGCCGACCCGGGCCCCCCGGCGAAGACGGTCGAGGACGGACCCGTCGGAGCCGTCCGAGCGCGGGCCCGCCTCGTCGCCGCCCACGCCCGCGGGCCGAGCGAGGACGAGGACGTCGCGCGGATCGACACGGTCCGGGTAGGCGACGGCGAGGCTCGGCGGGCCGTCGAGCGGGACGTCCTTGGCGCTGTGGACGGCCAGGTCGACCCGCCCGGCGAGGAGCGCGTCGCGAAGCGCTCCGACGAAGGCCCCCTCGCCCCAGGCCGTGTCGGGCGGCCGCCGATCGCCCTCGGTGACGATGGGGACGAGCTCGACGGCCCGGCCCTGGGCGACGAGTCTCGCAGCCACGAGCTCGGTCTGGCGGCGGGCGAGGGCGGAGCCGCGGGTCCCCAGCCGGAGGGTGCCGACCCGGGTTGGGGCGGTCGAGACCTGACCCGGCCTCATTCGAGGAGCCCCCGCCCGGCCTCGAACCCCTCCCCCGTCCGAAGTCGGCGGATGGTCGGGTGGAGGAGGCGGGCGACGATGCGTCGGGCGTAGAGGGCGACCAGGTCCCGCTCCCGCGGCCCCAGGTCCGGCAGGCGCCGAAAGAGGGACTCCAGCTCCGCCGTCCGGATCGCCTCGGCTCGCGCCTCGAGGGACCGGATCGTCGCCGCGGCGTGGCGGGCGACGATCCAGCGCCGATATTCGACGAGACCCTCGGAAACGAGGGCCTCGGCCCGATCCCGATAGGCGAGCTCGGCCGCCGTCAGGGCCGCCGAGTCGAGCCCGCCCGCGGGTCGCGGCCCGAGGTCGTCGATCCCCACGAAGCGGGGCCCGAGGGCCCGGCGGGTCGCCGTCGGGACGGCGCTCGGGGCCGAGAGGTCGACGATGGGCGGGCCCATCGGCGCGGGCCCGGCGAGGGCGAGCTCCGGCCAGGGTCCGGCGAGGGCGACGAGGACGCCGTCGACCCGCCCGTCCCGCCAGCGGCCCGCGGCGCCCTCGAGATCGACCGCCTCGCCGGGCACATCGATGACCCTCAAAAGATGCCTGGCTCGCTCCGGATGGCGGCTGGCGAGGACGAGGCGCGCCCCGGCCCGGGCGGCGGCGAGGGCGAGGAGGCGACCCATGCTGCCCGCTCCGACGACGAGGACGAGCCGGCCGGCGAGCGATGCCTCGGCTCGACCCTCGTCGGCCGCGAGCCGCTCGGCGAGGGCGAGGACCGCCCGCCGGGCGAGGCCATCGGTCGTCGGTCGGCCGGCGGCCCGGGCGGCACGCCCGACCCGGAACGCGATCTGGAAGAGGCGGTCGAGGCGCGGATCCAGGCCGCCGTCCCGGCGCGCCGCGCGGTGGGCGTCGCGGACCTGACCGAGGATCTGGTCCTCGCCGAGGACCGCGCTCTCCAGACCGGCCGCCAGGCGGAGGACGTGCCGGGCCGCGTCCGGCCCGAGGCGAACGACGAGCCGACGCCCGGGCTCGCTCGGTCCGGTCGGCGGGTCCGGCGGGTCGCCGATCCCATACCACTCCACCCGATGGCAGGTCGAGAGGACGATCCGGCCCTGGTCGAGGCCCCGCTCGCGGAGGGCGGCCAAGAACCGCGC
>DAOTYQ010000168.1:0-13230 GCA_034434735.1 Chloroflexota bacterium
ACGCCGCTGCCGCTCGAGCCATCGATCCAGTCGTCGCCGTTGGCGAGCGGGTTGGCGGAGTCGATGAGCGCCGCCGGGACGGCGCCCGGGTTGGAGGCGCCGTTGCCCGACTTCGGGTCGCCGTCGACTTCGAAGCCCTGGACCGTCCCCGCCTTGAGGCCGGCCGCGCCGAGCGCCCGCTGCGGGGCGGCGAAGGTCGCGTACTGAAGGAGAAGCGAGAAAACGAAGAGCGCGCTCCACAGGAGCACGAAGCTCCGGCGAGCGCGCAACGACGCGAGCGCCAAGGATCCCCGAGATGCCATATCTGGGACCTCCCACATACCCCCGGATACCGATCGGGCGATAACAACTCCCTGATGAGTCCGAAGCCCAAACCCCCTGGCCGGCCATCCGGTGGAGCCGGCGGGCAGTGGCCCGAAAGTACTCCCACGTTAGGCGGATTGCAAGGGGGGACGTACCAGGCGGGACCGCACCAAACGCCCCCCGACGCCACCAACCCCATCGAATCCGGTGCGGCCCGGCACCACCACGCGCCCTGGCCCAGTGGCCCCTTCGTCATGCCCCGTCTGGCCCACCGGCCCGGGAGGACGACTGGCCCATGGAAGCCCAGGAGGGCGACCCGCAGCCGCGGCGTCCGGCGAGGCCGCAACCGGGTACGATCGCTCTCGACGATCGCTCCCGCGGCGTCCGGCTCCCACATGACGCGGCCAGACGCGCGCCCATCGGCGGGCGCGATCGCCCCCACCATCCACCTCAGGACAAGAGCGAGGAGCTGTGGCGAACCCATCGAGCGAGAAGGCCCCGGCCGCGGACGCTGCCCGGCCCGCCACCAGCGATCCCCGTCTGCTCCCGGTCCGAACCGCCCTCCGCCGGCAGATCGAGGCGGCGTGGGCGCGCCTCGTGGCGACGGGCGCCCTCCCCGAACCGCCCGAGGGGACGGAGCGCCGCGGGGCCGAGCCGCCGACGGTCGAAGTCGAGCGGCCGGCCAACCCCGCCCACGGCGACTTCGCCACGAATCTCGCCCTCCGCCTGGCTCGACCCTACCGACGGCCGCCCCTCGAGATCGCCCAGCTCCTCGCGGCCGCCCTCGAGGCGCCTTCTCCATCGCCGTCCGGGGCGCCCCCTCCGCCCCTCCTCGCGTCGGTGGAGGTCGCTCCGCCCGGCTTCGTCAACCTCCGCCTCGCCCCCGAGGCGGTCGCCGACCGACTCTCGGCCATCCTCGAGCACCCGGCGGCTTGGGGTCGGCTGCCCGCCGAACGAGCGCTCCGGATCAACGTCGAGTTCGTCTCGGCGAACCCGACCGGCCCGCTCCACATCGGCAACGCCCGCGGCGCCTTCGTCGGCGATCTCCTCTGCCGGGTCCTCGAGGCCGGCGGCCACGAGGTCACCCGCGAGTACTACTTCAACGATTTCGGGGCCCAGGTCCGGAACCTCGGCGCGTCGGTCATCGCCGTCCGCCACGGCGAGCCGATCCCCGAGGATGGCTACCACGGCGACTACGTCGCCGAGCTCGCCCGGACCATCCCCGACGCCGTCTGGGCCGCCGCTCACGCCGGCGAGGAGGAGCCAGCCTGGGTCGTCGGCCGCTGGGCCTCCGAGCGGATCCGGGCCGGCATCGAGGCCTCCCTCGCCAACCTCGGCGTCCGCTTCGACGTCTGGAAGACGGAGAGTTCCCTCCACGACGAGGGTTGGGTCGCCCGGGCCATCGAGCGCCTCAGGGAGCGCGGACACCTCTACGAAGAGGAGGGCGCCCTCTGGTTCCGGTCCACGGCCTTCGGCGACGACAAGGACCGGGTCGTCATCCGCTCGAACGGCGAGCCGACGTACTTCGCGGCCGACATCGGCTACGTCCTCGAAAAGTTCAGCCGCGGCTTCGACCACCTCATCTACATCTGGGGGGCCGACCACCACGGGACGGTGGCGCGGGTCCGGAACGCCGCCGAGGCGATGGGCTTCGATCGCGCCCGAGTCGAGATGCTCCTGACCGGCTGGGTCCGCTTCGTCCGCGATGGCGTCGAGGTTTCGATGTCGAAGCGGGCCGGCACCTTCGTCACCCTCGACGAGCTCCTCGCCGAGGTCGGGGTCGACGCGGCCCGCTGGTTCTTCGGCTCCCGGGGAGCGAACGTCGATATCGACTTCGACATCGAGCTGGCGAAGCGCCAGTCGGCCGAGAACCCGGTCTACTACGTCCAGTACGCCCACGCCCGGATCGCCTCGATCCTCCGTAAGGCGGCCGAAGCGGGGCTCACGGCGGCGCCGCGGATCGAGGGGTTGCCCGGGGAGGGGCCGGAGCTCGAGCTCGGGAAGGCCCTCCTCCGCTTCCCGGAGGTCGTCGAGGACGCGGCGGCGGCCCACGAGACGCAGGGGATCACGACGTTTGCGACGGAGCTGGCGACGACCTTCCACGCCTTCTACCGCGACGCCCGGGTCGTCGATCCGGCCGAGCCGGTGCAGTCGGGGCGACGGCTCGCCCTCTGTCTGGCGGCGAAGACGACCTTGGCGAACGCCCTCGGCCTGCTGGGGATCTCGGCGCCGGAGTCGATGTAGGGGGCCGGCTCGACGCGTCGCGCCCGCCCGGGGCGGGCGGTGCGTCAGACCCCCGTGGCGCCGAGGATGCGGTCGAGGTCGACGAGGGTCGCCGCGTCGGCGGCGATGAGGACCGTGACCACCGAGGCGCCCGGCTGGTGGACGACGGCCGCCGGATGATCGAGGCGCCCGACGAGGCGGTTCACGGCATCGGCGAACTCCGTCGCGTCCGGGGCCGAATCCCAGTGGGTGGCCAGGACGACCGCGAACCGATCACCGTCGAGGAAGAGGGCGACCCGGTCGCCGCCCCAGCCGGCGGCGGCCGTCGTGGCCGTCGCCTCGTCGAGACCACCGACCTCGGACAGCCAGAGGCGGAGGAGGAACTCGCCGGCGGTGTCCTCGAAGGCCTTCGCCCAACCCGCGCCGAGCCGGGCCGCGACGTCTTCGGGGATCGGTACCGCCGCCGGTTCGTCGCGCGGGGTGGGCCCGAGCCCGAACCGCTCGGGGTGGAGGATCTGCTCGGTCGAGCTCGGCGGTCGACGAAAGGCGGCGTCGACCCCGCTCCAGCCGTCGCGGGCTTGGATGGTGAGGACGAACTGGAGGCCGGCCGTGTACGGAAAGAGGAGCGACTCGCGAAGGACCGCCGGCATCCGCTCCAGGACGGCGAGGCTCGTCGGGTCCTGGGATTCCTGGAGGAGCTGGAGGAGCTCCTGCTGGCTCAGGTGCTGCTGGGCCCAGTAGGTCATGACGAGGGTCGCGTCGCCCTCGACGAGGGCGAGCCGAGCGAGACCCCGATCGCCCTGTCCGACGGCATCGATCTCCAGCCCTTCGAGGCCGAAGTGCTGGTCCTGGAGGGCGTGGGTGAGCTCGTGGGCGTACGTCGTCCGCTCCGTCGGGCCGAGGGCCCCGCGCTTGGAGAGAACGACCATCTCCTTCGTCTCGGGGTCGTAGAAGCCGGCGACCTGGCTGGTCAGGAGCTCGTGGTAGAGGGCCCGCAGATCGGCGTCGGGCGCCAGGAGACCGAGGGCGACGAGGAGCCGGCGGTTCGGTTCGAGGACCGAGGGTGGGTTGTCGCGGTCGAACTGGGCGAGGAGGCGGGCCGAGGCGGCCGTCTCGTCGAGGACGACGGGTTGGAGCGGGGCATCGAGGGCGAGGCCGCGGATCTGCGCCACCTGGTCGGCGATCTCGGCGTAGACGACGCTCGGGTCGGGGGCCGGGGTCGGGCTGGCGGGGGCGGTGGGGGTCGGCGAGGAGGCCGGCGTGGGCGTCGGGCTGGGGGGCGAGGTCGGCGTCGGGCCGCCGCAGGCGCCGGCGAAAAGGATCGCCGCCAGGGCGACGGCCGCCGGGACGCCGCCGGCGCGCGGCCGACGGCCACGCTCGTCCGGCTGACGAGGGGAGGCGGCGCGCGGCGGCGAGCTCTCCATGGCTCGGGATTGTCGCATGGACGGGCAGCCGGGCTTCCGGGGCGAGGCGGGCTGCGGGGGCCGCACGGCCGTCGACCGGGCAAAAGGTGTGGATTTCTTAATCGTCTCGCCCCTTGGCCCTGAACCTTGACCGAGTAGGGTACGGCTTGGAACGGACCCTCAGGTTCCATCCTCCCTCCCTCCGACCGGGGGCGCCGATTGGGCAGGCGCCCTCGGTCTCTTTTTTGGGTAGTCGCTCGGCGAGGGCCGGTGACGGGCGAGCGGTTGGCCGCCGGCGCGGCGGCGGGCTATGCCACAATGACCGCGTATGGAAGTGACCTGGTACGGGCGGACCTGCGTTCGCCTCCGCGGCAAGGACGCCGTCGTCGTCTGCGACCCCTACCCGTCCGTCGTCGGGCCGACCGGGCGCGGCATCAGCGGCGACATCGTGACCTTCAGTCATCCCGACGACGAGCCGCCGCCAAAGGCGAAGGGGCGCCTGACGCGGGACGGGAAGACGGTCCTCCCGTCGAGCCTGGAGCGGGCCTTCGACCTCGTCGGACCGGGCGAGTACGAGGTGAAGCAAGTCCTCATTACCGGGGTGCGGACCTTCCGCGATGACCAGCGCGGGGCCGAGCACGGTCGCCAGACGGCCTTCGCCATCGAGCTCGACGGCGTCCACACCGTCCACCTCGGCGACATCGGCCACCTCCTCTCCGAAGACGCCCTGGCCGACATCGGGAGCGTCGACGTGGCCTGCATCCCGATCGGCGGCGGGCTCACCCCCACGAAGGCGGCCGAGCTCGTGGCCCAGCTCGATCCGAACATCGTCCTTCCGATGCCGGTCTGCCCGGACGAGGCGGACTGCGCCGAGGCGCTCCGGCGGTTCCTCCACGAGATGGGCGCCCAGCCGACGCCGCAGCCACGTCTCTCGGTGACCTCGACGAGCCTCCCCGCCGAGACGACGACGGTGCTCCTCGAGGCACGCGGCAAGTCGGCCTAGCGCCGCGAGCGTCGCCGGGTCGTGCTCGCCGTCGGGCGCGCGCTGACGGCCGCCATCACCCAGGCCGGCGGAACGCCGGAGGCCGGCGGCTCCTTCAGTTCGCCAGGCCAGCGATCGTCGAGACGACCTCGTCGAAGGCCCGTCCGTCGAGGGCGACGAGGTACGGCTGCCCCGTAAGCTGCAGGAGCGGTCGGGCAATGCCACCCAAGTCTCGAACGACCGCCCCGGGGATCGTCCAGACGTAGATCCCGCGGACCCGCTCGAGCCCGGGTCCGGGCGGATTGCCGTAGTCCTCAGTTAGGGTCCGATAGAGGTCGGTGATGAAGAAGATCGCCCGCTCCTTGGGATATGCGCGCAGTTGATCGGCAAATCTGGCGGGGTTCCGGCTGAGGAAGTGCATGGTGACCCGGGCGCTCGGCACGTGTCCGGAGATGACGCGCTCGATTTCGATGGTGGCGGAGGTGTAGAAGACCCGATCGTCCCAACCATCGGGTCCGATCTGACCCTCCACTGGTCCAGGTCCAGCCTGCACGATCCGGGCGATGACGACGGCGTCGGCTCCCTTCGCGAGCTCCTGGAGCGAATCGAAGGAGAGGCCCCAGAGCCCTCCGAAGCCGAGCCAATACCACCAGGCGTCGGAAGCGGCCTCCTCGGGCGAGGGTGTCCGAGTGGGAGACGGCACCGAGGATGCGACCGCCGGAGCCTTCGCCGGCGTTGTCCCGGGTTGTCCGCCTCCGGCGACCGCACAACCGCCTCCGGCGACGACGATCGCGACGACGAGGCCGAGAAGGACGGCGGTTCGCAGCGACGCACGGGTTGACGGCGTCGCCCGAACGCGGAGCGTCGCGACGGGAGGTCTCGCCGGACTCACGGTCCTTGTCCCTCCGTGGCCCTCAGGTTGGCCGGGTTGTAGTAGTCGAGCATCGCCCGATCGTGGGCGGTGAGGGTCGACGTCGTGATCCGGTTCGGGTACAGACAGGATGAGGAGTCACCCGAGTGCCGCAGCCCCAGCGAGTGCCCCACCTCGTGGCACGCCACATATGCACGACCCGAAAGGCTATCCCATGAACCAGCCGTGGATCGGTTCCAGCGCAGTTCCTGAGGCTTGCACCACCGATGGGGGTCGCTGCCCCCGTACGCGGCCCCGCTTGCGCATGCCGTCCAGCCCCACACCGGGTACGAATACCTACCCTCACTTATCCGCAGGTCGAGCCCCGGCTCCGAACAGGCGAACTCGGCCGTCGAGACATACAGCAGTGGCTCGTAGACATTCGCCATGACGGACCGGGTGGCGGTCTTGATGTTGGCGGCCACGGAACCGAAGCAGTAGACGTGGTACCCGTTGTTGGCGATGCACTGGCTGAGGAGCGTGTCGTCGCAGGGATGGGGAGACGTTTGGTAGGCGGGGACGTTGGAACCGAAGTTGCTGGCCGTCGCCGTGACGGCGAGCAGGACGGCCGACAGGATCCCGACCACGACGCCGACCAGGCGTTGGCTCCAGAACCTGCCCATCGTCTTCCCCCCGATGCTGGAAGAAGGGAACTTCACCCTAGCACCCCCCGGCACGGTGTCAAGCCCCCGGCGACCGCCCAAATCCGTGGCTCGGAGGACAGCGGTTCTGACCGAGCCAAGGGAACAGCGATTTTGTCACCCTCGATCCCATGAAAACGAGGGAGATCACCTTGGATGGCCGACGAAGATCCCGTGGAGGCGTGGGCGCTAAGCCTTCGGCCCACGACAGCAGCCCGTCCGCCTTGGAAGCGGATCAGCCGACGGCGATCCGGCCCGCCACGACGACGGTCCGAACGAGGTCGGCCCCGACCCAGTACGGGAGCTGCTCCACCGCCGGGACCCGCCAGACGACGAAGTCGGCCGCCCGACCCGGCTCGAGGCTCCCGACCCGGTCCCCGAGCCCGAGGGCGTGGGCGGCGTTGGCGGTGACCGCGGTGAGCGCCTCCGCCGGCGTCATCCCCAGCTCGAGGAGGGCGAGGGTCAGCACGAGCGGCAGACTCGCGGTCGGCGAGGTCCCGGGATTGAAGTCGGTACCGAGGGCGACGGGGACCCCCGCGTCGATGAGGCGCCGGGCCGGGGCGTATGCCTCCTTGCCGAGGAACCAGCTCGTGGCCGGGAGGAGGACGGCGACGACGGGTCGACCGGCGTCGGCGGCGGCCGCCAGGGCCTCGATCCCGCCCTCGGAGACGGCCGCGAGGTGGTCCGCCGAGGCGGCGCCGAGCTCGGCGGCCAGCTCCGCCCCACCGGACGGGGCGAGCTCGTCGGCGTGCAGCCGGATGCCGAGGCCGAGCTGGCGAGCGGCGGTGAGGATCGCCCGGGTCTCCGCGACCTCGAAGAGGCCGCGCTCGCAGAAGACGTCGCAGAACCGGGCGATCCCCTGCGCGGCGACGGCCGGCAGCTGGACGTCGATGACGTGCCGGGCGTACCGCTCCGTGCCGACCGCCTGCCGCCCCGGCGTGGCGAACTCCGGTGGGACGGCGTGGGCGCCGAGGAAGGTCGGCACGACCCGCACCGGCCCCTCGGCCCCGAGCGCCCCGGCGATGTGGAGGAGGCGGAGCTCGGTCGGCACGTCGAGGCCGTAGCCGGACTTGACCTCGACCGTCGTCGCCCCGTGGCGGAGCATCTCGGCCAGCCAGCGCCGCCCGTGCGCGAGGAGCGCCTCCCACGAGGCCGCTCGGGTCGCCCGAACGGTGGCGAGGATCCCGCCGCCGGCGGCGAGGATCTCGAGGTACCCGGCGCCCCGGAGCCGGAGGAGGAGCTCCCCCTCGCGCGATCCGGCGAAGAGGAGGTGGGTGTGGGGATCGACGAAACCCGGCGTGACGAGGCCCCCGTCGGCGTCGAGGATGGCGAAGTCGTCCCGAGGGAGACCGACGGCGGCGATGGCGGCTTCGACCTCCGACCGTGGCCCGGCGGCGACGATCGACCCGCCCCAGACGGCGAGGGTCGGCGGGTCCGGGTCGTCGGGGCCGCGCCGGGCGAGGAGGACGAGCTCGCCCTGCGCCACGCCGCGGCGGAGACCGCCGGCCAGGGTGGCGATGGCCGCAGCGCCGACGACGAGAAGGCCGTTGCGGTCGCGGGTGGCGTCAGCGGGCCTGCGCCTCATCCGGCTTTGCGCCTCATCCCCGATCCGATGTGAGCTGCGCCCCTCCGGTGGCGTCGGGGTCCGAGACAAAGACACCCGCCGCCTCCATGGCCGCGGCGAGGCGGAGCTCGAGGGCCATGTCCGGTCGGAAGTCCCGGAGCCGGATCGCCCGGGCCGCGGCCTGGAGCCGGACTTCGAGCGGGGCATCGCTCGGCGCACCGGCCCGGTCGGCGACGTCGAGGAGGGCAGCCAGCGGCGCGAGCCCGATGAGTTCCGATTCGGCCGGGGCGACCCCCTCCTCGGCGGCTAGCTCGGCGACGGCCTCCCAGACCCGCCAGATGGGGGTGACCCGGAAGTCGAGGAGGTTCATCGAGACCTGAGCCCGCCCTCGCTCGGCGATCCAGAATCCGTTCGCCTGGACCTTCGGGAGACCACCGCCCGATTCGCGGACCCGCCGGGCGACCCGCCGGGCGACCTCGACCTCGGTCGTCTCGAGATCGACGTTCCAGGCGATGAGGAAGGGCCGGGCCCCGACGGCCACGGCCCCGGCCCGGGGGTGCATCCGCGCCGGCCCGAAGTCCGGCTCCCGGCCGCGCTGACCGATCTCCCGCTTGAGGCCCTCGTACTGGCCCCGGCGGATGTCGGCGAGCTTGACCCGATCCGGTCGGAGGGCCGCCTCGCCGTAGAGATAGACCGGGAGCTCGAAGCGCTCCGCGATCCGACGGCCGAAGGCGCGAGCGACCTCGACGGCCTCGGCCATCGAGGTCGATCCGAGGGGCACGAAGGGGACGACGTCGACGGCCCCGATCCGGGGGTGCTCGCCCCGGTGCGTCTCCATGTCGATGGTCTCGATGGCTCGGGCAACGAGCGCCTCGAGGGCGCGGCACACGGCCGCCGCCGAGCCGGCGAGGGTGAAGACGCTCCGGTTGTGGTCGGGATCCGAGGAGCGGTCGAGGAGGAAGGCGCCGGGGACCGAGGCGATCGCCACGGCGAGGGCGTCGACGACCTCCGACCGGCGCCCCTCCGACACGTTCGGGACCGACTCGAGGAGCACGTTCATGGCACCATCCTGACACGTCGGCCGGGCGTCCGTCCGGCCGCCGATCCCAGCCCCATCCGCGACGTGGTACGGAGGTAACCATGGAACCCGGAGTGTCGGAGGTGACGATCCAGGTCCGCGACAACGGCAACTACAAGATCAGCGGCCGGATCCGGATCGTCGACGCCGAGGGCAACGAGCTCGTCCTGCCGCCGGGGACGGCCGTTACCCTCTGTCGCTGCGGCCACTCCGAGACGAAGCCCTTCTGCGACGGCTCCCATCGTCGGGTCGGCTTCGAGAGCGTCGTCCGCGCACCAGGCCCCTTCGGGGCGCCGTAGACTGCAGTGCCCGCAGACGCAGCGCAGGGCGGCCGCCGTCGACCGGCGGGGCTGAGCCGTCAGCCGGCCTCGGGCGTCGGCTCGCCGCGTGGGGTGCCCCCGGCCTCGCCCGGTGCCATGGGCTCGTCGGGCGCCATCGGGATCCGGAGGCCCGCCCGCCGAGCGGCCGCCAGCGCCGCCTCGTAACCCGCGTCGGCGTGGCGGAGGACACCCGTCGCCGGGTCCGTCGTGAGCACCCGCTCCAGCTTCTGGGCGGCCAGTGCCGTCCCGTCGGCGACGACGACCATCCCGGCGTGCTGGCTGTAGCCGATCCCGACGCCACCGCCGTGGTGGATGCTCACCCACGTCGCCCCGGCGGCGGTGTTCACGAGGGCGTTCAGGAACGGCCAGTCGGCGATGGCGTCCGAGCCGTCCCGCATCCCCTCGGTCTCCCGGTTCGGCGAGGCGACCGAGCCCGCGTCGAGGTGGTCGCGGCCGATGACGATCGGGGCGCTCACCTCGCCCGTCCGGACCAGCTCGTTGAAGGCGAGCCCGGCCTCAGCCCGCTCGCCGAGCCCGAGCCAGCAGATCCGGGCGGGCAAGCCCTGGAAGGGAACCTTGGCCTCGGCCATCTCGATCCAGCGTCGGAGGCTCGCGTTCTCCGGGAAGAGCTCGAGGATCGCCCGATCGGTTCGGAGGAGGTCGGCCGGATCGCCGGACAGGGCGACCCAGCGGAAGGGCCCCTTGCCCTCACAGAAGAGGGGCCGGATGAAGGCCGGCACGAAGCCCGGGAAGGCGAAGGCCTCGGCGACCCCGGCCTCGGCCGCCTGGGCCCGGATGTTGTTCCCGTAGTCGAAGACGACGGCACCTGCCGCCTGGAAGTCGAGCATCGCCCGGACGTGGACGGCGATGGATTCGAGGGCCCGGGCGACGTAGCCGGCCGGGTCGGTTCGGCGTAGGGCGGCCGCCTCCTCGAGCGAGAGGCCGGCCGGGATGTAGCCGTTGAGGGTGTCGTGGGCGGAGGTCTGGTCGGTGACCGCATCGAAGCGGACGCCCCGCCGGACGAGCTCGGGGTGGGTCTCGGCGGCATTCCCGACGAGGGCGATGCTGAGCGGCCGCCCCCCGGCGACCGCCTCCCGAGCCCAGGCGAGGGCCTCGTCGAGGGAATCGGTCACGCGGTCGACGTAGCCGATGGCGTGGCGGCGCCGGGCTCGCTCGGGATCGACCTCGACGCAGAGGGCGACGCCCTCGTTCATCGTGATGGAGAGGGGCTGGGCACCGCCCATCCCGCCGAGCCCCGCCGTCAGGACGAGTCGACCGCGGAGGGTCCCCCCGAAGTGCCGGCGCGCCAGCTCGGCGAAGGTCTCGTAGGTGCCCTGGAGGATGCCCTGGCTGCCGATGTAGATCCACGAGCCGGCCGTCATCTGGCCGAACATCGTCAGGCCCGCCCGCTCCAGCTCCCGAAAGACCTCCCAGGTCGCCCAGCGCCCGACGAGGTTGCTGTTGGCGATGAGGACGCGCGGCGCCCACTCGTGCGTCCGGAGGACGCCGACGGGCTTCCCCGACTGGACGAGGAGGGTCTCGTCGTCGCCGAGGCGACGAAGCTCCCGGACGATGGCCTCGAAGGCGGTCCAGGAGCGGGCCGCCCGGCCGGTCCCGCCGTAGACGACGAGGGCGTCGGGGTTCTCGGCGACCTCTGGATCGAGGTTGTTCATGAGCATCCGGAGGGCAGCCTCTTGCGGCCAGCCGCGGCAGCTGATCTGGGGGCCGCGGGGGGCACGGACCGGGCGGGCGCCCGGCAGGGGCGGGAGGCGACCGGGGCTCGTCGCCGCCGCGGCATCCCCACCGGCCGTCTCCGAGGGACGCGCACCGCTGGCGCGGTCAACGCGGCCACCATGGGCCTCGGCGCCGATGGCCGTCTCCGAAGGGAGGTGTGTTCGGGTCGACATCTCCGCCATCCTCCGTGGCACTGACGTGGCGCTGTCGTGGCGCTGGGATGGCGCTGAGCCGACGGTGTTCGGGGCTCGGCAGCGCACCGCTAGTCTGCGCGTCCCGGCCGCGGTTGTCACGCGCCATCGGTCGTCGGCCGGGGTGGCCAAAGGGGTCCGACGGACGTCGGCCGGTCGGGCTCGGACACCCGCATTACCTGGATGTCACCCGGAGGTCACCCGGAGCGCGTGCGTCCCCTGCACATCTTCGCAGCCAAGCCCACCGGCGAGGCGGCCAGCGTGTCGATTCTGTGAGCCAGGGACCACAACCTCGACGGGCAGCGGGCGGGATCTTCGGGTCGGATGTCGAAACGGTGCTGGGGGTGCACGCCTCCACCGGGACCGCGGCCCCGACCGGCGGAGATGTGCACCCCGTTCACACCGATGCCGGGAATGTGAACCGGGTGCACAGAAACGACGAGGTGGCGGCCAATCCGAGCGTTCGTCGGGGCTTCGGCGTCGGAGTTGTGAACCGGGTGCACAGAAACGACGGGGGAGGTCGGCGACCCAGCGGCGGCCCCGACCCGGGCGTGGGTCGCGGCGGTGCGCGATCCCCCGGGCCAGCGTTCGGCGACGGCGCCCCCGGCCACCTATTCCGCCAGGGTCGCCATGAGCCGCTCACCGAGGCGTCGGGCGCCGATGGACTGCGCCGAGACGACGAGGCCGCGGCCCGAGAGGAGGACGTGGTAGGTCCGGACACCCTCGGCGCAGATCCCGACGGCGACCTGCCGACCGCCGATGGCGAGCTCGGCCTGGCCGCTGACCCCACCCGCCCGCTCGCAGACGCCCCGGTCGAAGGAGTCCCGCCAGGCCCGGTAGCCGGCGGCGTCGAGGCGCCCCGAGCGGAGGTGGGCGACCAGGGCGACGACCTGGTCGCCGCCGACGGGATCGACGGCGACGGCGAAGGCCATCCGGTCGACGACAGCGGCCACCGCCGGGTCGGCCGCGGCTTCGGGTACGGCCTCGGGGACGGGGACGAGGACGAGACCGTCGACCGACCCCGGGAGGACGGCGAGGAGGGCCGCGTCGGCGACGACGGTCTCCGGGCTCGAGGCCGGCGGAAGGCTCGACGCCGACGAACGGCTCGAGGCCGGCGGCCCGCTCGCGCCGATGGCCGGTGGGCTCGTCCCGGACGGCGGGCTCGCTGCCGCCGCCGACGGCTCGGCGACGCTCCGACAACCGGCCAGCAGGACGACGGCGGCCACGAGGAGGACCAGCGCGAGCCCGCGGACGGCGGGTCGGCGCCCGACTCGGCCCCCGATCGTCGGCGACCCGGCGGCCACGCTCAGCCGAGCTCGCGGCGGACGACCGGGAAGTGCGGGTCGTCGACGACGACCCGGAAGCCGCAACCGACCCAGAAGGCCGGCGTCGCCGCGCTCGTCTCGTCCGGCTTTGCCCCGACCTCGGGGTAGGCCTCGACGGCGGCGAAGCCCCGCCCGGCGAGGTCGGCACAGACGGCCTCGACGAGGCGCCGGGCGAGGCCGCGCCGGCGGGCCGCCTTCGTGACCGCGATGCAGGTAATGACGGCCGGGAGCGGGCTGTCGGGGAGCTGTGGGTAGAGCTCCCGGACCCGCAGGGCGCGCGGGTACGCCGAGAGCGGCCCGAACTGGGCGTAGGCGGCCGGCTCGTCGTCGACGAGAAGGACCTTGGCATAGCTGCCGAAGACGCCGAGGCCGCGGCCGAGAAGGCCGAGCTTGCGGGGCCCCGTCGGCGGGGCCGCAGGAGCCGGACGCCGCGGCGCGAACGGGTTCACCGCCGGTTCGGTCGCCTCCTCGGCGAGCCAAGCCAGCGACGCCCGCTCGGCCGGCGGGGCGAACGGGTTCTCGCGCCAGGCGGGCTTCGTCGGCCGGAAGGGGTTGG
>DAOTYQ010000169.1:0-8137 GCA_034434735.1 Chloroflexota bacterium
CGACGGCCCCGACCGACTCGACGACGGCGAGGGCCGCCAGCCAACCGAGGAGCTCCCGCCATTCCTCGCGACCGAACCACTCGACCCCCTCCCAGGTGTTGACCCGAACGAAGTGCCGGGTCTCCGGGCTGTCCAGGAGGGCGGCAAGGAGCCGGGCCCGCCGCTCGCGGCGCGTCCGACCGCCGACGGCCGACGGGCGGGGCAGCCCGAGGAGGACCCGGACGTGTTCGGCGGCGGCCCAGGCGGCCCCTTCGTCGAGCCCGAGGGATCGGAGCCCGAGGGCGAGGACGGGCTCGAAGCGCAACTCGGTGAACCAGGCCCGGCTCGTCGCCTCCACCGGGGCCGGGGCGGCGAGGCGGCCGAGGGGGGCGAGGATCGCCCAGCCGGCGAGGACGGCGGCCCGCCAGCGATCGAGGACGAACGATCCGAAGGGCTCGATCGCCTCGGGAACGGCCCTCCCCGAGCGGCTCGTCGTCCGGCGGCGGCGGCCCGGGGGAGGGGCGAGGACGTCGCGCCCGAGAAGGACCAGGACGGCTGCCAGGTTCGCCCGGGCGGCCCGCCCCACGTCGGTCGGATCGCCGCCCGTCCGGGTCAGGCCGGCGACGGCCGCCGCCAGGCGACGCAGCCGACCCTCGAGCTCCTCGAGGCGAGAGCGGGCGGTCTCCCCCTCGGGCCCGTCGTCGAGAAGGCGCCCGACCAGACCGTCGTCGAAGACGGCCCGCAGGGGTGCGTGGACGGCGTCGAGCTCGAGCTCCCAGAGGGCGTCCTCCAGCGACGGCACGCCCCGCCCGGCGAGCCGCTCGGCGAGGCGCGTCCAGATGCCGCTCGTCCCGTCGTGGACGTCGCGGAGGTCGAGGAAGACCCGCCGCTCGTAGGCGCCGAGCTCGAGGCGGAGCCCCTCGCGCCAGAGGGCCGCCGCATTCCAGAGCTCCTCGAGACCCCGGAGGTGATCGCGGGCGATGACCCAGGCACCCGGGTCGTCGGGCAGCCCGAGCGCCTCGGCCAGGTTCGTCTGAACGAGGCGTCGCTCGCCGTCGGGCCCGACGGCCGAGAAGCCGACGGAGGTCCGGATCCGCCCCGCCGTCGAGGCGAACCGGTTGTGGACGACGACGAGGGAGCGGGTCGCCCCGCGCCCGTTCGAGTAGGCGAAGACGTCCTCGTTCACCGTCCCATCGTCGGTTACGAAGTCGTAGAACCGAAAGTCGGCGACCTCGGCGAACTGGCCCCGCCGATGAAGGAGGGGAAAGATCTCGCGTTCGTGGCGCTCGACGAGCCACCGATCGGGCTCCTCGGCGAGGTACGCCCGCTGGAACTCCATCCCGTACCTCTCGGTGAAGCCCTCGACCTGGCCGTGGCCGAACATCGGCAGCCCGGGCAGGGTCGCCAGGAGGGTCGCCACCGCGAAGTACTTGTCGCCCTTGCCGAACTGGTCGACCGCCGTCCGCTCGTCGGGGTTGTTCATGAAGTTGACGTAGCGCTTCAGGATCTCGGGGTCGAACTCCAGGGTGCTCCGGATGAGCCCGCGGTAGTCGGCGTTCCGTTCGTCGCGGAGCATGTGCATGAAGGCGCTGTTGTAGACCCGGTGCATGCCGAGGGTCCGGACGAAGTAGCCCTCCATGAGCCAGAAGGCCTCGGCGAGGAGGAGGGTGTCCGGGGCCTCGGCGGCGACCCGATCGACGACGTCGCGCCAGAACTCCGTCGGCATCGCCGCCTCGAAGGCGGCCCGGCTCATGCCGTGCTCGGCCCGCGACGGGATCGCCCCGGCGCTCCCGGGCTCGGGGAACCAGAGCCGCTGGATGTGGCGGCGGGCGAGGGTCATCGCCGCGTCGAAGCGGATGATCGGGAAGCGGCGGGCGACCGTGACGATGGTCCGGATGACCTGCTCGCGGACGACCGGGTCGAGGTAGTTGAGCTGGGCGGTGTCGTTCCAGGGCAGGCTCGTCCCGTCGTTGCCGTGGTAGATGTAGCGGTCCTCGCCGGTCCGCCGGTCGTGGCGGCGGAAGACGACCGCCGCGTCGGAGCCGTCCCAGTAGTGGTCTTCGATGACGATCCCTACCCGGGGATCGTCCGACAGATCGGGGCCGGTAAAGGTGTACGAGGGGAACGGCGGCTCGGGCAGGGAGAGGAACCACTCGGGGTGCTCGATGACCCAGCGCGAGTCGATCCCCATGTGGTTGGGGACCATGTCCGAGGCGAGCCGGATGCCCCGGGCGGCGGCGCGATCGCGGAGGTTCTGCCAGGCCGCCTCGCCGCCGAGGTCGTCGGCGATCCGGTACTCGTCGAGGGCGTAGGCCGAGGCGAGGGCGTCGGGGTTGCCGCGGCGCTGCTTGATCTTGGCCGAGGCCCGGCTCCGCTCCCAGAGGCCGATGCACCAGAGGCCGGTCATCCCCCAGCGGGCGAGGGTGTCGAGCTCCTCGTCGGGGATCTCGTCGAGCCGGCGGATCGGCCGTCCGTAGCGGCGGGAGAGCTGGTCGAGCCAGACGTACGTGCTCTTGGCCATGAGGACGACCCGCGGCATCCAGTCCCGGTCCGGGCTGTAGGCTTCGGGCTCGGCCTCGAGGCCGGCGAAGCTCGGGGCCCGCGATGGGGCGCCCGGTCCCGGACCATGGAAGCGCCGCCAGCGGGCGATCGCTTCCTCTTCGAGGAGGTCGAGGGCGAGGTCGAGGCGGTCGAAGGCGTCGCCGACGAGGTCGGCCCAGCGTTCCCGGATGTAGCGAAGCTGACCGACGAGCGAATCGGGGACCTCGATGGCCGGGCTCCGGAGGAAGGCGACGAGCGAGCGCCGGTCGCGGCCGATGGGCGGTCGGGCGGCGAAGGCGGCGGCGAGGCGGGCGATGGCCGCCTCGTAGGCGGTCACCGCGGCGAGCGGTCGGTCGTCGAAGAGGTCGCGGAGCGGCGCCATGGCCGGGTTCGCGTTCTGGAGCCAGACGACGAGGAGCTCTTCGAGGACCTCCTCGGTCGAGCGGGGGTCGGGGGCTCCCGGACGGACGTGGGGCGGCGGGAAGGTGCGCCGAGCCGCGTCGACGAGGCGTTCGAGCGCCGGTCGGCCCAGCCCGCCTTCGAGGGCGGCCCGGACCGCCTCGAAGGCCCCCGGGTCGACCCGCTCGCGGTAGCGGTGGATGACGAGGTGGACGAGCTCGTGGATGACGCCGGCGGCGAAGAGCTCGCCGGCCTCGGGAAGGGCGTCGGGGCTCGCCGCCATCGATCGGACGGCGGCGATCCGCTCGGCGAAGCGACGGGCCGCGAGGGGGTCGGCGATGACGAGCCGACCGTCGGTCGCGAACGAGGTGCCGGCGAGCCCGTAGCGGGCCCGCGCCTCGGCCGAGACGTGGAAGCGGCGGACCGCCCTCATCGCCCTCGACCGACCACCGACCACCGTGCTCCCGCCCTCACCCATGGCCGAGGAGCGCGGCGAGCCCACCGAGCGGGATCTCGACCCAGTCGGGCCGATTGTTCAGCTCGTAGCGGAGCTCGTAGGCCGCCTTGGCGACGAGGAGGGCGTCGAGGAGGACGGCCTCGCCAGCCGGGTCGTTGGGCAGGAACGGGGCGCCGGCCGTCGCCGCTCGGTAGCCCCGCAGGAAGGCGGCGGCGACGGTCAGGTACCAGAAACGGGACCAGGCCTCGAGCTTGGCGAGTTCGCTCTCGCCGAGGCCGCTCCGGCCCCGGGCGACGAGCGGATGGCGGGCGGCGTAGTGGAAGGAGCGGACCATCCCCGCCACGTCGACGAAGGGGGGTCGCTTGAGGCGCCGTTCCGAGAGCGGCCGGGCCGGTTCGCCCTCGAAGTCGATGATGACGACGTCGCGGCCGGTGAAGAGGACCTGGCCGGCGTGGAAGTCCCCGTGGCAGCGGATCCGCATCCCGCCGATCGGTCGCTCGACGAGGGGGCGGAGGCGGGCGTCGATCCGTGCCCCGGCTGCGAGGACGTCGCCGGCCGCCGCGTCGAGGTGGCCAGGCAGCTCGGCGCGCTTGCGCTCGAGGAGCCGGAGCGCCTCGCGGACCGTGCCACGGACGGACTGGTAGAGGGCCCGCTGGTTGAACGGGGTCATCGGCTCCGGGGCGAAGGCGGGATCCTCGGAGTCGGAGGCGAGGACGGAGTGGAGCTCGCCGAGGCGCCGGCCGAGGAGGGCGGCGGTGTCGAGGTAGGCCCCGACGAGGCGATGGGCCACGACCGGCGGGTCGGCTCGGCAGGCTTCGAGGAGCGTCCCCGTCGTCGGCTCGTCGACCGTCGGCACGACCGGCTCGGCGAGGGCGGCCTCGAAGAAGGCGTCGACGGCGTCGAGGGTGACGTCCCAGAGGTCGCCCTCGTTCGGGACGTAGGCCTGCAGGACGGCCAGGGTCGAGGGGGTGCCGTCGGCGGCCCGGTACTCGAGGAAGCCGGCCACGGCGGGAACGTTCGGGAAGCCGCGCTCGGTCAGGAAGCGACCGAGCTCGAGGTCCGGGTTCTCGCCGGCCTCGAGGACGCGGTAGAGCTTCAAGATGAAGCGATCGCCGAAGACGAGCGAGGTGTTCGACTGTTCGGCTCGGAGCGGCGTCGCGGCGAGCGGTTCGCTCGTCGAGCCGCGGAGGGTTCGGAAGAGGTGGGTCGAGCGTCCGACGACCGCCCCCGTTCGACCGCGGAGTCGGCGGCGGCCGGCGACGAGGGCGAGGAGGACGTCGGCGACGACCGGGTCGTAGGCCGCATCGACGAGGAGCGGCCCGGTCACGCCGTCGTCGGGTGCGGCAGCGACACCGCCCTCGGCCGTCCGGGTGGGTTCCCGGAGACGGGCGACGACGGAACCTGGGGCGGTCTCGAGGCGCTCGGCGGCGACGTCGCCACCCACGATCTGGAGGGGGATCGCGTAGCGCTCTGGCTCGCCTTCGTCGTAGGTGACGTCGAGGAGGACGAGGACGGCCGGCCGGGTCGGGGTCGGGAGGGCGACGAGGTCGGCGATCTGGCCGGACCGGATCCGGCGGGCCTTGCTCCGGAACCAGCGCCGGCCGCGCATCCAACCGAGGAGGACGGCCGTTACCCGCTCGGCCGCCGCGCCGCCGAGGAGGTGGCCGAGATCGCCCGGGGCGGTCAGGGTCGCCGGCTCCTGACCCCGGACGGCGACGAACTCGCTCGGGCGAGGCAGATCGAGGCGGAACCAGAGGAAGCTGTGGGGGCTGAGGCTGAGGCCGTAGGGCTCCCGACCGACGGCCGGAAACTCGACGTTCCCGAACAGCTCCACCGGGACGAGCCCGGCCGCGGCGCCGAGGTCGAGCCGGGCCCACTGGGCGTAGCGGGAGAGGTTCGCCACGACGAGGATCGTCTCCTCGGCGGTCCGGCGCAGGAAGGCGAAGACCTTCCGGTTGTCGGCCGGGACGACCTCGAAGCTCCCGCGGCCGAAGGCGGGGTGGCGCTTCCGGAGGGCGATGAGGCGGCGCATCCACCAGAGGAGGGAGTGGGGGTTTGCCTGCTGGGCGGCGACGTTGACCGCCTCGTAGTGGTACTCGGGGTCGACGATGACCGGCAGGTAGAGGCGCTGGCGGTTGGCCGTCGAGAAGCCGGCGTTGCGGTCTGGGCTCCACTGCATCGGCGTCCGGACCCCGTTTCGGTCACCGAGGTAGACGTTGTCGCCCATCCCGATCTCGTCGCCGTAGTAGACGACGGGGGTCCCGGGGAGCGAGAAGAGGAGGCCGTTGAGGAGCTCGATCCGGCGCCGGTTGTTGCCGACAAGGGGGGCGAGACGGCGGCGGATCCCGAGGTTGATCCGGGCCTGGGGGTCCGACGCGTAGACCCGGTACATGTAGTCGCGCTCCTCGTCGGTGACCATCTCGAGGGTGAGCTCGTCGTGGTTGCGGAGGAAGAGGGCCCACTGGGCGGTCTCGGGGATCGGCGGCGTCTGCTCCAGGATGTCGACGATGGGGTAGCGGTCCTCCATCCGGAGGGCCATAAAGAGGCGGGGCATGATCGGGAAGTGGAAGGCCATGTGGCACTCGTCGCCGGCCCCGAAGTAGGCGACCGCGTCGTCGGGCCACTGGTTCGCCTCGGCGAGGAGCATCCGGTCGGCGAACCGGGCGTCGATGTGGGCCCGGAGGGCCTTGAGGAAGGCGTGGGTCTCGGGCAGGTTCTCGCAGTTCGTCCCCTCCCGCTCGTAGAGGTAGGGGACGGCGTCGAGGCGGAGGCCGTCGATCCCGAGCTCGAGCCAGAAGTCCATGACCCGGAAGATCGCCTCCCGGACGCGCGGGTTGTCGTAGTTGAGGTCCGGCTGGTGGTGGTAGAAGCGGTGCCAGTAGTACTGGCCGGCGACGGGGTCCCACGACCAGTTCGAGGGCTCGAAGTCGCGGAAGATGATCCGAGCCTCTCGGTAGCGGTCCGGCGTGTCGCTCCAGACGTAGAAGTCGCGGTAGACGCTCCCCTTCGGGGCTCGACGGGCGCGCTGGAACCAGGGGTGCTGGTCGGAGGTGTGGTTGCAGACGAGCTCGCCGATGACCCGGATCCCGCGCTCGTGGGCCGCCCGGACGAAGCGGCGGACGTCGGCGAGGGTGCCGTAGTCGGGGTTCACGCCGACGTAGTCGGCGATGTCGTAGCCATCGTCGCGGCCGGGCGACGGGTAGAAGGGCATGAGCCAGACGGCCGTGACCCCGAGCTCGGCGAGGTAGTCGAGCTTCTCGGTCAGGCCCCGGAAGTCGCCGATCCCGTCGCCGTTCGAGTCGTAGAAGGCGCGGACGTGGACCTGGTAGATGATGGCGTCCTTGTACCAGAGGGGATCGGGCTCGAGCCTCGGGGCGGGGGTCCGCCCGGTCGATCGGCGCGACGCTCCGCTCATCGGTCGGCGGCGAAGTCGGCCTCGGTCCGAACCGGGGCCCGGATGGCGAAGACGTGGGCCGGCATGGCGGCCGGATCGAGGACGATCCCGTTCCGGGGACCGTGCCAGAGGTAGGTCCGGCCGTCGAGGAGGTCCTCGACCTCGAAGGGCCGGTCGGCGGCGATCCCGAGTTCGGCGAGCGGGAGCTCGAGGGTCCCAGCCTGGACGTGGTGGGGATCGAGGTTGACGACGACGCAGATCCGGTCGGCGCCGTCGGCCGAGCGCTTCGAGTAGGCGAGGAGCTCGTCGTTGTCGATGGCGTGGAAGGCGAGCCGCTCGTTCGTCCAGAGGGCGGGGTGGTGCCGGCGGATGGCGTTCAGCCGGCGGACGATGGGGGCGATGCTCTCGGGGGCGTCGAGGCGCCAGTGCTTGACCTCGTACTTCTCCGAGTCGAGGTACTCCTCGCTGCCCGGCTCGCGCGGGGTCGCCAGGCAGAGCTCGTAGGCCGGTCCGTAGATCCCGTACGAGGCGGCCAGGGTGGCGGCGAGGACGAGCCGGACGATGAAGGCCGGCCGACCGCCGTGCTGGAGATACTCGTGGAGGATGTCGGGGGTGTTCGGCCAGAGGTTCGGCCGGAAGAAGTCGGCAACCGGCGGCCGGGTCAGCTCGGTGAGGTAGTCGGTGAGCTCCTGCTTCGTCGTCCGCCAGGTGAAGTACGTGTACGACTGGGAGAAGCCGAGCTTGGCGAGGCGGTACATCACCTTCGGCCGGGTGAAGGCCTCGGAGAGGAAGAGCACGTCGGGGTCGGTCCGCTTCACCTCGCCGATCAACCACTCCCAGAAGGCGAAGGGCTTCGTGTGGGGGTTGTCGACCCGAAAGATCCGGATCCCGTGGTCGATCCAGAAGCGGACGATCCGCAAGAGCTCGGCCCAGAGCGACCGCCAGTCGTCGGTCTCGAAGTCGAAGGGGTAGATGTCCTCGTACTTCTTCGGCGGGTTCTCGGCGTATTGGATCGTCCCGTCGGGTCGCGCCCGGAACCAAGTCGGGTGCTGGCGGACGTAGGGGTGATCGGGCGAGGCCTGAAAGGCGAGGTCGAGGGCGACCCGGATCCCCTTGGCGGCGGCGGCCGCGACGAGGGCGTCGAGGTCGGCGAGGGTGCCGAGCTCGGGGTGGACCGCGTCGTGGCCACCGGCCGGACCGCCGATGGCCCACGGGACGCCGGGATCGCTGGGGCCGGCGAGGGGGGCGTTGTTCCGCCCCTTGCGGTGGGTCGTGCCGATGGGATGGATCGGCGGGAGATAGAGGACGTCGAAGCCGAGGTCGGCGACGTAGTCGAGCCGGGCGATGACGTCCCGGAGGGTCCCGGG
>DAOTYQ010000170.1:0-2418 GCA_034434735.1 Chloroflexota bacterium
GTCGGTGGCCCCGTACCCGGCCCATCTCGTCGCCCTCGGGGCGGCGAAGGAGCCACGGGTCGCCGAGGTGGCCGAACGGCTGCACGAGGTCGCCCTGGCCGCCGGCCCGGATCGGGAGATCCTCTACGACGATCGCGACGAGTCGCCGGGTGTGAAGCTCACCGACGCCGAGCTCCTCGGCATGCCGATCATCCTCACCGTCAGCCCTCGCTCCCTCGCCGCGGGCGGGGTGGAGGTGACCCGCCGCCGGACTGGCGAGCGCTGGATCGCCCCGGTCGAGGTCGTCGAGGCGTGGCTGGCCGGACACCGGGCGTCACTCGAGGCGGGAGCTGGAGAGCAGGTCGAGGCGAAGGCGACGCAGTCGGTGTGATGGGTTGTTGTTTGACGTGCGCCCCGGCCGAAGACATACTCGTGCCGCTCAGTCATACCGTGACCTGGAGGCGATAGAGTGCCGATCGTCGGGGAGCGATACCAGCTCGTCATCGAAAAGTCGGTTCGCGAAGAACTCGGCGTGCGCCCCGGGGATCGGGCGGTCGAGAAGGTCGAAGACGGCAGGCTCGTCATCACGTTCCTGCCCGCACGCCACCGCCGATCGCTTCGGGGTCGCCTGGCCGGGCCCGGCGGGCCAGTCGACATCGGCAAGCTGCGGGATCAGGGCGTGCTGGCCGCGGCGCTTGCGGCCGAGCACACGCCCGAGCCGGAGCGACGTGGCCAGCGTCGTGATCCGGACTCGGCCTCGTAGCGTCGGTTCACCCGGGCAGGCGGGAACCGCGGCGACGGGGCCGCTGCCATCGTGATCGCCCTCGACACGAGCGCCCTCGTCCGATACCTGACCGACGACGACCCCGTGCTTGCCGAGCGCGTGGCGGACTTCGTCGATGGCGAGGAGCCGGTAGGGATTCCCGTTCTCGTTCTCCTCGAAGCGATCCACGTCCTTCGAGGGGCGCCGTATCGCCGCGACAACCCCGAGCTAGCCGACGCGCTCGTCGAGCTCCTCGCTCACGAGAACGTGCGACTCATCGGTCTCGATGCCGGGCTGGCGAGCGCCGCCCTCCGTCATGTCCGAAGTCGCTCTGCCCGCCACTGCGCCGACGCGCTCATCGCGGCGAGCGCCGCCGAGGCCGGGGCGCGGGGACTGGTGACGAACGACGCCAGGTTCGTTCCCGACCTCCTGCCGCTCGTCCTGATCGGCGGCGACTGAGGGCGCCGCTCGGGCTGAGGGCCGCCCGCGGGAGGTGGCGGCGGATCGCCCTCTGGGTCGGTGGAGGCGCGCGCGTCGCCTCCGTCGGCTCCTCCCGGTTCGCCGCACTGTGCGATCCTCATCCCGTGGAGCCGTTCGCCATCCTCGCCCTCGTCGGTTTGGCCGCCGCCCTCCTCGTCGCCGGGCGACTGGCCCGCCATCGCGGCCGGGAGCTGGCCAAGATCCGTGCGCTCCTCGGCGTCGGGCCCGAGGCCGACCCGAACCATCGGATCCGCGAGCTCCTCGAGCTCGCCGAACCCGGTCGCCTCGAACGGATCGCCGCCGACATGGCGGCCCTCGCCGACGCGCTGCCCGTCGGGGTGATCCGCCTCGACGAGGCGCGGCGCGTCGTCTTCGCCAACCGTCCCGCCCACCGGATCCTCGGCCGTCCGCCTGGCAGCCTCGTCGGCCGGACGGCGATGGAGGTCTTCGTCGACCCGCGGATCGAGGCGCTCTTCGTGGGCGCAGCACCGTACGAGCTCACCATCCGCGACGGCGAGCCGCGGATCGTCCGGGTCACCGCCCGGCCCTCGGCGGTCCGGGGGAGCTGGCTCGTCCTCGACGATTTGACCGAGCTCCGGCGGCTCGAGCAGATCCGGACCGAGTTCGTCGACAACCTCGCTCACGAGTTGCGGACCCCGCTCACGACCATCGGGCTCCTGGCCGAGATGCTCGCCCGAGAGGTAGAGGGGCTCGGGGCGTCCGAACCGGGCCCCACCGGCGAGGCCGAACCGGGTACCGGAGCCGAACCCCGGCCGGACACCGGAGCCGCGCCAGCCCTCCGCCTCCACCGCCTGCGCGAGCGGATCGCCAAGATCGAAGCCGAGACCGGCCACCTCAGTCAGATGGTCGCCGAGATGCTCGACCTCGCTCGGATCGAGTCCCGGCGGGCCATCCCCCTCACCGACCGCATCGACCTCGCCCGCCTGGCCGCCGACGCCGTCGAGCGACTCCGACCCTTCGCCGAGCGGAGCGGCGTCCGCTGCTCGGTGGTCGCCCCGACCAACCTCCCGCCGGTCGTCGGCAACGAAGAGCGCCTCGGTCAGGTCCTCGCCAACCTCCTCCACAACGCGATCAAGTTCAGCCCCGACGGCGGGCCCGTCGAGATCCGCCTCGAGGTCGTGCCGGAGGGCGTCCGGATCGCCGTTCGCGACGAGGGGATCGGCATCCCCCGCGAC
>DAOTYQ010000171.1:0-4646 GCA_034434735.1 Chloroflexota bacterium
AGTGGCTCACCCAGGTCGACCGGCGGCTCGGGCGGCAAAGGGGCGGGGATGAAGGCCCGATAGCCCGCCGGCTGGCGGACGTAGTGCCCGGCGCGGTGCTGGTTCGTTCCGGCTACGTTCATCACGGCCAACCCCGGCTCCATAGTATGGGCTGCGTTTAGTATAAGCGCCCGGGATGGGTCTTGTTCAACGCACGGAACATCGGTCGCAGCCCAGCGCCGATGGTCAGTCAGCTTCACGCCAAGGCGCTTGTGCTCAGTGTCGACGTGGGGAAGGGGCCCCCGATCTCGGCCATGCCGTGGCGGTCTCACGCCCCGATGCGCCCCATGTACCCACTGGTGCCCGCTCACAGCACAAACCGGCCCCTCCTAGAGCTACTGCCAACTAATCGCCAAAATCGCCAATCGATCGCCAACTATTCGCCAACCCTGTTCGGTACGTACGAGGCACTCCGGCCTTTGCCGTGTGGCCGGAGAACTCCCAGATCGACAAGCCGTCTCAGGTCGAGTCTGGCCCCCTCGTCCGAGATCCCTGTAACGTGCCTGTACTCCCGATTTGTGATCCTTCCATGCGCCCTGGCATACCTAACTGCCTCTACCTGTCGGTCGTTAAGCCCCAGAGCCCGCAGCCGCTCCGGAGTGAACGGATCCTTGAGAATGACCACCTGGAATGCTCCAGCCTCCTCGCGAAACTCCGGCTCAGGCAGCCCGGCTTCACGGCACCCCTCGAGGATGCGCGTCGTCCCAGTGCCCCACTGCTCGATCAAGCCGGCCGCATAGAAGGCGCTGGCGATGAGGGGATTCCGGAGAACAGACGGGTGGCTCGGAGCAAGAAGCTGTTCGAGGCGGATGCCCTCGGGAAGACGGCCTGGGTTCCAGATCTGGAGCGCATCGTCCTCGAGGCGCACCTGGATGTCGCCTGGGGCTGCGTAGTCGCGGTGGATGAGGGCGTTGGTCACCGCCTCCCGGAGCGCATCGAGGGGGTATTCCCAGACCTCCCGATGGCCCAGGCCCTCCAGGCTCGGCCCGGTGACCGGGACGTCGAGGGCCATCTTGAGCAGTCGACGGAACCGCTCCATGGCGCCGTCGAGCTGCTCCAAGACCGTGCCCTCCAATTCGTGGCTGTCCACGATCTGCGTTCCCTTGAAGACGCCGATTCGTACTCGGGCGTGGGGGAAGACTGCCTGCGGCCGGTCGGCGAAGAGCAGGACGGCCGCGTTGGTGAGCCGACCGTCGCGCAGCAGGCCCAGATTCTGCAGCAGGTGCTCGGGGTCGGAGGCAGTAATCCCCGGTCGCCGCCGCCGGGCCAGGTCCGCGAAGCGCATCACCTGGGGTTGGGCGATCCGATCGAAGGGAACGGGACTCCCAAGCGCGTCCCAGCTCTGGCCCGAACGTTCCAGCATGAGCCGGGCGAGTTCGTCGGGAGGCAGATCCCGGTTGATGCTTCCGACCCGGGTTCGGTAGCGCCCGTTGTGTCCAACGACGCCTCGGCTAGGCTCGACATACACGGCGATGATCTCGTGGCCGCCCAGGGCTTGCCGCGTGATCGAGGGAGCCAGGCCCAGCCGCGAGACGACGGTGTTCGCGATGCGTTCGATCGCCCCATCTGGATCATCCACCCCGATGACCTCGCCATCATCGTCGACCCCAACGAACACCGTCCCGCCGCGCGTGTTCGCGAAGGCGGCGAGGTCTTCGAGCGCATGATCGGTCCACTGGCGCTTGAACTCGACCTCTTCGCCCTCGCGAAGCTCGACCCTCGGCATGGCAACCTCCCGGTCGTCCCGACGCTACTCGAGCGAAGGATAGTGTCCACAGGTCATCGGTCAAGATTGGCCTGACCGTCGGGGTCGCTGGCGGGTTCGGGGCGGCCGCGGCCAGGGGACGGGCCCGGACGACGGCTGGACTCCCGCACCGGCAGCCCCGCCACCCCGGCCTGGGAGCCGCCCCGGAACGCCGGCCCGCGAACCGCGGAGCACCCTTCCGCCCCGAGCCGCCCCGCCACCCGGCCCGCCCGTCGGGGTCCGAGCGGCCCATCCGCCGAGCCCGGCCGGTCGACTACCCTTGCCACCGTCCCATGAGCCTGACGAACTTTCGCGACATCGGCGGCCACCCGACCCGTTCGGGGCAGCGCGTCCGGACCGGCCTCGCCTACCGCTCCACGGACCTGAGCCGGATCGACGACGCCGATCGGGCGTACCTGGAGTGGCTCGGGATCCGGACCGTCGTCGATCTGCGGACCGACGCCGAGCGGTCCCGCTGGCCGGAGGACGGACGGCTGCCGCGCTCGGCCGCCTACGTCGTCGCCGACGTCCTCGCCGACGCGCCCGACGGAACGCCGGCCCAGTTCATGCCGCTCATGAACGATCCGGCGGCGCTCCGGGCCCGCCTCGACGGCGGCAAGGGGATCGCCCTCTTCGAGCGTCACTATCGGGACTTCATCCGCCTCCCGAGCGCGCGGGCGGCCTATCGGCGCCTCTTCGCGACCCTCCTCGATCCCGGCGGGCGGCCGCTCGTCTTCCACTGCACGACGGGCAAGGATCGGACGGGCTGGGCGGCGGCAGCCCTCCAGCTCCTCCTCGGGGTCCCGGAAGAGGCGGTTGTCGCCGACTATCTGCGGAGCAACGGCGAGCTCGGCCCGCTCATCGAGCCGCTCCTCGCCGAGTTCCGGGCCCGGGGTGGGGATCCGGAGTTCCTCGCGCCGATGACGGGGGTCCGGCGGTCGTATCTCGAGGCCGGCCTCGACGAGGTCGCCCGGCGCTTCGGCTCCATCGAGGGCTACTTCCGGGCCGGGCTCGGCTTCGACGATCGGGAGCTCGAGGCGCTCGTCGAGACCTGCCTCAAGGCGGGGTAGGCGCCGGGGCGGCGCACCCGACCGACCCGGTGGCCCCGACATGCGGACCCGCCGCGCGATCGCTCGACGGCGGCGGGTCTCCGCATGAGCCGCGGGAGCCTCTTCGCCGGACTGGGACCGGACGGAGGGGACGGGCCCGCGGCGCCTCGCCGGCACCGCTGGTTCCGCTCGCTACCGCGGCTCCACGATGACGATACCGCGGCGCCGGGGCGGTGACCAGTCCCAATCGGCCTGCCGGCGCCGACCGCCGCTGGTACCGGCCGACCGGCCCGCATGGCCCATGGCCGCCCCCTCGATCGTTGGTAGACTGCAGGGTCGGGCGCCGGACGGAGAGGCCGGCACCCGCCGGAGGGAGGCCGCCGCACCGGGATGTCCCGCTTGCCATCGACCGCCGCCAGCCGCGCCTCGTCGCCCGTGCCGCCCGAGCCGCCCGGGGGCGCTCGGCCGAGACCGAGGCCGCTCGCTGCCGCCCACCAGCTGAACCTCGGCCTGCCCCTCGAGCTCCCCCGCCTCCCCATCGAGCCGGACTGGCAGGAGCAGCCGCGCCTCTGGGGTCACAGCTTCCATCCGATGGCGAGCTACCTGGCCAGCTTCCCGGCGGCCCTCGCCCACGCCTTCATCGCCCGCTACAGCCGGCGCGGCGACGTCGTCCTCGATCCCTTCAGCGGCCGCGGGACGGTCCCGCTCCAGGCCTGCGTCGAGGGGCGGATCGGGGTCGGCAACGACCTCAATCCCCTCGCCTACCTCTTGACCGCGGCCAAGGTGGAGCCGGCCAACCCGGCCGAGGCGTCCACCCGCCTCCTCGCCCTGCGGCTCGCCTGGCTCGCCGATCCGGGGCCGTGGCTGGAGCTGGCGGCCGAGGCCGCGGAGCGGCCGGGCGATCCGAGCATCCGGGTGCCGGTGGCCGGGGGACTCGCAGCGGCGGCCGGCGAGAGGGCCGAGCTGACGGCGGCAAGCGGCGGCACCGGCGAGGGCGTCGGCGCGGGCAGCGAGCGGCCTGCCGACGAACCCCTCCCCGAAGAGGTCGCCCTCGCCTTCCATCCCCGAACCCTCGCCCAGCTCCTCTTCGTCCGGGCCACCCTCGACTCGTCCGATCGGGTCGATCGCTTCCTCCTCGCCGCCCTCTCCGGGATCCTCCACGGCAAGCGGCCGAGCTACCTGACGGAGGTCATGCCGAACGCCTTCAGCATGGCCCGCCGCTACGTCCGGACCTTCATCCGCCAGACCGGCTACCGGCCTCCGGAGCGGGACGTCTTCGAGCTCCTGGGGGCGAAGCTCCGCCGCCTCTACCGCGACCCGCTCCCGACGGCCGACGGGATCGCCCTCTTGGGCGACGCCCGGGACGTCGGCCCGCGCCTGGCGGCCGAACTCCGGCGCCGGGCGCTCCCCGAGCGGGTCCGCCTCGTCGTCGGCTCGCCGCCCTACCTGCGGGTCGTGAAGTACGGCTACTACAACTGGCTCCGGGCCTGGCTCCTCGGGCTCAGTGCGACCGCCATCGACGCGAGTCTCGACGCGGCCCACCGTCGGGGCCCCTACCTCGTCTTCCTCCGCGAGGTCCTGGCCGGCCTCCGCCCGATCCTGACCGACGATGCCGTCGTCGTCCTCGTCGTCGGCGACGTCGAGACGGACCGGGGCCGGGCCCATCCCGACGGGCACGCCCTCGCCGAGCAGGTCTGGCACACCGCCGCCGAGCCCCTGGGGTACGAGCTCGCCGGGGTCGTCGTCGACCGGGTCGCCGCGGGCCGCAAGCTGACGAAGGTCTGGGGGGCCGAAGCCGGGCGGGCGACGAAGGT
>DAOTYQ010000172.1:0-12502 GCA_034434735.1 Chloroflexota bacterium
ACCATCGCCGACGGGAAGGATACGGTCGGCTTCCAGCGCGGTCAACCGACCCGGGGAGGCTCGACCCCGAGAGCGGATCGGCGGGCGAGCGTGCTTGATCGGCGGTCCGGTCATCGTCAGCGCTGGCCCCCGTCCGCTCCGCCGGGCCGGAGGGCGAGGGTCGCGACGAGGGCGACGATCATCCAGGCGGCCGCGTAGCCGAAGGCGACCGTCCCACCGAGGAGGCTCCAGAGGACGCCGACCAGCCCGCTCGCCGCGAAGTCCCCGAAGCTCTGGAGCCCGGCCAGGAGCCCAAAGGCCGAGCCCCGCGCCTCGGCCGGTGCGGCGGCCGCGACGAGGGCGTGCTCGCCGGTCTCGACGATCCCGATCCCGACCCCGGCGGCGACGAAGGCGAGCCCGACGACGAGCGGCTCGGCCGGACCGACGGCGAAGGCTCCGTAGGCGAGGGCGAAGAGGGCGAAGCCGCCGACGAGGAGGGCGACGAAACCGCGAGCATCCCCGAGCCGGCCCGCCGGGACGCTGACGAGGGTTCCGGCCACGTTGTAGGCGACGTAGAGGGCGATGGCGAGCTCGCCGGCGTTCGGCCAGCCGCCGGCGGCGAGGATCTCGGTCGCCCGGAGGATGAGGAGGGTCGCCGCAACGTTCCCGACCTCGAAGGCCGCCACGACGAGGAGGGCGAGCCGAAGCCGCCCCCGAACGAGGGACCGAACCGGTACGGCCAAGCTCGGCCGGGTGGCGCGGACCGGTGGCGTCCGCGGCCCGGTGCGGATGTGGCGGACGGCGTAGACGATCGCTGCACCGGCCAGGAGGCCCGGCAGGACCGAGACGAGGATCGCGCTCCGAACGTCGAGGAGGGCGACGAGCAAGAGGGCCGCCAGCGGCCCCAGCACCGCCCCGAGGTTGTCCATCGCCCGCTCGAAGCCGTAGGCCCGCCCGTACGCCCCTTGGTCGACGGCGTCGGCGAGGAGGGCGTTCCGGGCCGGCGTCCGAAGGCCGCGGGCGACCCAGGCCCCGGTTCGCAGGACGGCGACCTGCCAGACTGCGCCGGCCAGCCCGATGGCCGCCGAGAGGACCGCCGTCGTCGCGTACCCGCCGACGGCGATGGTGCGCCGCCGCTCCGGTGCGTCGGCCAGCGGTCCACCGACGATCTTTGCTAGCCCCGCGCAGCCGTCGGCGATCCCCTCGATGAGGCCGAGAGCCGCGGCCGGGGCCCCGAGGACCGACGAGAGGAAGGCCGGCAGGAGCGTCGTCGGTACCTCGTGGCCGAGGTCGGAGAGGAGGCTCGCCAGCCCGATCCCGCGGACGCCCGGCGTGAACCAGGGCCGAGCCCGGTCGGCCGGGGCGGCGATCGGGCGCTCCTCCGCCGCGTTCACCGGGCCCCTCCGTCGCTCCCGAGACGTGGCCGCCGGGCGCGCTCCACCGCTCGCCGGACCTCGCGGTCCGGGAGCCGCCGCCCGGCGAAGCGCTCGAGGACGACGTCGGCGGCGAGAAGGTCGAGCCGGAACGAGCCCGAGCCCTGCGAGCGGCCGAAGATGTCGGCGGTGGTGAGGCCGACCGATTCGAAGCGGAAGCGGCCGGCCTCGAAGACGCTGCTCCCGGTGACGTCGCCCGGCAGGAGGTCGGGCGTACCCTGGACCCGGGCGAAGGAGAGGCGGAGGACACGGGCAAAGGCCCGGGCGAGGGTCGTCTTGCCGGTCCCCGGGACGTCTTCGATGAGGGCGTGGCCCTCGGCGAGGAGGGCGACGGTCAGGAGCCGCAGGGCGTCACGCGCCCCGACGACGGCCCGCCCGACGCCCGCCTCGAGGCGCCCGAAGAAGCGTCCGCCCTCGACGGCCCCGGGCTCGCCCACCTCCTGGCCAACGACCGGTTGCGCTTCGCTCACGCACGCCTCCGTTCCCGGGACGATCGGTCCCGGCGCACAGATGATCCAGAAGCCATCAGCCCGATGCGGGGCGGTTCAGACGGAGCGGCTCGGACGGGCACCGTCTCGGCGGACGCCATCGCCGAGGGCGAGCCTATGCCGACGCCGCCGGCGGGTCAAGCGACGGCGCCATTGCCGACGGCCGGGCGGCCTCGGCGGGCGGACGCGGACGGGGCCGTCCCCGGCGATCGAAACGGCTACACCGGGCGCCGCCGATGGACGAGCCAGAGGGAACCGCCCGCGAAGGCGATGGCAGCGGCGACCCAGCCCGCCCCCTCCAGCGGCTGCCATCGCTCGGCCGTCTCGCGCGTGATCCCGAGCGCGACCTGCTCGTATCCGTGCGCCATCAACCAGCCGTCGGGATCGCCCCGGACGTCGGCCGGTACGCGGTCGCGAGCACCCGCATCGGTGACGAACTCCCCGGCCGGACCGATCCACGCCCGGCCGACGATCTCACCATCGAACGGATCACCCCTGGTCTCGTCCACCACGACCGTCGGCTGAACGGAGGCCCATGCCTCCCGGGAGAGTCCAGCGCCGACGACGAGACCAGCCATGACGACCGAGCCGATCACGAAGGCAGGAAGCGTGCGCCCGGTGAGCGCACCGAGGACCAAACCGAGCCCGAAGGCGGCGAGCATGCGGGTAAACGCCAGGACGCCGTAGAGGCCGAGGTTGTCGAACGGAGTGGCCGGGATCAGCGGGCGCCGCGTCGTCTCGAGGACGTCCGAGGCGACCGCGGCGAAGCCGAAGCAGACGGCGAGCGGCAGCCCGATGCCGATGGCTTGACGGATGAACCAAGCGCGTCGAGACGGGGCGACGGCCCAGGCGAACTCCGCCGTCCCTCCTTCGAGTTCCCGGCCGACGATGGGTACGCCGGCGAGGAGCCCAACGGCCCCCGGCAGGACGGCCATGATGGCATGGATGTGACCGGCCTCTCCGTAGTAGATCCGACCGAGCGCCTCCAGATACGACAGGCAAGACGCGGTCCCCAGCGTCAGCTCCTCCAACGGCCGCAGACACGCGCCCGGCACCGACAACCCGGCGAGGCGCCAACTCACGTGGAGGGCGGCGAGTCCGACGATCAGGGAGGCAAGGGCTGCGATCGCCGTTTCGAGCTTGTGCAGCTTCACGACGAGGAGCACGGAGCGCGGCGTCATGGTCCCAATCACGACGTGCGGGCCGCCCTGGTCTCGGAGCGGCCGGCTGCGGCAAGGTAGCCGAGCACGATCTCCTCGAGGGTCGGCTCGTGCCCGGGTGGTGCCGTCGCCCGCGCGAGCTGGAGCCGCTCGCCGGAACGGCCGAGGAAGGCGGACACGGGCTGGGCGCCGGCGGACTCGGCCCTCGACGCTGCCCCATCGCCCGGCAAAACGACGTGCTCGCGTCGGACGACGTCGATGGAGCCGTCGAGGAGGACACTGCCCTGGGCGAGAACGATGAGCCGGTCGCAGGCCTCTTCGAGGTCCGTGACGATGTGCGACGAGAGGACGACCGTGGTCCCGCGCCGCCGTACGTCCTCCATGAGCATGGTGAGAAACTCACGCCGCGCCAAAGGGTCCAGGTTCGCCATCGGCTCATCGAGAAGCAGGATGGGGGCGTGCAGCGACAGGGCGATGCTCAGCATGACCTTCGCGCGCTCGCCGACGGAGAGTTGGGAGACCCGCCGGCGGGGATCCAGGCCCAGGGTCTCGAGGCGAGAGGCGGCCGCGCCTCGATCGAAGCCGGGTCGATACGTCGCGACCATCTCCAGGTGATCCTCGATGGAGAGGCGCGCATAGAGCGAGTGGGTTTGGGACACGTAGCCGACGGAGCGGATGACATCAGCCCGTCGGTTTCGCGGATCCAGGCCACGAACCAGAGCTCGGCCCGCGTCTGGCCGCTCGAAGCCCATCCAGCTCCGAATGAGCGTCGACTTCCCAGCACCGTTCGGGCCGACGAGGGCGGTGATCGAGCCGGCCGGAATGGCGAGCGTGACGTCGCGCAAGGCCCACGGGCCCCCTCGTCGATAGCAGCGGCCGAGCTCCTCCGTGGCGAGGGCTAGCGGTCCGTCGGCATCCACCATCCCGTGCGTCGTCTCGCTTCCCGCGGTACCGTTCAACCCACGTGCCGGACGGCGAGCACTCGTAAATCAGAAAGCTCGACTCCTGCAGTCACCCGGCAGCGTGTGATCGGCATTGCTCAGATCGGCGTCGCTCGAGCGCTTCCAGTATCGGTCGCCGTCCGAGGTATCACCAATGGCGTTCTCCCAAAGGAGGACCTTGGTCGGGTCGCTTCATGGACACGAACCCTGGACCGCCGCGAGAGCGATCTCAGGCGCCGTGACGAAGGTGAGCACGACCGACAACCCCACTGCTACGACGCGCCGTTTCGCGGACATCCCGACCTCCCCGGCATCAGCCGCACGTCGATCGGAGCTCAGGACCTGCTCCGAGTGGAGGCAGAGTACCAGCGAACGGCCCATTCCAGTGTCACTCAAGCGACAGTTTAGAAGAGCCCTGGCCAACTAACGTCAGCCTGGGACGGCGAACCAGAACATGGAGCCGCCCGACGGACGGGGCCGATAGCCGATCTCCCCGCTGTGGGCCCGGACGGACGCCGCCGCCATGGCCAGGCCGAGCCCGGTGCCGTCGCCGTCAGCGCCACGGCGCGGAAAGGGCAGGAAGCGTCGCGGCGCGACGGCCGGATCGACGCCCGGCCCCGCGTCGGCGACCTCGATCCGGAGCCAGCGCCGCCCGGTCCCGGCCGAGCGACCCGGCCCCGGCCCGACCTCGGCCACGACCGAGACGAGTCCACCCTCGGGCGAGAAACGGACGGCGTTGGCGACGAGGTTCCGGATCGCCTGCTCGAGCCGAACCCGGTCGACGACCACGTCGACCCCCGGGGCGACGACGTCGATCGTGATCCCGCGGAGGGCGGCGAGGGTCGGCAGTCGGCGACCGCCGGCTCGGCGAGCTCGGAGACGGCGACCCGGCTTCGGCTGAGCGGCCGCCCACCGGGCTCTGCTTCGGCCAAGCCGAGGAGGGCGTCGGCCAGCCGCCCGAGCCGGGCCACATCGCCGAGGGCCGCCTCGACCGCCCGCCGCAGGGTACCCACCTCGCGGCGACCCCGGAGGGCGAGCTCGTGCTCGGTCCGAAGGCCGCGATCGGCGCTCGGAGGTCGTGGGAGGCGGCGGCGACGAAGGCCTGCTGGCGGCGGTGATCGTCCTCGAGACTGGCGAGGAGGCCGCCGATGGACCGGCTCAACCGGCCGACCTCGTCGCTGCCCGGTCGGCCGACGAACGGCCGGTCGACGTGTTCGGCTCGATCGCCTCGAGCTCCGCCGCCAGCGCAGCGAGCGGCGCCAGGGCCCGACCAACGAGCCGCCTGGGTCCGGCCCGGCGTCAGAGATCGCTACCATCGGCCGGCATGCGCCGGAGCCTCACCCTCCTCTCCCTCCAGCACGCCCTCATCCACGCCCAGGGGGCGCTCCTGCCGCTCGTCTTCGTCCGGGTCGTCGACGAGTTCGGGGTCGGCGTCGACGCCATCGGCCTCGTCGTCGGTCTGGCGAACCTCGTCAACGGGTCGCTCCAGCTCCTCTTCGGTCCGCTCGCCCGGTTCGTTCCACGACGGGCGATCCTCGGCGGGGCCGGCCTCGTCTTCGGGGGCGGGATGGCGGCCCTCGCGGCGGCGGCCTCCTGGCCGGTCTTTGCCGCAGCGACGGTGGTGGCCCGGGCCGGCGGGGCGCCACAGCACGTCGTCGGCCATGCCCTCCTGGCCGACGCCTATGGGCTTCGACGCGGGGCGACGGCGATCAACGTCCACGTCGCGGCCGGCAACGTCGGGACCGTCCTCGTGCCGTTGGTCGGGGGCTGGCTCATCGCCACCGCCGGCTGGCCGGCCGCCGTCCTCGCCGTCGGCCTGCCAGCGATCCTCGTCGCCGCGGGGATCCTCCGGTTCGTCGACGGTCCCGGCACCGGCCGCGCCCCGCTGTCAGAGTCCTCGACCCGGGCCGTCGTCCGCTCCCTCGCCGGTGAGCGGGACGTCGTCTGGGTGACCCTCGCCTCGTCCATCGCCGCCGCGGGCCGGGGGCTCGGGATCGTGACGACCTTCGTCCCCCTCTACCTCGCCCTCGTCCTCCGACTCGATCCGGCGACGGTCGCCCTCATGTACACGCTCCTCGTGGCGGGCAGCGTGCCGGGGCCGCTGATCGGGGGCTGGCTGGCTGGACGGATCGGGCACCGGCCGGTCGTCATCGGCTCCTACATCCTCGCCGCCGTCGCCGTCGGGGCCTTCGTCCTGGCGGGCTCGAACCTCCTCTTCGTCTGGCTCGCCCTCGGCTTCATGAGCGCCGTCGTCTTCGAGGAGAGCGCCCTCCTCCAGGCGCTCTTGGCCGAGGTGGCTCGGCCGGCGATCCGCGACGTCGCCTTCGCCGTCTATTTCACCCTCATGTTCGGCGTCGGGGCGATCTGGGCGGCGGTCCTGGGCTGGGTCGTCGGCGCCCTCGGCAACGAGACGGGGTTCCCGGTCGCCTTCGGGCTGATGGCCGTCAGCTACCTCCTGGCCGCCGTTGCGGTCGTCCCCGTCGGCGAGCCGCACGGCCGAGCCTGACTCAGCCGCCGGCCGGCGGGGTCTCCGATTCGATCAGCTCCTTGATCCGTCGAACACGGTTCTCGACCGGCATCGGGTTGAGCCGATTCGCCCTCCTGGGCTGTCCCCGATCGGCCCAGGTTCGGCCCATCGCGGCGCTCGGGAGCCGTACTGCGCCGAACGCCCAGGCGACCACTGAACCCGTAACGTCGCTCGCGCCTCATCGTTTCATTGTTGCGACGGGTCGCCGATGGCCGGCCGGTGGCCCGCGTTTGTTGGCCTCGAGCCGGTTGGAGGAGATTGCCGTGAAGAAGCTCGTGCGCTCGCTGATGCTGGCCATCGCGCTCACTGCCCTCCTTGCCTTCCCGGCGCTTGCCCACCAGGGCGGTATGCCTGCTGCGCATGGCGTCGATGGTCGAACCTTTGGCTGGCTCGTCTCGGAGCTCGCCAAGACGAACCCGCTCGCCCTCGCCGCCCACGTCTCCGGCCGCTAGCGGGACCCCCGGCGCCGTCTGCCCTCCTCAGCGCCGGCGGCAGCTCACCGACTGCTCGGCTCGCAGCCCAACGAAGGGGCCGGGCACCGTCGGTCTCCTCCTCAGCACCAGCCGTAGGCCGCGGCTGGGTCCTCGAGGCGTCGGCATGGGCGGGGCCCCTCGGGCTCCTTCGAGTACGTCGGGGCCAACGGCCGTCGACGCTTTCGGTTCGGCGTGTCTTGGTGGCTGGATCACGCAACATTCCTCCGGCGCTCGGTTGGGTTGTGACGGAGAGGAGAGCTGGTGGCGCAGCGCGTTCATCACCGCCGACACTGCCTGCCCGCCGCTCGAGCCGACCGGCGAACTCGTCCTCGAGCGGCGGGCAAGGCGACGTCGGCCAGCGAGGCCCTAGTCGGGAGGTCGATAACGGACTTTGGCGGACCGGCTCCGCCTTCTGATGATCAGTTCCTGGGGCGCTACCAGGAACGGCCCCTGGGCACGAGCAGGAACGACCGGATCTCACCGCGCAAGCGACCGTATCCGACGATCATGCCCCGGTTGTTGATTCCTTCTGCCGCCAACAGCTCCCAGCCACTCGCCGGATCGATCAGGTCGTTCAGATTCCACATCTGGTCACCACGCCACAGGAACGCCGCGCCACCAAGGGTGGGAAAACCAGCGAAGCGCGACGCATAGCCGACGATCTCTCCTCGATCGTTGACATCGGTCGCGCGGCTGTGGGCGAACCCGAGGCTGCCGAGCTCCAACATGCCCTCGTCAGGGGTCCAGCGGAAGGCTCGCTCCGTCGATCCGGTGACCGTAGATCGGCCGACAACCCAGAGGCAATTGGAAACCGCAAGTGCCTCGCTGAACTGACGGCCGTCGCCGAGCGAGCCCAGGTTCACTGGCGTACCGAGCCGGTGCCGGTTGGGCCCTGGCCAGAGCGTCGCTTGAGTGAGGGACCCCGTCACTCGCGAGTTGCCGACGATGTCGCCGCGGTCATTGACGTCCCACGCTCGACCCGGGGTGCTTGCCGATCCTTCGATGGTGCCGAGGTCTCGCATCACGCCACGGCGCCACACGAACGGGCGCACGGCGACGCCGTTGGACGACGCACCGACGATGAGACCTCGATTGTTGATGCCGTGAGCGACGGCGGATGCGCCGCCGAGGGTGCCGAGGTCCTCGAGCACGCCCGCTTTCCATCGGAAGGCTCGCGGGACGTTGTTATCGCTCTCGCCCACGATCACACCGGCATTGTTGATCGCATATCCGCGGCTGAACGCATTGCTACCGGGCAGGACTCCGAGAGAGATCATCTCGCCCGATTTCCAGCGGAAGGCGATCAGCGGGAGGGTAGTGGCGCCGGTGCGGGAGTTGCCAGTGACGGCGCCGCGGTCGTTGATGTCGAGGGCGAACGTGGCGTTGCCACCAAGCGTGCCCAGATCGACAACGTCATAGCCGATGGTGGGCTCGGCGGCCGTGGCAGTCGTGCCCGGCGTACTTGACACTATCAGGAGCATTGCGCAGAGGATGGCGCTGATAGCCCTCATCCCCAGGACAACGGGGCGCCGAGACTTCATTGTCTTCTCCTCATCTCGAGACTTGAGCCGTGGGTGCTCTGTCAGCGATGGCGTCCCAAATGTGCTTATTGAGACCCGGTATCAGTATAGCCACAGGCCGATCCAGGGTCAAGCTCGTGACCACGAGGGATCCCGGCAGCCATCGGCACGGGTAGCTTGTGCCGCTCGGGGGGACGCCGCCCGGCACGTCCACACGTGGAGCCCGGGACGGCGCGCAGCTCACAGCAGGATCTCGAAGCGCTCCTGACCTACGACGACCGGATGATCAGCGGGGCGCGGCTCTTGGGACTGACCACGGCACGCCGCGCTGATCCCGTGTTGCCGAGGGGCGCGCCGCGCGAGCCCGTCGGCGGCCTCTGGTATCATCGGGCCGCCCAGCGTGATGCGCGGTCGGGGCGTGGCGCAGTTTGGTAGCGCGCAGCGTTCGGGACGCTGAGGTCGGAGGTTCAAATCCTCTCGCCCCGACCAGGACGTGTGGAGGCTGGTTCCGGTTCGCTTCAAGAGCCTGACATCGGGGTCCGCCGCGCTGCTCGCTCCCGTTCCTGCGCAGAGTCGCGCTGGGACCAGCCCATGAGTCCCCGTCGCGGCCCCCGTCGCCTGGCGATCAACGCCGTGCCCTCGCTCAGCGGGGCGACGCCGTCACGTGACGGTCTGCGCCGCGTCGACCTCGTCGGGATCGACGATCGGATCCTCGACCATCTCGAACCGTGGCGAGGGCGTCCGGCCCCAGATGGCGAACCGCACGCAGGGCTTCGGCCCTCAGCAGGGCTGGACGAAACGCGACGCGTGCCTTGGCCCGCGAGGAACGACCGCAGCGCCTCGGATTCCGGCTCGTCCACGATGAGCTTGACGAAAGCCGAGGTGTCGCGGTAGAGCGCACTGATCACCGACCGCGGTCGCCCCGTCGCCATCCTCCTGCGGACGATGCCAAGCGGCCTCGCTCCGCTGGAACGTGAGGGTCTCCTCCGTCCAGCCGAGGCTGATCTCTTGGACCTGGAGCCTGTCCGTCTCTCGACGGTCTCACCGGCGACGACCCGTGGCAGGATGGTGCTCGCCTGGCGACGCAGCTCACGGACCCCGACTCGCTCCATGTTGGACACGGTGGCAGGTCGACCCGGCGGCGCCCTGCTCCGAGGGCTCAACGCCACGGAGCCGCAGCCGAGGCGGCGATAATCCGGGCGTGGCGGTCCCCGATCGCGCCCTCGATGCGGTCGTCGTCGGCAGCGGGCCGAACGGCCTCGCCGCGGCGATCACCCTCGCCCGGGCCGGCCTCGCCGTCCGGGTCTACGAGGCGGCCCCCACGGTCGGCGGCGGCCTCCGCTCGGCCGAGCTCACCCTGCCCGGCTTCGTCCACGACCCGTACGCGACGGTCGTGGCGATGGCCCTCCTCTCTCCCTTCTTCCGCTCCCTCGACCTGGCGCGGCTCGGCGTCGAGCTCGCCGAGCCCGAGATCCCGGCCGCCCACCTCCTCGCCCCGGATCGGGCCGTCCTCCTCCACCGTTCGGTTGCGGAGACGGCCGCCGGACTCGGCCCCGACGGGCGGGCCTGGCAGCGGCTCTTTCGGCCCCTCGTCCGCGACGCCGACCGCCTCATGCCCTGGATCCTGGGCCCGATCCCGCGCCCGACCCGCCACGTCGTCGCCGCCGCTCGCTTCGGCCTGCCGGCCCTCCTCCCGGCCGCCGCCCTCGCCCGCCTCGCCTTCCGGGGGGAACCGGCGCGGGCCCTCTTCGGTGCCCTCGCCGCCCACGCCGTCGTCCCCCTCGAGTCGCCGGCAAGTGCCGCCTTCGCCCTCGTCCTCGGCATCGCCGCCGAGAGCGTCGGCTGGCCCGTCGTCCGCGGCGGATCGCAGCGCCTCGCCGACGCCCTGGCGGCCGAACTCTCGCGCCTCGGCGGGGAGATCGTCACCAACGCCCCGGTCCGCCGCCTCGCCGACCTCCCGCCGGCACGGGCGATCCTCCTCGACGTCAGCCCCAGGGCCCTCCTCGCCCTGGCCGGCGATCGACTGCCGCCGGGCTACCGACGCGCCCTCGAGCGCTTCCGCTACGGCCCGGGTGTCGGCAAGGTGGACTGGGCCCTCGCCGGGCCGATCCCGTGGCGGGTCTCGGCGCTGCGGCGGGTCGGCACCGTCCATCTCGCCGGGACGCTCGGCGACATCGCCGCCGCCGAACGACGGGTCGCCGCCGGACGGCTGCCACGGCGGCCCTTCGTCATCCTCGTCCAGGCCTCCCTGAGTGACCCGTCGCGGGCGCCGACCGGCCGCCAGACCGCCTGGGCCTACGCCCACGTCCCCCACGGCTCGGCCGTCGACGTCAGCGCCCTTATCGAGGCCGAGGTCGAAGCCGCGGCGCCCGGCTTTCGGGACCTCGTGCTCGCTCGCCACGTCCAGACGGCCGCCGACCTCGAAGCCGCCAACCCGAACCTCGTCGGCGGCGACATCGGCGGCGGTCTGGCGATCCTCCCCCAGCTCGTCGCCCGGCCGCGACTCGCCCTCGATCCGTACCGGACGCCCCTGCCCGGCGTCTACCTCTGCTCCGCCTCGACCCCGCCCGGCGGCGGGGTCCACGGGATGGCCGGGTTCCGGGCCGCCCGGAGCGCCCTCCGCCGCGAGTTCGGGAAGCGGGGCTGACGGCGGGTCGGGCGGCCGTCACGGGCTCCCGGCGGCGATGGCTCGCAACCGCTCGAGCCACGGCCTGGCGCCCCGCTCCGGCACGACGACGAGCCGCTCGAGCAGGCGGGCGGCCACCTCCCGCGGCGGTGGATCGGCCGCCCCGAGGCCGGCGACGAGGCGCTCGAGGGCGGCCGGCGCGATGTAGAGGCGGTCGGCGGGGAGCGCCAGTCGGTCGGGATCGATCCGGAAGACGATCGC
The DNA here is from genome assembly GCA_034434735.1 of Chloroflexota bacterium. Taxonomy (GTDB): domain Bacteria; phylum Chloroflexota; class Limnocylindria; order Limnocylindrales; family CSP1-4; genus BPIH01. Next base: position 11,409 of record DAOTYQ010000172.1, read on the forward strand.
CTCGATCGGCGGCGCGCCGCTGCTCGTCGGGGCGACGAACCGGGCCACTTCCCGGAAGCCGTGGTCCGGGGTGAGAGCGGCGAGGATCGTCGGCGCCGCCGTATCGGTCCCGATGACGTAGACCCAGACGGCGGCCCCCGTTCGCCGGAGCCGATCGAGGATCGTCGTCGCCCGGAAGGCGGCGAACTCCGTCGTGTTCCGCGGGGCCGGATCGAGGGCGATCCAATCGTCGATCGTCGCCCCGGCGGGTGGGGCGACGCCGAGCGGCGCCCGCGGGTCGACCCGGGCGCTCGTCTGGGTGATCCGGACGACGCCGTAGTCGCCGACGAGCTCGTTGCCGATCTCATACCCGAGCAGAGAGCCGAGGGCGACCGTCGAGCCCGGAGCGACGTGGTCCCGGACCCAGCCGACCACCGAGGCGACCACCTCGGCGCGCGCCCGAGCACCGGCGGATTCCCGATGGCCGACGGCGTAGACCCCGAGGGTCCCGACGAAGACGACGGCCGCGGCGAGGGCCGCCACGACCGGCCAGCCGCGGCGAACGATCGGCAGTCCCCGATGGAGCCGGTACGTCGCGGCGCCGGTTAGCATCCCGCCGGCGGCACCGGTCCCCAGGGCGAGGGCCGGCCCGATCCGGATCGCAACGAGGGCGAGGCCCGCCGCCAGGCCGGTGGCGGCGCCGGCTGCGAGCCAGGCGCGAGCGCCCCCAGCAGCGAGCGACTCGGCCAGCCAGATCCAGCCGGCCGCGGCGAAGGCGACGGCGAGGCCGATCTGGGCCAGGTAGTTCCGGGGCGGCTCGCCGAGCGAGGCGACGAGGAGGACGAGCGGGGCGCCGCAGACGAGGGCGACGGCGAGCTCGGCGATCGCCAGCCGCTCGGCGCGGGGAAGACGCCCGGCCGCGACGGGCTCGGCGGCGACCCGCTCGGCCGCTCCCGTCGGGCCCGGCACCCCGACCCGATCCCCGACCGCCGACCGTCTCGTCGAGGCCCACCGCTCCAAGCCGAACCGCCCGACGACGATGGCACCGCCCCCCGCGACGAAGCCGCCCACGAGCCCGAGCGCCGGGGCCCACGTCGCCGCGTAGACCCGCAGCT
>DAOTYQ010000173.1:0-1895 GCA_034434735.1 Chloroflexota bacterium
AGGAGGTTGGCGATGAGGATGAAGATCGTGCTCACGAGGAGGAGCCCCATGAGGACGAAGTAGTCGCTCGCCCCGACCGACTCGATGAAGAGGCGCCCCAGTCCTGGCCAGGTGAAGATCGTCTCGGTGACGATCGCCCCCGAGACGAGGAACGGGAGCTCGAGGGCGACGTTCGTCACGACCGGCAGCATGGCGTTCCGGAAGGCGTGCTTGGCGATGACGGTCCGCGACGGCAACCCCTTTGCCTTCGCCGTCCGGACGTAGTCCTGGTTGAGGGCCTCGATCATCGCGGCCCGGACGAACCGCGAGTCCCCGGCGATGTTCACGGCCACGAGGGTGAATACCGGCAGGACGAGGTGCCGACCGACGTCGAGGAGCGCCGCCAGCGGCCGCTGGCCGAAGGCCGCCCAGTACTCGGCCGTGTTGAAGGGCGGCCAGTCCCGGGTCGTGATGATCCCGCCGGTCGGGAAGAAGTCCGTCACCCCGCTCGTCCGTAAGAAGACGGCGAAGATGAAGATGAGCATGAGTCCGAGCCAGAAGGTCGGCAGCGAGTAGAAGACGTAGGCGAAGAAGGTCATCGCCTGGTCGAAGAGCGAGTAGCGGCGCACGGCGGCATACGTGCCGATCAGGATGGCGATGCCGACCCAGAGGACGAGGGCCGTCGAGGTGAGAAGGAGCGTCGCCGGCACCCGCTCCATGATGACGTCGACGACCGGCCGGCCGGCCCGGATCGACAGCCCGAGGTCGCCGTGGAGGATCCCGTTGTCACCACCACCAAGGGCGGCCGGCAGGAGGTTGAGCCCACCCTGGTCCGAGAAGAAGATCTCGGGCACGGTGTCGCTGTCGCAGTTGAGGACGCCAAGCCAGCCCCCGAACTCCTTGACCATGTTGACCGGCGTGACCTCGGCCTGGAGGCACCAGCGCCGAAGCCACTTCTCCCGATCCTCCTGGGTGATGCTCTTGATCCCGGCCAGGGCCGCCTGGGGGCCGCCCGGGGCCGCACGCATGAGCAGGAAGCTGATGACGATCGCCCCGAAGAAGAGCGGCAGGAGGCCGATGACGCGGCGGACGATGTACTTGGTCATTCAGGCGGGTCTGCTCCGCTGACTCGCTCGCGCGGGTGGGCCGGACAGAACGATCCGGACGGGGGCAGCCGGCTCCCCGGCAGGAGCCGCGATCCCGGACGGTGGGCCGAGTATAGCGAGGCGGCGGTCCGGGCTCCGGACCGCCGCCTCGGATCGAGGATCGTCGATCAGCGGCCGACTACTGGTCGACCCACCAGTCCTCGACGTTCCAGAAGTCAGAGGACGTGCTCGGGTTCTTGAAGAAGTTGTGGAGCCGCTTCGAGATGCCGCGGGCCTCGTTCCGGTAGTAGAGGGCGACCTCGGGGACCTGATCGACGTAGATCTCCTGGATCTTCCAGGCGGCCTCGATCTGGTCCTTGGTGAGGATCGCCGCCTTCAGCGTGTCGAGGGCGGCATCCATCTCCGGGTTCTGGAACCGGAGGTAGTTGTAGCCGTCGCCGTTGTTCTCCTCGGTCGGGATCTGCTCCGAGTGGTAGCTGTAGTAGTAGTTCCCGAAGAGGTCGAAGGAGAGGACGTAGGCGAACTCGGCCGTGTCGTACTGCCCGTGGGCCAGGTTGCACTTCGTGTCCGGCGCCACGTCCGGCCAGTTGGCGAAGAGGACCTTCGTCGAGTCGACGAAGTTGAGCTCGAGGTTGATCCCGATCTTCTGGAGCGCGCCCTTCAGGAACTCGCCGGCGGTCGGGCGGAAGCCGGTCGCCGAGGTGCAGTGGACGAAGTCGAGGTTCTCGCCACCGCCCGGCATGTTCCGGATCCCGTCACCGTCGGTGTCCTTGTAGCCGGCGTCGTCGAGCCGCTTGTTCGCCGCCGCGA
>DAOTYQ010000174.1:0-3372 GCA_034434735.1 Chloroflexota bacterium
CCCGCGAGAGGGGTAGCCAGGGCCGCCCGTCCTGGCGTATCATCTGGGCTCGACTGCGGAAGCCGACTCCGTCGCCGACATCCGAGCACCCGAGCCCGGCGGCGGTACGCGCGGCCGGTCGTGGAACGCCACGGATGCCCGCGCAGGAGGTCGAGTCAGATGCCGCAGACGGAGGCACCCACTCCGGTCGCCCCGACCGAGACCGAGCGGATCGGCCGGAGCCTCCACATCAACCTCTCCACCGCCGAGCTCTACGAGCACGCCATCCGGGCCGGCGAGGGGCTGCTCGCCGCCAACGGCCCCCTCGTCGTCCGGACCGGCCAGCACACCGGCCGCTCCCCGAAGGACAAGTTCGTCGTCCGGGAGCCCTGGTCGGAGGCGAAGATCTGGTGGGGCGAGATCAACCAGCCGATCAGCGAGGAGCACTACCTCCGCCTTCGGGCCCGGCTCCTCGACTACCTCGCCGACAAGACGCTCTACGCCCAGGACTGCTACATCGGCGCCCATCCCGCCCACCGCCGCTCGCTCCGCGTGTACACCGAGACGGCCTGGGCGAGCATCTTCGCCCGCAACCTCTTCCGACGCCCGCCTCGGGAAGACCTGGCGGGCTTCCGCCCGAACTTCACGATCATCGACGTCCCGTCCTTCGAGGCCGACCCGGCCAGCGAGGGGACGCGGACCGGGACCGCGATCCTTCTCCATCTGCGGCGGATGGAGATCATCATCGTCGGGACCCAGTACGCCGGCGAGATCAAGAAGAGCGCCTTCACGGTCATGAACTACCTCCTCCCCGACGAGGGCGTCCTACCGATGCACAGCTCGGTAAACGTCGGTCGGAACGAGGACCCGGCCGTCTTCTTCGGCCTCTCGGGGACCGGCAAGACGACCCTCTCGGCCGACCCGGAGCGGCGCCTCATCGGCGACGACGAGCACGGCTGGGGGGCGGACGGGCTCTTCAACTTCGAGGGCGGCTGCTACGCCAAGACGATCCGCCTCTCGCCGATGTACGAGCCCGACATCTTCGCCACCACGAAGCGCTTCGGGACCGTCCTCGAGAACGTCGACATCGACCCGGTTAGCCGGGAGCTCGACCTCGACTCGGAGCGCTACACCGAGAACACCCGGGGCGCCTACCCGCTCCACTTCATCGGCAACGCCGACGAGACGGGGATGACCGGCCATCCAAAAAACGTCGTCTTCTTGACCGCCGACGCCTTCGGGGTTCTGCCGCCCATCAGCCGCCTGACCCGTGACCAGGCCCAGTACCACTTCATCAGCGGCTACACGGCCAAGCTCGCCGGGACCGAAGTCGGGGTGACCGAGCCGCGGGCGACCTTCTCGGCCGGTTTCGGGGCGCCGTTCCTGCCGCGTCACCCCGGCGAGTACGCTCGGATGCTCGCCGAGCGTCTGGAGCGCTACCGGACCCCGGTCTGGCTCGTGAACACCGGTTGGACGGGCGGACCCTACGGAGTCGGCCATCGGATGAACATCAACCACACCCGGCAGATGGTTCGGGCCGCCCTCAACGGGCTCCTCGACGACGTCCCCACCGTGACCGACCCGATCTTCGGGGTCGAGGTTCCGACCGCCTGTCCGGACGTCCCGGCCGAAGTCCTCCAGCCCCGTACGACGTGGCCGGATCCCGAGGCCTACGATGCCCAGGCGAAACGGCTGGCGCGCATGTTCGCCGAGAACTTCGAGCGCTACGAGGACGGGGTCTCGGCGGCGGTCCGGGCCGCAGGGCCCCGGGTCGACTGACCGGATACGACCGACCGAGGAACCAGCGGACGGAAAGGAGCAACCCATGGGTCGCCGCAAGGTCAGCGTCATCGGGGCCGGCAACGTCGGGGCGACGACGGCCCAGCGGATCGCCGAGGCAGGCCTTGCCGACGTCGTCCTCGTCGACATCGTCGACGGGCTGCCGCAAGGGAAGGGGCTCGACCTCGCCGAGGCGGCGCCGGTCGTCGGCCACGACGCCCGGATCGTCGGCACGAACGACTACGCCGAGACGGCCGGTTCCGACATCGTCGTCGTGACCTCGGGGATCGCCCGCAAGCCGGGCATGAGTCGGGACGAGCTCCTGGCCACGAACGCCGGGATCGTCCGCTCCGTCGTCGAGCAGGCCGTCGCCGTCTCGCCGGGGGCGATCCTCGTCGTCGTCACGAACCCCCTCGACGCCATGTGCCACGTCGCGATGCGCGCCTCGGGCTTCCCCCGAGAGCGGGTCATCGGCATGGCCGGCGTCCTCGATTCGGCTCGCTTCCGGACCTTCATCGCCATGGAGCTCGGCGTTTCGGTCGAGGACACCCACGCCTTCGTCCTCGGCGGCCACGGCGACACCATGGTCCCCTTGCCGCGCTATTCGACGGTCGCCGGGGTCCCGATCACCGAGCTCCTGCCGCCCGAGCGGATCACCGCCCTCGTCGAGCGGACGGCGAACGGCGGGGCCGAGATCGTCGCCCTGCTCAAGACCGGCTCGGCCTTCTACGCCCCTGCCGCGGCGACCTTCGAGATGGTCGAGGCGATCCTCCTCGACCGCAAGCGGGTCCTGCCGTGCGCCGTCTACCTCCAGGGCGAATTTGGGATCCGCGACCTCTTCGTCGGGGTCCCCTGCGTCCTCGGGGCGGGCGGCATGGAGCGGGTCTTCGAGATCGAGCTGAACGCGGACGAGCGAGCCGCCTTCGAGCGCTCGGCCGCCGCCGTCCGGGAGCTCGTCGAGCGGCTGCCGGCCTGACGGGGCAACCGGGAGCGGCTCGGGCCCGATCGGGGGCCCGGCTCCCGCTGCGGATGGCTCCGGCCGCGGCTGGCGGTTGGTGAATTCCTGGTGCCGGAGGGCACCGCGTGGGGTCGCACCGGGCGGATCGGCATCGCCGGCTCATCCCGCCGGTGCTACGCTTCGGTACCACTTCGACCGCACGGCCGGGGGAGTGCTGTGCGCGGGCGTGCATGCCCGCGGAGGAGGACGGATGTTCCGACGCCTCGCTCCATTCCTCGTTGCCCTCCTGCTCGCCCTCGGCCCGGCCGGGGCCGTGGTCGGGGCGCAGCCTCAGGGCAGCAGCTCGAGCAGGGCCGACCTCGACACGAGCTCGGCGATCGTCGTGCTCCGAGCCGACCCGCTCGCGACCTACGACGGCAAGATCCTCGGCTACGAAAAGACCCGGCCCGACAAGGGCAGACTCAATCCGAACAGCGCCGCCGCGAAGAAGTACCTCGGCTACCTCAAGAAGGAGCATGACGCCTTCGCGGCCTGGCTCCGCAAGAACGTCCCGAGCGCGAAGATCACCTCCGAGTACTTCACGGTCCTCAACGGCGTCGCCGTCTCGCTCAACGGGGCCGCCATCGGCAAGCTCCGCCAGAACGCCGACGTGCTGA
>DAOTYQ010000175.1:0-3449 GCA_034434735.1 Chloroflexota bacterium
GGCGAGCTCCAGCAGGGGGTCGAAGCCGGGACGTACGGAGCCGGCCTCGTCTTCGGTCGGGCCCCGAGCGGCGATCTCGCCGTGACCCTCTATACGAAGGACGTGCCGACGAGCCGCCTGCCGCAGCTCCTCCAGCAGGCCGCGACGGCCATCGTCGTCGGGGATCGGCTCGAGCGCCTCGGGCTCTCGCCGGGGGAGGCGGCCGGCCTCTTCGCGCCACCGAGCGTCGAGGTTCGGCGCTGGGAGGGCGAGACGGGCTGGCGGGAGCCGTCCGCCGAGGGCGACAGCGCCGAGGAGCTCGTCGGCGCCTCGATCGCCGGGACCGCCCTGGCCGTCTTCATCCTCCTCGCCATCGTCCTCTACGGCCAGTGGGTGGCGATGAGCGTCGTCGAGGAGAAGACGAGTCGGGTCCTCGAGGTCATCCTCGGCGCAGCCACCCCCTTCCAGCTGCTCGCCGGCAAGGTCCTCGGTGTCGGCGGGCTCGGCCTGCTCCAGTACGTCGTGACGGTCGTGCCGGCGACCCTCATCCTCGTCTTCCAGGACCAGATCGCCGGCCTCGTCCTCGGACGAAGTGGCGCGACAAACCTTCCGTCCTGGCTGCGCCCGGAGATCCTCCTCGTCTTCGGGGTCATGTTCGTCCTCGCCTTCGGTCTCTACGCGGTCCTCTACGCCGCGGCGGGCTCCCTCGTCAGCCGCCAGGAGGACGTGAACACCGTCGTCGCGCCGCTCTCGCTCATCTCGACCCTCGGCTATCTCGTCTCCGTCTGGGCCGCCTCGGGGATCATCGACCTGCGCTCGCCCCTCGTCGTCGTCCTGACCCAGGTTCCGTTCCTGAGCCCGTACTTCGTCCCGTCTCGGCTCGCCTTCGGGACGATCAGCCCGCTCGAGGTCGCCAGCGCCGTTGGCCTCCTTATCGTCTCGATCCCCATCGCCATCGGGTTCGCGGCCCGACTCTACGCGGCCGGGGTCTTGATGTACGGACAGCGGCCGGGCCTCCGGATGCTCGTCGCCGCCCTCCGAGGGCACTGACCGGTCGGGACGGCGCCGCCGGTCGGGGGAGGGGAGACGGCTCTGCCCCCGCGACCGGTGTCGGGGCGGGATCGGCTAGGATCGGGCGATGGCGGAGCGCACCACCGGTCGGGCCCGGGTCCGGAGCCGCGTCGCCCCCGAGCCCCTCGTCCACGTCCCGGTCCCCGACCTCGACCCCGAGCACGATCCCGGACCGTCGGTCGCCGCGGCTCGGGCCACAGCCGTCGGCGACGCGGCGGCCGAGCCGATCGTCGTCCCGGGCGGCGGCGAGGTTCGGGTCGGCACCGCCTCGTGGACCGATCCGACCATGGTCGCCCCGGGCGTCTTCTACCCGCCCGAGGCCGACACCGCCGAAGCCCGGCTCGCCTACTACGCGTCGCACTTCCCGGTCGTCGAGGTCGACGCGACGTACTACGCGCTCCCGTCGGCTCGGACCGCGCAGCTCTGGGTCGAGCGGACGCCGCCCGATTTCGTCTTCGATGTGAAGGCCTTCGCCCTCTTCACTGGCCAGCCGAGCGAGGTCCGCCGGCTGCCGAGGGCCGTTCGGGCCGAGCTGCCCGCGGCCCTCGCCGAGCGGCCGCGGATCTACGGCAAGGACCTCCCGACGGAGCTCCTCGACGCGCTGTGGGCGATGTTTCGGGAGGGAATCGCCCCTCTCGTCGAGGCCGGCCAGTTGGGGGCCGTCTTCCTCCAGTACCCGCGCTGGGTCTACAGCTCCTCGGCGGCGCGGGCGGCGATCCGCGAGGCTCGGGAGCGCCTCGCCGGCCTCCCGGTCGCGGTCGAGTTTCGGAACGCGAGCTGGTTGAACGAGAAGAACGCCGAGCGGACGATCCGCTTCCTCGAGGAGATCGGGGCGGCCCTCGTGCTCGTCGACGAGCCGCAGGGCTTCCGGAGCAGCGTCCCGCCGGTGGTGGCGACGACGAGCCCGGACCTCGCCGTCGTCCGCTTCCACGGTCACCGCTCGGCGACCTGGGAGGCGACCGGCGTCCCGCCCGTCGAGCGCTTCCGCTACCTCTACACCCCGACCGAGCTCGCGGCCTGGGTCCCGCGGGTGCGCGAGATCGCCCGCCGGGTCCGCCAGACGCACCTGCTCATGAACAACTGCTACGCCAACTACGGCGCGACGAACGCCCGGGAGCTGGCGGCGCTCCTCGCCCGCGAGCTGGCGGCCGGCGAGGGTTCGGGTGCGTCGGGCTGAGGGAGCCGCGAGGGGACTCCGGCGCTGGGCGCCTGCCGCGAACGGTCGATCAGGCCTCCGGCGGCGCGCTCGCGGCCGATTCCTGGGCGACGAGGAGCTCAGCCGTCGTCCGGAGGTGACGCTCCATGGCCGCCGCCGCCCCTTCTGCGTCGCCGGCCCGAACGGCCTCGAGGATCGCCCGATGCTCGAGGGCGATGGCCTCGAGCGAGCGACTCCGGCCGGCCGTGGTGGCGCCGCGGAGGAGGACCATGTCCCGGAGGCTGTCGACGTAGTCGGCGAGGCGGCGGTTGCCGGACAGCGAGAGGAGGCGGTGGTGGAAGCCGCGATCGTGGAGCCAGAGGGCCTGCTCGTCGCCGGCAGCCGCCGCCCGGACCATCCCGTTGTACTCGGCCTCGAGGGCGCGCAGCTCGCGGCGATCGACGCGTTCCACGGCCCGCCGGACGGCGGGCACCTCGAGAAGGAGGCGAAGGTCGAAGACCTCCTCGATGTCGTGGATCGAGTTCTGGAGGATCCGGACGCCCCGGTTGCGTTCGAAGCGGACCATGCCCCGCGATGCGAGCTCGATGAGGGCTTCCCGGACGGGCGTCCGCGACACGCCGAGCGCCTCGGCGAGGGAGGCCACGGAGTGGATGCTGCCCGGCACGAGCTCGCCGCGGATGATGGCGGTCCGGAGAACGTCGACGAGCTCGCGGGCGCGGCTCCGGCGCTCGTCGAGGGGAGCGAGGAGCGGACGCCGTGCCGTCGAGGGGCCGGCCCGACGGCGAGCCGGGGCGGCATGGCTGGCGGGATCGGGCGTCTGCACGGGATGCATCGTAGCCGGCCGACGGCGGCGAGGAGGCGCGTGGGGCCGAGCGCGGGCCCGAGCGGGCGACGCCGCACGGCCTGGCAGGCGAGGCGGTCGGGGTCGGGGGCGACGCCGGTCGGGCAGGCGGGCGAGGCGGTCGGGGTCGGGGGCGACGCCGGTCGGGCAGGCGGGCGAGGCGGTCGGAACCGGAGCCGTTGGGTCCGCCGACCGGTCGTGGCCCCGGCGCGCCGGTCGCCCCGCCACGGGCGGCCGTCGGCCGAGCGAGCCGGCCAGATTCCCACCCGGTGAGCACGACGACGCGTCCGGGCCGCCAGCGCGCCCGGCCCAGCCCACGATCGTGCTCGCCGGACCCGATCCCGCCCGCCAAGGCGCGGCCGCTCCGGACATCTGCGTCACCGGACGAGCGCCTGGCCGGGG
>DAOTYQ010000176.1:0-8622 GCA_034434735.1 Chloroflexota bacterium
TCGGACCGTCCTTCCGGATGTCGTTGGTGCGAGATGGTGCGCAGTCCGTCGATGGCGACGGCCGCAGGGATCGGCCGGTCGCGTCGATCGGCACGGTCAGGCTACGGGTTCTCGTGGCCGGCGTCGGCATCGAAGAGGGTGCGCGAAGGTTGCGATCCGGTAGCGACGGGGTCGAGGGATCGGCGCCGTCCAGGGTGACCTCGGCTCGGGACGGTTCTCGCTCCGACGTCGTCGCTGGCGAGGCTCGGCCGAGCGGTGCCCTGCGCGGGATCAGGGCGAGATCGGCCTCGGATCAGCTGTGCGCGGGATCAGGACGGGCTCGGCGCGGACACCGGCCCTGCGCGGATCGGGGCGGGACCGCGCACAGCATCAGCGCGGGAGCGGCACTCGATCAGCGATGCGCCGGGTGCATGCGAGCAGCCGGCTGGGTCCGCTCCGCCCGGCCGCGGGCGGTCCGCCCTGCTCGGCGAGCGGGCCCCGCTCGATGGAATCGCCGGTGCTGTCGGTCAGTTATGCAGCCCGCGCATGGGAGCCACGAACCGATGGTCGCCTTCCGATCAGCCATGCAACCCGCGAATGGATGCCAGGAAGCGGCCGTCGCCTTCCGATCGGACATGCACCCGGTGCATGGATGCCCACGATCCGCAGGTCGCCGGTCCCTCCGCCGCGCCGAGCCGAGCACGGGCCGCGGTCGAGCGCCGGACCCAAGGCCGGCCGGGGCCGCGCCGGGGCCGGCGTCGGATGCGGACCACGCATAGCTGACACCATCGCCGGGCTCACCGACCCCGACGACGCGCGAGGGAATACGGACGACGGCTCGGACCGGACCCGTCCCGGACCGAGCACCCGGTCAGCTCGAACCGGACCCACCCAGGACGGGCGCCCGGCCAGTGCGGACCGGACCCGTCCCGGGCCGGTACCCGGTCAGTCGCCGCCGGCCGCCGACCGCGCCGGCTGCTCGGCCGCCGCGGCCGCCGCACCGACCGGCTCCACGAGCCAGAAATCAGCGAGCGGGAGCGTCCCCTCGGCGAGGAGCCGAGCCGCCGTCGGCGAGCCCGCCTCGGCGTGCGCCTCGAGGAGGCGCCGCAGATCGGCGCCGAGGGCTGCCCCGTCGCTCCGCTCGTGGACCGCCGTCGCCAAGCGGACCGCCCCGACGCTCGCCCCATTGAGGAGCGCCGGATGCCGGCCCGCCGGGTCGTAGAGGAAGGCCCGGCCGCCGGTCATCCCGGCCCCGAAGTTCGCTCCGATCGGCCCGAGGACGACGACCGTCCCGCCGGTCATGTACTCGCAGCCGTGGGGACCGATCCCTTCCACGACGGCCTCGGCCCCGCTGTTCCGGATCGCGAAGCGCATCCCGGCCCGGCCGACGACGTGGAGCCGCCCGGCCGTCGCCCCGTAGAGGCAGACGTTCCCGACGATGGCCTGGGCCTCCGGGCGATGGGCCGGACCGCCGCCGTCCCCGTCGGCCTCAGCCGACCCCGCGCGCCCGCCCGACCCGTCGAGCGCCGCCGGCCGAAGAACGATCGTCCCGCCGCCGAGCCCCTTGCCGACGTAGTCGTTCGCCTGGCCGACGAGGGTGAGCGTCACCCCGGCACAGGTGAAGGCGCCGAAACTCTGGCCGGCCGAGCCCCGGAGACCGAGCCGGATGAGACCGTCACGGGCATCGATCTCGCCGCGCTCCATCGCCCCCGAGAGCTCGGCCCCGAAGGAGCGATCGGCCGTCGTGATGGCCAGGCCCTCGCGGACCCGCGGCCCGCCGACGCGCAGCTCCTCGACGAGCCGCCGCTCCAGCGGCGAGGCCGGCGGCCGGACGACCACCGACCGGGCCCGCTCCGGATCGGCCCGCCGCGCCGGGTCGGCCGGCCAGCGCGGTAGCCGGACGAGGCCGTCGACGTCGAGAGTCCGCCCGGCGACCCCGGGGCGGAGGAACCGGCGCGCCTCGCCGACGACCTCGCCGACCGAGCGGGCGCCGATGGCCGCCAGCTCCCACCGGAGATCCTCGGCGACGGCGAGGACGAAGCGTTCGACCTGCTCCGGCGTCCCGGTGAACTTCGCCCGGAGGTCCTCGCGCTGGGTCGCGATCCCCGTCGGGCAGGTGTCGAGGTGGCACTGGCGGGCCATGTCGCAGCCGATGGCGACGAGCATCGCCGTCCCGAAGCCGAACTCCTCGGCACCGAGGAGGGCGGCGACGAGGAGGTCCCGACCCGTCTGGAGGCCGCCGTCGGTTCGGAGGACGACCCGGTCGCGGAGGTCGTTCCGGAGGAGCGTCTCGTGGGTCTCGGCCAGGCCGAGCTCCCAGGGAGCCCCGACGTGCTTGATCGACGAGAGCGGCGAGGCGCCCGTCCCGCCCGAGTGGCCGGCGATGTGGATGTAATCCGCACCGGCCTTGGCGACCCCGGCGGCGATCGTCCCCACGCCGCGCGTCGCCACGAGCTTCACCCCGATCCGAGCCCAGGGGTTGATGGACCGCAGGTCGGCGATGAGTTGGGCGAGGTCCTCGATGGAGTAGATGTCGTGGTGGGGCGGCGGGCTGATGAGGGACTGGCCCGGCTGGGCCCGGCGGAGGGCGGCGATGTACGCCGTCGCCTTCTTGCCGGGTAGCTGGCCGCCCTCGCCCGGCTTGCTGCCCTGGGCGATCTTGATCTCGATCTGGTCGGCTCGGGCGAGGTACTGCGAGGTCACCCCGAAACGGGCCGAGGCGACCTGCTTGATCCGAGCGTCGTGGCGCTCGCCGTCGGGACCTGGGACGTACCAGGCCGGGTCCTCGCCCCCCTCGCCGGTGTTCGCCGCGCCGCCGGCCCGCTGGATGCCGATGGTGATCGCCTGGTGGGCCTCCGGCGACAGCGCCCCGACGCTCATCGCCGAGGCGACGAAGCGGCGGACGATGGAGCGAGCGGGCTCCACCTCCTCGAGGGGGACCGGCCGCCGGGCTCGCCGGAGGCGAAGGCCATCCCGGACGACGGCCGGCGGGTGCTCCTTGACCGCCCGGAGGCGAGCCAGGGCAGCGTCGATCTCCTCCCTCGTCCGCGCGACCTCCTGGAGCTCGCCGACGACCGAGGGTGCGAAGAGATGGAGTTCCCCGTCGCCCCGGAAGCGAGCGAAGCCCGGATCGACGAGCTTTGCCCGCGGGTCGTCGGCCGGGATCGCCCGGGCCGCCTCGAGGCGCCGGAGCTGGCGCCGGGCCAGATCCTCGAAGCCGATCCTCCCCGGCCAGGCGGGGGCGCTCGGGAAGCAGCGGGCGAGGACGGCGGGGGCGAGCTCGAGGACCTCGAAGAGGGCGCCGCCGACGTAGGAGGCGACGGTGCTGATCCCCATCCGGGCCAGGGTCTTGCGGAGGCCGGCCGAGAAGGCGGCGACGAGGTTCGCCACGGCCTCTTGCGGCGTCAGCGCCTCGGCCCCCCGACTCCCGGCCAACTCGGCCGCCAGCTCCACCGCCAGCCAGGGGCAGACGACCGTGGCGCCCGAGGCGAGGACCATCGCCAGACCGTGGACGTCGAGGACGTCGGCCGCCTCGGCGGCGATGTCCGTTCGCCCGCGGAGACCGGCCTCGGTGAGGGCGGTGTGGACGGCGCCGACGGCGAGGACGGACGGGATCGGGAGACGCTCGAGTCCGAAGCGTCGGTCGCTGAGGACGACGACCTCGATCCCGGCCCGGGCGGCCGCCACCGCGGCTGAGGCGAGTCGGTCGAGGGCCTCGCCGAGCCCCGCCTCGCCGGCCCCCGGATCCCAGGTCGCGTCGAGGACCCGGACCGAGCGCCCGGCGGCGGCGAGGGCGGCGACGAGGGCCTCGCCGTCGGTGACGATCGGCCGCTCGAGGTGGAACGTGCGCGACCAGGCGCGCCGCCGGCCGGCTCGCCGGTCGTCGGGTGGGCCGCCCAGGAGCGGAGCCCGTCGCCCGAGCTCGACGGCGAGGTCCATGACGACGAGCTCTCGCTCGGGATCGATGGCCGGGTTCGTGACCTGGGCGAAGGCCTGCCGGAGATGGTCGCTCACGGGGCGGTCCACCCGCGCCAGCCCGGGCAGGGGCGTGTCGTCGCCCATGCTCCAGAGCGGCTCCTTGCCCTCGAGGGCCATGGTCCGCACGTCGAGGCGGGCCTTCTCGGCGTCGAGACCGGCGAGGTAGCGGAGCGGAAGCGGCGTCCGCGTCCTGGCCGGTCGGGGCGTCGCGACGTCCGGCGCGGGCTCATCGGCCCGAGCGGCATCGACCTCGACGGCGACGGGCCGGAGGGCCTCGGCCTTCGCCTCGGCGTCCTCGAGGACGAGGCCTCGAGCCGGGTCGACGAGGAGCATCTCGCCCGGTCCGAGCCGTCCTCGCCGGACGACCCGGGTCTCGTCGAGCGGCACCGCCCCGGCTTCCGAGGCGAGGGCGACGAGGCCGTCGGCCGTCACGGCGAAGGCGGCGGGCCGAAGCCCGTTCCGATCGACGATCGCCCCCACCCGGCGACCGTCGGCGAAGACGAAGGCCCCGGGGCCGTCCCAGGGGGCGAGGAAGCCAGCGACGCGGCGGGCAAAGGCGGCCGCGGCCGGGTGCGCCGTCCGCCGGAGGCCCTGCGCCTCCGGGATGGCGGCGAGCATCGCCGTCTCGATCCGCCAGCCGGTCAGGACGAGGAGCTCGATGGCCTCGTCGAGGGAGAGGGAGTCGGAGCCGTCGGGAGACAGGAGCGGCCCCACCTCGACGAGCCGGCGGGCGAGGGCGGTCGGCAGCCGATCCCCGATCCGACCCCGGACCTGCTCCCGGTTCCCGCGGACGGTGTTGATCTCGCCGTTGTGGGCGAGGTACCCGAAGGGCTGGGCCAGGCGCCAGACCGGATGGGTGTTCGTCGCGTACCGCTGGTGAAAGATCGCGTACGAGACGGCGAGCGGCGCGGCGAGGTCGGGGTAGAAGTCGGCGAGGCGCGAGCCGGCGACGAGACCCTTGTAGACGATGGTCCGGGCCGAGGCCGAGGGGACGGCAAAGCCGGCCAGCCCCTCCCGGCGCGCCGTCGCCTCGGCACGGCGACGGGCGAGGACGAGGCGCGCCTCGAAGGCAGCCTCGCCGAGGCCGGTCGGTCGCTCAACGAGGGCCTGCTCGATGACCGGCCGCGAGGCGGCCGCCTCCGAACCGAGGGCGCTCGGATCGACGGGGACGCGCCGCCAGGCGGCGACGGCGAGCCCCTCGGTGGCGAGGGCGGCCTCGACCACCGCCCTGGCTCGGCGGGCGGCGGCCGCTCGGCGCGGGAGGAAGGTGACGACGATCCCGGGGCGCACCAGACCCGGGGCGAGATGGGCGACGACGGACCGCTCGAGCGGCAGAGCGACGCCGGCCCCATCGCTCGACTCGCCGTCCGCGGCGAAGGCGCCCCGATGCCCGAGGGAGGCGAGGCCGGCCAGGGCGAGGCGCAGGACGGCGGCCCGGGATCGGCCGCCGGCGTCGGCAACGAAGCCGACGCCGCAGGCGTCGTGCTCGAAGCGCGGATCGTAGAGGGATGGGCGACCGGAGTGCCGCCTGGCGGGCGCGGCACGGGTGGCGAGTGCTGCACGGCCGGCGGTCGTGGTACGGCCGGCTGGTGCCACGGCGGCGACGCCCGTGGTGAGATGGGCCTGCGGGCCGCAGGTCGGCACCGACCGGTCGAGCGAGGCGCCTACCGGTGCGGGACGCTCTGGACGGTCCGGGACGGGTCGCCCGGTCCGGGGGCTGGGTCTGGTGCGCATGGTTCGTGCCTCCGGAGGGGACGGTGCCGGCCGCTGCGCGAGGCGACGGCCGGCCGAGGTGCGAGATGGACGGATGGAGAGCCCGCGCCTGGCGGGCGGACGGGTCAGTCCTGGTAGGCCACCTCCCCGTGGAGCGAGAGATCGAGGCCGAGCTCCTCCTCGTGGCTCGCCACGCGGAGCCCGACGACGAGATCGACGACCTTGACGATGACGAAGGTGACGACCGCGGAGAAGGCGTACGTGGCCAGGACGGCGACGAGCTGGATCCCGATCTGACCGAGGTTGCCCTCGATGGCGCCCGCGACCCCGCCGATGGCGGCCACGGCGAAGACGCCGGTGGCGATGGCGCCGAGGGTCCCACCGACACCGTGGACGGCTAAGACATCGAGGGCGTCGTCGACCCGGAGCCGCTCGCGGAGGAGGGTCGCGCTGTAGCAGAACCCACCGGCGAGGGCGCCGATGACGACCGCCCCGCCCGGGGTGACGAAGCCCGAGGCCGGGGTGATGGCGACGAGCCCGGCGACGGCACCGGTGGCCGCACCGACGACGCTCGTCTTCCGCTTGTGGAGGTACGAGGCGATGACCCAGCTGATGGTCGCTGCGCCGGCGGCCGTGTTCGTGACGAGGAGGGCGTTGGCGGCGAGACCGTTGGCGCCGAGAGCGGACCCGGCGTTGAAGCCGAACCAGCCGAACCAGAGGAGACCGGCCCCAAGGACCGTCATCGGCACGTCGTGAGGATCGAGGCGCTCGCCGTTGACCGCCCGCCGGCCGATGAGGAGCGCCACGACGAGGGCCGAGATGCCGGAGCTGATGTGGACGACGGTCCCTCCGGCGAAGTCGAGGGCACCGAGCTCCCGGAGCCAGCCGCCGGGCGCCCAGACCCAGTGGGCGAGCGGCGAGTAGACGAAGGTCGACCAGAGAACCGTAAAGAGGACGAAGGCCCCGAAGCGCTTTCGCTCGGCGTAGGCGCCCGTGATGAGGGCAGGCGTGATGGCCGCGAACATGAGCTGGAAGGCGGCGAAGAGGACGAGGGGGATCGTCGCCGCGTAGTCGGCATTCGGCTCGATTCCGACCCCGCCGAGGCCGATGAAGTCGAGCCCGCCGATGAGGCCGAGCCCGCTCACGTCCGGACCGAAGGCGAGCGAGAAGCCCCACAGGACCCAGACGACGCTGACGATGGCCAGCCCGAAAAAGCTGTGCATGATCGTCGAAAGCACGTTCTTGCGCCGGACGAGGCCACCGTAGAAGAGGCCGAGTCCCGGCAGCATGATCATGACGAGGGCCGTGGCAACGAGGAGCCAGGCGGTATCTCCCGTATCCATGAGGTCGACTCCCTCCGTGCGAACGAGAAACCAACCTGGTGCGCAGCTCGATGTGGCCCGACGCTACCGACCCGGGCGATCGCCGAACGACGGAGGGACGGGTGCAGAAAGGATGCGATTTGGTGTCGAGCGTCCCCGAGCAGCGACCCTCGGGGTCGCGCCTCGGCCGGGCGCGCGAAGCGCGACAATGGGCGCGTGACCGCGCTCATCTTCGACCTCGACGGAACCCTCGTCGATACCGTCTATGCCCACGTCGTCGCCTGGCAGCGGGCCCTCGCCGAGGAGGCGATCCCGGTCGATGGCTGGCGGATCCACCGCCGGATCGGCATGAGCGGCGGCCTCTTCGTCCGGGCCCTCGCCCGGGAGATCGGTCGCGAGCTCGCGCCCGAGGAGGCGGAGCAGATCCAGCAGCGGCACGGAACCCACTTCCGGGCCCTCGCTCCCGAGCGCCGGCCGCTCCCGGGGGCAAAGGAGCTCATCGCAGCCCTCCGGGCGACCGGCATCCCCTTCGGGATCGCCACCTCGGGCCGCCACCCCGATATCGACGCCTCCCTCGCCGCCCTCGAGGTACCGCCCGATGTCGTCGTCGTCGATCGCGGCGACGTCGCCCGGGCGAAGCCCGAGCCCGACCTCTTCCTCGCCTGTGCCGAGCGGCTCGGGGTCCAACCGGCCGACTGCTTCGTCGTCGGCGACGCGGTCTGGGATCTCCTCGCCGCCCGGCGGGCCGGGATGCTCTCGGTGGGCCTCCTTTCCGGCGGCTACGGTGAGAACGAGCTCGTCCAGGCCGGCGCCTACCGCGTCTACCGCGATCCGGCCGAGCTCCTCGCCTCCCTCGACGAGCTCGGGATCGTCCGCCGGTGAGGCGCGGTGCAGGGGCGATGGCGCTCCTGCTCGATCTCGATCGGACCCTCGTCGACGTCGAGCCCTACGTCGACTACTGCGCCGCCGTCGCCGAGCTCCGGCGGCTTTTCCCCGCCACGGTCGCAGCGTCCGTCGATCGGGCCTGGGGGAGTTGCACCCGGGCGGCGATGGCCATCCTCGCTGCCCGGAGCGGCGACCCGTTCTGGCCGGCGGCCTCGGCGGCCGTGGAAGCCTACGAGCTGGCAGGGATCGAGCGCTCGCGCCCGATGCCGGGCCTGGCGGCCTTCGTCGCCCGGATCGACCCGACCCGGACGGCCATCGTCACCCTCCTGACCGAGCGCGGCGCCCACCGCACCCTCGAGCTCCACGGCGTCCCGCCGCCGGCGATCGTGGTCGGCCGGCGGGCCGGCCTGCGGCCGAAGCCCGCTCCCGAGCCGATCCTCGCCGCCCTCGAGGGGCTCGGCGCTGCACCGTCTGAGGCGATCATGGTCGGCGACAGCGAGGTGGACGAGGCGGCCGCCCGGGCAGCCGGGGTCCGCTTCGTCGGGTTGACGAACGGCCGGCCGGAGCATGGCTTCGGGCCGGACTCCTTCGTCGCCCGGGACCTCCTCGAAGCGGCGGGCCACCTGGAGCGACTCGGCGTGTTCGGAGCAGGCTGAAGGAGCAGGCTGAATCAGGGAGTCGGGAACGGCCTGAAGCGGGGTCCCGGCGAGGAGGGGATGGAGCGGGAGACGGGATTCGAACCCGC
>DAOTYQ010000177.1:0-4063 GCA_034434735.1 Chloroflexota bacterium
GGGGCAGGCTCTTCGCCGGGCTCGAACCGGCCCTCCTCGACCGCCTCGCGGGCGAGCTCCGCCGGCGCCGCTTCCGGCGGGGCGAGGTGATCTTCCATCTCGGCGACCCGGGCGACGCCCTCTTCTTGATCGTGCGGGGGGCCGTCAAGATCACGCTCCCGGCCGAGGATGGGAGCGAGGCGATCCTGGCCACGCTCCGACCCGGGGAGATCTTCGGCGAGCTCGCCCTCCTCGACGGCGCGCCACGCTCGGCGACCGCCGTCGCGATGGAGGCGACGGAGACCCTCGTCCTGGGGCGGGCCCGCTTCGAGGAGCTCATCGAGGGGGTCCCGGCCATCCGAACCGCCCTCGTGCGGACCCTCGCCGCCGAGATCCGGCGGCTCACCGAACAGGTCGCCGAGCTCCACTTCCTCGACCTCCCGGCGCGGCTCGCGGCTCGCCTCCTCCGTCTCGCCGAGGAGGCTGGCCGGAGTGGACCCGACGGCACGGTCCGGCTCGACGGTCGGCTCACCCAGGGCGATCTGGCGGCGATGATCGGCTCGACGCGCCAGTCGGTGAACCGGGTCCTCGGGACCTTCGCCGCGGCCGGGCTGCTCCGCTTCGAGCCGGAGGCGATCGTCATCGTCGATATGGCCGGGCTCGCCCGGGCGGCCGGTCGCTGATCGACGCGCGACCCGGGACCGGACAGGCCTCGCTCCGCTCCTGGGCTCAGCCGCCGGTGATCAGCCGCCGGTGATGAGCCCTTCGCCGCGACCGGCGATGAGCTGCGATTGGGTCGCTTCGAGGTGGTCGGCGGCGATGGCGGCGAGGCGGGAGACGAGGACCCGCCGTTCGTCGGAGCCCCCGGCCAGGAAGTCGAGGAGGGCGGCGATCGGGATGACGATGACCGTGACGGCGTCGACGGCGCGGGCCGTCGTCAGCCAGCGTGCCTCCGGGCGGAGGGCGCTCCAGCCGAGGAGGTCGCCGGGGCCAGCGCTCATGACGATGGTCGATCGACCGCCGGCCGTCGCCCGGAGGACGACCCGGCCGCGCTCGACGATGAAGCAGGACTCGGCCGGTTCGCCGTGGGCGAAGAGGACCTCCCCGGGTTCGAGGCGGCGGCGCCGAGCGACGCCGACGAGGGGCGCCAGGCTCTGGCTCGGGAGGCCGGCGAAGAGGCCGGACGCCGCCAGATCGGCGCTGGTGACGGGTCGGTCGGTCGTCGCTTCGTCGCTCGCCATCGCTCCCCAGTCTAGGCTCTTTCGGCCGTCGTCGGTCCCTCGGCTCGGGCGGCGCCAACGGCGAGCAGACGGCGTCGGAGCGCGTCCGCGGCAGCGAGGGCGGCCCGGAGCCTGGCCTGGCTCCCCGTGCCGAAGACCCGCCTCCGGTCGCCGTGCTGGCCGCTCGGATCGATGATCCCGATCTCGACGGTGGCGTCGGGCTCCGCCGGGACGAAGCGGACGGCGAGCCCGACCTCGGCTCCGGCGGCCGATCGGACGGCGGCGGCGCGGTCGAGAAGATCGGTAGCGTCGGGTTTCGGTGCCGCGTCGGCCGGCCCGACCTCGTCCCGGACGATCCCGCCCGCGAGGACGAGGGGCTCGAGGAGAGCGATCAGGCTGCCGCCGGTCCCGGCCTCGGCGACGGCGAGCCGCCAGCCCCGCCCGGCGAGGAGGCGACCGAGGACGGCCGGCCAGGTGTCGTCGTCGACGCCCCAGACCGCGTCGCCGATCCGCGCCCGGATGGCGGCCTCGGTCGCCGCGACGAGGGCCGCGGCCGGCTGCCTCCGCCGGCCGCGGCCGGGCTCCTCGTCCCAGGCGACGATGACGATGTCGACGGCGTCCTGGCGGGCGTACGTCGCCACCCGGGGATTCTCGGCCCGGAGGAGCGCCTCGCCGAGGAGCTCCACGAGCTGGGACTCGCCGATCCCGAAGGTGCGCAGCGTCCGGGTCACGTGGCTGCGTCCAAGGCCCCGCCGCCGGAGGCGGGGTAGGACCCAGTCGCGCCACATCGGCCGCAGCTCCCGGGGCGGTCCCGGAAGGGCGACGACGAGTCGCCCGTCGGGTCGCTCGACCCACCAGCCCGGGGCGGTCCCGTTCGGGTTCGGGATCGGACGGGCCGACGGGATGCGCCATGCCTGCTTGACGTTCGAGAGCGGGTAGGGGAGGCCCCGTCGGCGCCAGAGCCGGCGGAGGGCGGCCTCCAGGCGCGGGTCGACGACGGGCGTCTCGTTGCAGACGGCGGCGATGGCTTCCCGGGTGAGGTCGTCGGGGGTCGGGCCGAGGCCGCCGGTCGTGAGGACGAGGTCCGACCGGTCGAGGGCCTCGGCGAGGGCGGCCGTGACGAGCTCGAGGCGGTCGGGGAGGAGGCCGATCCCGACCACCTCGACCCCGTCGGCGGCGAGGGCCGCGGCGAGCTCGGCGGCGTTCGTGTCCCGGGTCGCCCCGGTCGTGAGCTCGGAGCCGACGGCGAGGATGGCGGCCGTCGAGATCCGGCGCCGGGGGCGCGCGGTCGAGACCTGGGGGCGCGCGGCCTCGGCCGGGGCGGGTTGCGGGTCCCGGCTGCCGGTGGGCGCGCCGACGGCGGTCATCGCCACAGCGACGGGTAGGGATGGTCCCCGACGAGGAGCTCGCCGGTCCGGAAGCGCTCGAGGCGGAATGGGGCGAGGTCGCGGGCCCCCGCCGCGTCGCCGCAGATCCAGGCGGCGAGGGCCGCTCCGATGGCGGGAGCGGTCTTGAAGCCGGTGCCGGAGAAGCCGCAGCAGAGCCAGAAGCCCTCGGGCCCGGCCGGCCCGATGACCGCCCGCTGGTCGGGCGTGATCCCGTCTTGGCCGGCAAAGGCTCGTTCCAGGGTCGCCGCCTCGGCCGCCGGGAGGCGGCGGGTCAGGCGCTCGACGGCGATCTCCGTCGTTCGCGTCGGCGTCGCCTCGAGCGGACGGTCCGGGTCGCCGCCGAGCCGGTTCTCGTCCTCGAGGCCGACGAGGAGCTGGTGGGCCCCTTCGGGTCGGAAGTAGACGCCGAGGGCGTGGTCGAGGACGATGGGCAGCGGCGACCGAAGGCCCGGCGGGCGCCCGAGGACGAAGGTGTCGTGGCGCCAGGTCTCGATGGGGACCTCGACCCCGACGCTCGCAGCCAAAGCCCCCGCCCAGGCGCCGGCGGCGTCGACGACGACGGCCGCGGCGAACGCCCCCTGGTCCGAGACGACCCCGGTGACGCGATCGCCGGCGGTGGTGATCCGCTCGACGCGGCAGCCGCCGACGTACCGGGCCCCGCGCGCCCGGGCGGCGCTCAAAAAGCCGGCCGCGGTAGCAGCCGGGTCGGCGTAGCCGGAGAGGGGCTCGTAGGCGGCGACGGCGATGTCGTCGGTGGCGAGATCAGGGACGAGGCGGCGGACGTCGTCGCCGGCCAGGAGGAGGGTCGCGATGCCGAGGCGCTGCTGCATGGCGACGTTGGCCCGGAGGTGGGCTTCGAAGCCGGGCGGGACGAGCTGGAGGAAGCCGCTCCGGACGAAGCCCGGGTCGCCGGCGCCGACCCGGCTCGGCCAGTCCCAGAAGTACGGCGCCGATGCCCAGGCGAGGCGGGCCTCGGCCTCGAGATCGTAGTGCATCCGGACGAAGCCCGAGGAGCGGCCGGTGGCGCCCGCCGCGACGCTCGCTCGTTCCAGGACGAGGACGGACGCGCCCCGCTCGGCGAGGTGGAAGGCGAGGCTCGCGCCGTGGACGCCCGCCCCGACGACGATGACGTCTGCGCTGGTCACCGATCCATGATCGGGGTCGGTCGCGTCCGGCGTCAAACCGGAGGGCGACGCGGCGGCGCGGCCGGACCGAGGGATCGCTCGCCCCTTGACCGGGCGCGCGGAGCGGCCGGGTTGGCCTCCCTCGGATCGGGAGGGCCGCTCGGATCCCGCGGGGACGACCGTCCTCCCATGGCGCGTCGGGAGCCGGCGCGCTAGCCTGGAATCCACCGGCTCCGCCGGGCACGGTTGCCGGGCGCACGGCCGGTCGCGCACGATCCTGATGGGCGCCATGGACCAAACCGGCTTCTTCGATCTCGATCGCCTCCTCGAGCTCGTCCGGCGGACCCGCGAG
>DAOTYQ010000178.1:0-4698 GCA_034434735.1 Chloroflexota bacterium
CGAGGCGGATGAGACGGGCCGCCAGCCGCGCCGGGAGGTCGAGGAAGTGGAGCTCGGCGACGTGTTCGGTGAGCCGACGGATCTCGGCGGCGAGGGTTCGAACGAGGGCGGTCCGGATGGCCGGGATCCCCTCGACGAGCTCCTCGAAGCGGGCCCGCCCCAGGACGAGAGTCTCCGTCGCCTCCATCGCCACGGCGGTCGCCGAACGCGGCGCGCCGTCGAGGAGGGCGAGCTCGCCGAAGATCTCCCCGGGTCGGAGCGTGGCCAGGATCGCCTCGCTCCCATCCTCGGCCGGGAGCGTGATCTTGACGGCCCCGCTCACGATCACGAAGAGGGCGTCGCCCGGGTCGCCGAGATGGAAGATCACCTCGCCCCGCCGGAAGCGGCGCCGGCGGAGCTCGCCCGCGAGGCGGTCGAGGAGGGCCGGTTCGAGCCCGGCGAAGAACCTGCCCCGGCCGAGCACCGCAGCGACCTCGTCGAACGGGGCGACCTCGGGTCGACGAGGCCGGGCACGGCTGCCCCCGGCGGCCGCCTCAGGCCGACGCACCGCGGAGGATCTCCCCAACGTCGGCGCCGACGCCGCTCAAGACGCTGGCGGCGAGCCGCCGGAAGCGAGCGGCCGCGCCTGGATCGGGGGTCAGCTCGGCTGCCGTCCGCAGGAACCCCGCCGCCTCGACGGCCGCTCCGGCCGCCAGCGCCTCGTCGGCGGCTCGGGCGAGGAGCGGGACGGCCCGCGGGTCGCGGGCCACGGCCCGGTGGACGGCGAGCTGGCTGACCGGCGGCGGCGGGAGGATCGTCTCGAGGTGATCGGCGAGTCGAGCGTGGAGCGCCGCCCGGCGATTCGTGAGCATCCGCCCGTGGATCGCCTCGTGGACGAGGGGATGAGAGAAGCGCCACTGGCCGGCGGCCCCAGCCGGCGTCACGAAGCCGGCCCGGCCGAGGCGGAGGAGCGCCTCGTCGGTCACCGGCCGCCCGAGGAGGAGCTCGACGGTGGCGACGTCGAAGGCCATCCCGACGACCGAGGCGACCTCGAGGAGCCCCCGCTCTTCGGCGTCGAGGGCGTCGAGCCGCGCTCCGAGCATCGCTCGGAGGGTGAGTGGAAAGCCAGACACGAGGCGGACCGGGTCGACGACGAAACGGCCCTCCTCGACCCGCGCCGCCCCGTCGTCGAGGAGGGAGCGGACCGTCTCGACGATGAAGAGGGGGTTGCCGTCGGTCCGGTCGCGGAGCCGGGCAGCGTCGCCGGGGCTGAGGTCGACCCCGACGAGGGCCTCGACGAGCCGCTCCGTCTCGCCCGCATCGAGCCCGCCGAGCTCGACGACCTCGACGTGCGGCAACGTCGCCCAGGCCGGCAGCCGGCCGGGTCGGAGCGTGGCGACGACGAGGAAGGGGAGCTCCGAACAGCCGGCGATGAGGTGGGCGGTGAGGGGCCGACTCGACGGGTCCTCCCAGTGGAGGTCGTCGAGGACGATGACGCGCGGACCGCCGAGCTCGGCGAGCCGCCGGAGGAAGTGCGCCCCCACCTCGAGGAGGATCGCCGCCGTCGTCGAGGGGTCGGCCGGCGCGTCGGCGAGCTCGGCCTCCCAACCGTCGATCCCGGCTTCGCGGGCGAGGACGGCGATGGCACCCCTATACCGGCGGGCCGCCGCGGGTTCGAGGTCGGCACCGAGCACGAGCCGTCGAGCGAGCGTGCCAGCGTCGACCCCGAACTCGGCGGCGATCTCCTCGACGAACGCTCGCGTCGACGCGTACGGCTCCACCGACCGATAGGAGAGGTTCTCGGTCCACGTCCAGCGAAAGCCGGCCGCCCGGGCGTCGGCCTCCAGATCGGCGGCGAGGCGCGACTTGCCGATCCCGGCCTCGCCGACCAGGACGACGACCCGCCCACGACGGGTTCGACGGACCTCGTCGAGTGCCGCCCGGAGCCGCTCGCGCTCTCGCCACCGCCCGACGAGGCTCGGCCCGACCGAGGAGAAGGCGACGGGCGATCGGAGGCCGGCGAGGCGGAGGAGGGCGAGGGGCGGCCGCCCCGCCAGGACGAGGGCGCGATCGGTCGGTTCGACGTCGATCCGGTGACGGGCGGCGCGGGCGGTCTCGGGGTCGAGGAGGATTTCACCCGGCCGAGCGAGCTGGGCGATCCGGGCCGCCGCGGCTGCCGGGAGCCCGGTCACCGTCCAGTCGCGGCGTCCGGCGAGGGTCCGCTCGCCGGCGACGACCTCGCCGGTGGCAAGCCCGATGCGAAGCTCCGCCGACTCGGCCGCGGGGGTGGGCGTGACCGCGGCAGTGAGCGTGACCCCGCTGGTCGGCTCGCCGTCCTCGGGCATCGACCCGACCGCGCCCGATGCGCCGGCGGTGCCCCCGATGCCGTCGCCGCCGAGCGAACCGCCCCACCACCCGGCCCGGGCGGCGTCCCGCATCGCCCGGGCACAGACGACGGCCCGCAGGGCGTCGTCGTCGTGGCCGGCAGGGATGCCAAAGACGGCGAAGATGGCGTCGCCGATGAACTTCTCGACGGAGCCGCCGAACCGCTCGACGCAGGCGGCGAGCCGGCCGAAGAGGTCGTCCATCCCGCGCCGGACCTCCTCGGGGTCGCGCGCGGCGACGAGCTTCGAGTAGCCGACGAGGTCGGCGACGAGGACCGTGACGATCCGGCGATCGAGGCCAGCCTCGGCCGCGCCGGCCGCTCCGTCCGCCCCCACCGACGCGGCCGACGGATCCGCAGCGGGCGGCCGTGCCGCTAACGACGGAGACGACGCGTCCATCGGTCCGAGGACCGCGCCGCAGGCGTGGCAGAAGCGCGCCTTTGGCACCGTCTTCGTCGCGCAAACCGGGCAGGTCATCTCCAAGCCTCCGCTCGACGTGCCCGGTCGATCCTACGCCATCCGGCGGCCCACAACGAATCCGTCTGGCCGTCGAAGCGACGATCCAGCGCCACTGAACCAGCCGGCAAGACGACGGCCGCCGGCCGGCCCGTCCCCCGACCCGAAACTGGTCTAGGAGATGGTCAGGACCGGCTGGGCGGCCGCCTCGGCCCGGACGCTCATCCGGGCGGCGACGGTGGAGGCGAGCCGCCGGAGCGCCTCGGCGGCGGGGCCCGGCTCCCGCTGGGCGACCGACGGGACGCCCACGTCGCCGCCCTGGCGGACCGTGACGTCCAGGGGGATCCCGCCGAGGAACTCGACCCCCTGCTCGGCCGCGAAGCGCTCCCCGCCACCGCGACCGAAGATCTCCGTCGCCTCGCCGCAGTGGGGGCAGACGAAGGCGCTCATGTTCTCGACGACACCGATGATCGGGACGTTCATCCGCCGGAGCATCGCCGTCGCCTTCCGAACGTCGGCCAGGGAGACCTCCTGGGGCGTCGTGACGAGGACGACCCCCCCGATGGGGACCGACTGGGCGAGGGTGAGCTGGGCGTCGGAGGTGCCCGGCGGGAGGTCGACGACGAGGTAATCGAGCTCGCCCCACTCGACGTCCCGGAGGAACTGCTGGATCGCCCCGCCGACGAGCGGCCCCCGCCAGACGATGGGCTGGCCCTCGGGGACGAAGAACTGGATCGAGATGACCTTGACCCCGTAGCGCTCGAGGGGGACGATCTTGTTGTTCGGGCTCGCCGTCGGTTGGCCGTCGACGCCGAGCATGAGCGGGATGTTCGGCCCGGTGATGTCGGCGTCGAGGAGCCCGACCGCCGCGCCGGCCTGGGCGAGGGCGACGGCGAGGTTGACGCTGATCGTGCTCTTGCCGACGCCACCCTTGCCCGAGGCGACGGCGATGATGTTCTTCACCCCGGGGACGAGCTGCGCCTGCTGGCTCGGTGCCGTCCGCCGGACCATCGCCCCCCAGGTGACCTGGACCTCGGTCGCCCCGAGCTGCTCGAGGGCGCGCCGGACGCCGACCTCGATCTCGTCCTTGAGCGGGCAGGCCGGCGTCGTGAGCTCGAGGGTGAGGGCGACCTGACTCCCGTCGACGACGACGTCCTTCACCATGTTCAAGCTGACGATGTCGCGGCCGAGCTCGGGGTCCTGGACGCGCCGGAGGGCGTCGCGGATCGCCCCCTCGCTGAGAGTCGTCATCGACTGGGTCCTTCCTGCGCTGGCTGGGGTGGTTTCGACGATGGCCGCGTCGAATTCTACTCTGAGGGCCCGTCGACCACCGCCGGCCCGGTTGGGCCCTCCGCGTTCCGTCCTCCGCACCACCCTCGCTCGAGCGTCGCCGTCGCCTTGACAGTCGTCGCGCGGCACCCCTATCCTGCGGCCCTGATCTACAGGAACCATCCACCCGTGGCGAACGAGCCGCGTTCGCTCGGGATCCGGCTCCAGGGAGCACGATCCACGCATGACCTCGATCGACGTCCGCCTCGTCGGCGTGACGAAGCGCTTCGGCGATACGGTCGCCGTCGACCACGTTGACCTCGAGGTCGAGTCCGGCGAGTTCTTCTCCCTCCTCGGGCCGTCGGGCTGCGGCAAGACGACGACGCTCCGGATGATCGGCGGCTTCGAGCAGCCGACCGAGGGTCGCATCGAGCTCCAGGGCGAGGACGTCACCTGGCTGCCGCCCTACCGCCGGAACGTCAACACCGTCTTCCAGAACTACGCCCTCTTCCCCCACCTGAGCGTCTACGACAACATCGCCTTCGGCCTCCGGCGTCGCGGGATCCCGGAGCGGGAGGTCCGGGAGCGGGTGACCGAGATGCTCCGGCTG
>DAOTYQ010000179.1:0-1845 GCA_034434735.1 Chloroflexota bacterium
TCGGCGCTCCTCTTGCTTGGCGCGCTCGAACAATCGGGAACCTGGAACATCGGGACGGAAACCGAGGCGTCGATCCTCGAGCTTCTCGATCACCTCTGCCGCTTGCTCGGGCCGAGCGTCGGGATTACCTACTTGCCGCCAAGACCGGGGGATGTCCGGCGCTCGAGGCTCATCATCGGGCGGATCCGGCGCCTCGGCTGGCAGCCGCGGATCTCGCTGCCCGAGGGCCTCGGGTTCCTGGCCCTCGGCCGCCCAACACCGCGCCTCTCCGCGCCGCGGGGCTAGGTAAACTGCGCTCGGAGGCGAACGACGTCTCCGATCGGACTCATAGTCTCTTCACAGGCAGGGGAGGAAGACCCGATGGACGGCCAGCCCAAGGCATCGAACACCGTGCTCCCATCCGCCCAGCCGCCGGAGGACGGGGCGCCAAGATCGTCTCGGCGCTCCCTCCTCGCTGCCCTCGTCGGGGGCCTGGCCGGCCTCCTCGGCGGGAGCCTCGCCCGGCCGCAGGCGGCGGAGGCGGCGGCCGGCGACCCGCTCATCATCGGCCAGGCGAACAACGCCGGCTCGAGCCAGACGATCCTCAACAGCGCCGCCACCGGGGCGAGCTTCACCCTCAAGACGACGAACACCGCGACGAACTCGACGGGGATCTTCGGCTGGACCTCCCAGACGGGTTCGAACGCGACCCGCGGCGTCTACGGCAAGGCCGACGGGGCCAACAGCGACGGCGTCCAGGGCGTCAACAGCGGTCCCGCCGGCGGGACCGGCGCCGGGGTCCGGGCGATCGGGAACAACAACCACGGCCTCGTCGCGACGACCTCGAACACCTCGGCGAACGCCGTCCGGGCGATCCACCAGGCAACGCAGACCGGCTTCTTCGCTGCCGTGCTCGGCCAAGCTATCAACCCGGACGGCGTCGGAGTCTATGGCGCGAACCTCGATGCCTCGCTCGTCGGCGTGGGCGTGCTGGGATATGCGCTTTATCCCGGCTTCGGGATGTATGCCGTCGGCGATCTCGGCGTCACCGCGGATGCGTACGTTTATGGCAATCTCTACGTATCGGGCTCGGTCTCGAAGGGCGGCGGGACCTTCAAGATCGATCACCCCCTCGACCCGGCGAACAAGTACCTCGTCCACTCCTTCGTCGAGAGCGACGAGATGAAGACCGTCTACGACGGCGTCCTCCGCCTCGACGGCGCTGGACAGGCCGCGGTCACCATGCCAGCCTGGTTCGCGGCCCTCAACCGCGACGTCCGGATCCAGCTCACCCCCGTCGGCGGGGCGATGCCCGACCTCCACGTCGGATCGCTCCCGGAGGACGGCACCTTCACCATCGCCGGCGGGACCCCCGGTGGGACCGTCTGCTGGCAGGTGACGGGCGTCCGTAAGGATGCGTGGGCCCGGGCCCACCCGATCCGGGTCGAGGAAGCCAAGGGCCCGACCGAGCGCGGTCGCTATCTCCACCCGGTCGAGCTCGGCAAGCCGACGTCGCTGGCCGTCGAGCCCGGCGGACGGCAGCGACCGGCCGCGCTGCACGGTCGGGTTCCACCGCTGAGTCAGCCTGGCGACGGGGGATCCGATCGCTAGCCCGCGACGGTGCTACGCCCCGCTGCCGGAGCGCCGGTGAGCCTGAACCTCGAGCGAGTTCGGTAGACTCGGAAGCCCAGGAAGCGGCGCCGTCGGTCGAGCGCCACCGGATCCGGGCGCAACGAGGAGCACGAGCGTGAGTCGAGTCTTGGTCGTCGGCGGAGCCGGCTACGTCGGGAGCGTCCTCGTCGAGGAGCTCCTCGCCGTCGGCTTCACCGTCCGGGTCTTCGACCGCTTCTTCTTCGGGCGGGCGCC